>JAVVRO010000086.1:513-7738 GCA_036654695.1 Angelakisella sp. | reverse complement strand
GCTTCAGCGCATTGCCTTGCAGGCTGCCGCGCCCATACTGCGCGGTGCCGTGGTTATTATGGAGGTAAGCAGCGGGGAGATTCTGGCCATGGTCAGCCGCCCGGACTTTGACCAAACCCATGTTGCGGCATTCCTCGATGACCCTGACAGTCCGCTGTTTAACCGGGCAACCGCCGCCTACAATGTCGGCTCCTGCTTTAAGCTGGCGGTCGCAGCCGCGGCGCTGCAAAACGGCTTTTTTCCTGCTTACAGCTATGTCTGTCCCGGCTACTACCAGCTGGGGGAACAGCGTTACGCCTGCCACCAGCTGGCCGGCCACTGGCAGCTGTCAATGACCGGTGCCATGGAGCAGTCCTGCAACCCTTACTTTATCAATTTGGGGCAGCAGCTGGGCGCCAAAAAGCTGCTGGATATGGCCGAAGCGCTGGGCTTTGGCACGCCGACTGTGCTGTGTGACGGCGTTGTATCAGCCGCCGGTAGCCTGCCCGCTGACCCCGGGGATGTCTCCTCCGGCGAGCTTGCCAACCTATCCTTCGGGCAGGGTACGCTGACTGCCACGCCGGTACAGCTGGCGCAGATGACTGCCATTATCGCCGGGGGCGGCGGCTTTGTTACCCCCACATTGTACAAGGGCGTTACCCACGACGGCAGATGCCTCCCTGTGCCCGAAGCTGTCAACCCACGGCAGGTACTGTCGCCCCGAACTGCCGCCACCCTGCGCGGCATGATGATAGGTGTCGTGGAGCGTGGCAGCGGCAAGCGTGCCCGCCCCATGCTGGGCGGCGGGGGCGGCAAAACCAGCTCGGCGCAAACCGGTACGGTCAAAAACGGTGCGGAGGTGGTACACGGCTGGTTTTCCGGGTTTTACCCCGCCGAACAGCCGCGCTATACCATCACTGTTTTGGAGGAGGGCGGTGGCAGCGGCGCAGCGCGACCCGCTGCGGTATTTGCAAAAATCTGCAATGAAATCTGCCTGAGGGAAAATTATAATTTATGCCGCTCTGTGAAATAGTTTTCCTTGGGGGGCTACTTGTAAAAAGCAATGAAAAATGCTATACTGTTTCATAATAATTGTGATACAAAGGGAGCGTGTCAAGCAAATGCCCGACAAGAACTATATCATTACAACTGACAGTACAACCGATCTGCCGCCCGACTTTTACAGTCGGCACCGACTTCCATATCTGAGCGTCGATTATATCCTCGATGACATCCGTTATGACGGTGTGAACCTTTCCCTGTCCCCGGAACAGTTTTACAGCCGGATGCGTGCAGGGGCAATGCCGCTGACCCAGCAAGCCAACCCCGATACCTCGAAACGTTTTTTTGAGCACTATTTAAAAGATGGCCATGATATTCTCCACATTGCTTTTAGCTCCGGGCTCAGCGGCACCTACCAGTCGGCCTGCATTGCCAGAGATGATTTGGCGGAGCGCTACCCCGACCGCAAGCTGATTGTAATTGACAGCTTGTGCGCGTCGCTGGGGGAGGGGTTACTGGTCAGCGAGGCGCTGCGCCGTCAACAGGCGGGGCTTTCCATTGACGAGGTAGCCCGGTGGGTCACCGACCGGCGGTTAAACCTGATGCACGATGTGGTAGCCGACGATTTGTTCCACCTGCAACGGGGCGGACGCGTCAGCCGTACCGCAGCAGTGGTCGGCACTGCGCTGGGCATCAAGCCGATGATTTATCTGGACAACAGCGGCAAGCTTACCCCCTACGGTAAGGTACGCGGCAAAAAGGCAGCCTTGGCGCTGCTGGCTGATCATCTCGCACGCAAAATTGACCGCAACTGTGACTGCAATGTCATCTACATCTGCCACAGCGACGCATTGGGCGACGCACAGGAGCTAGAGCAGATGATTCGTGCCAAGCAAGTGGGCATCGATAATTTTCTAATCTATTACATCGGCCCCACCATTGGTGCGCATACCGGAATCGGTACGGTTTCTGTCTTCTACTTCGCGGCCAATCGCGACCCAAAATAAACCACCTCAAAGCCTCCTTGACCGGGGGCTTTGACGCTATTACCGAAAGGGATGGGAAATAACCATATGGCGATTAGCAATATTATGCGGGCTACCCTGCGGGCAATCTCTCGCCACGACCTGAACGTGTGCGAAAACTACCAGCGCACTCGCGTGCTGTTCGACGCTGCGCACCCGCCACTGGCCAGTCCCTACCAGATGTGGGACAAACAGGTTTCCGTGGATGGGCATATTATTCCGGTGCGGCTGTTTTTGCCAGAAAAAGGACTCCCGGAGCATATCGCCGTTTTTTTCCACGGCGGCGGGTGGGTTACCGGCAATATTGACAGCTACACCAATGTCTGCGCGCGCATTGCCAACCAAACCGGCAGCATGGTCATTTCGGTGGACTACCGGCTTGCACCGGAGTGTCCCTTCCCCGCCGGGCTGGAGGACTGCTATGCCGTGGCCAAGGAGGTCATTACCGACACCAATCGGTTTGGGCTGGACAGCGAGCGTGTGCTGCTAATAGGCGACAGCGCAGGGGGCAATCTGGCGGCGGCGGTCAGCCTGCTGGCAAAACAGCGGGGGGAATTTATGCCTGCCAAGCAAATCCTAATCTACCCCTGCACCTACAACGACCACAGCCCCGCGTCGCCCTTTGCTTCGGTGGTGGAAAATGGCAGCGACTATATCCTAACCGCCAAGCGCGTCTGTGACTATCTGGAGCTGTACCTTGGGGACAATGACGAAAACTGGAACAGCCCCTACTTTGCCCCGCTGCTGGCGGAGGACTTGACCGGGCAGCCCGAAACGCTTATTTTGACCGCCGAGTTCTGCCCGCTGCGGGACGAGGGCGAGCAGTACGGCAAGCGGTTGCAGCAAGCCGGCTGCAAAACGGTAATTCATCGCATCCCCGATGCCATCCACGGCTTTTTCGCGCTACCGCTGGCCTTTCCCGCGGTACGCCAAAGCTTCGACTACATGAACGAATTTTTACAGGAGCAATAGTCTTACTCTTTCCCGAAAGGAATGACGATAGCAATGACAAAGCAGCCCGCCGGCAAACAGTGGAGCCGACTGGATAACGCGGCGAAAATATTTCCCTCCAACAGCACGCTGCGTGACCCCAAGGTCTTCCGCTTTTCCTGCCAGCTCACCGACGAGGTTGACCCCGCCGCATTACAACAGGCGCTGGATAAAACATTACCAGCCTTTCCCCATTACCGCAGTGTGCTGCGGCGAGGGCTGTTTTGGTATTTTTTGGAGCAAAGTGAGCTGCCCGCCGTGGTGGAGGAGGAGCATCTGCCACTGTGTAGCCCACTGTACGACCGCGACCGGCGCGGACTTTTGTTTCGGGTCATGTACTACCGCCGCCGCATTAGCGCTGAGGTGTACCATGCCCTGTCCGACGGCAGTGGAGCCTTGCAGTTTTTGCGTACCCTGCTGCACCACTACCTGCTGATTGTCCATGCCGACGAGCTGGGGGACAGCCCACCCGCGCTGGACTACGATGCTTCCCTGTGGCAAAAGCTGGACGACAGCTTTGCGCGGCACTACCAAGGTGCCCCCCAGCGGGAGCAGCATGCCTCCGCGGTATCAACCGCCAAGCGCGCCTACCGGCTGCAAGGCCCCAAGCTGTCGGAGTACCGCCTACGCCTGATTGAGGGCAGCATGCCGGTAGAACCCCTGCTGGCGCTGGCGCGCAGTCACGGTACTACCCTAACGGTGCTGCTGGGTGCGGTGCTGGTGGAGGCCATTCACGACTGTATGCCCAAGCGGATGGAAAAGCTGCCGGTCATTCTGTCAATTCCGGTCAATCTGCGCACCTATTTTGAATCCCAGTCGGCACGAAACTTTTTTGGGCTGTTTTACGCTGGATACAGCTTTGACGACGGCAGCAGCGAGCTAAACGACATCATTGCGGCGCTGGGCGACTGCTTTCGCCGGGAGCTGGTGCCCGAACAGCTGGCGCTGCGGATGAACAAGCTGGCTGCGCTGGAGCGCAATCTCTTTACCCGCTTTATTCCGCTGGTGCTCAAGGACATTACGCTGCGCATCTTCGGGCGACGCACCGAGCACCAGATGACCGCCGCTTTTTCTAACCTTGGGCGCATTACCATGCCGCAACCGCTGGCACAGTACATCGAAACCTTTGCGGTATGCTCCAGCACCAACAAAATTCAGCTCTGCCTGTCCACCTTTAACGACCGGCTGACCGTTACCATAACCGAACCATTCCAGCACAGCGGCGTACCCATGCGGTTTTTCCGCAGGCTCAACGAGCTGGGCGCTCAGATTACCGTAGTCAGCAACATTCAGGAAGAAAGCAGGTAATGCGCTATGTCCCTTCGCTGTGAAAAATGCAATATTACTGTCGAGGGCAGTCATCTTCTCTGTCCCCTGTGCCAAGCGGAGCTGTCCGGACAACCCCAACCGGAAAACGACCGGTTTCCACTACTGGCAACGGTCATGCAGGGGCATTCCACTCTCATTCGCATTCTGTTCTTTTTGTCCGCGGTACTGGTTGTGCTCTGCTTTGCCGCAAACTACTTGTTTTATGAGCAGGGCTTTTGGTCGCTGCTGGTTGCCATCGGGGTAGTTTGCATGTGGGGCAGCATGGCCATCGTACTGCGCAAGCGTCACAACATTCCCAAAACTATTCTGTGGCAGACCATTTTTTATTCTGTCGTGGCGCTGCTGCTGGATTTGCTAACCGGCTGGCACCGCTGGTCGATTGACTACGCCGCACCCTGCTTTTTTATTGTGGCGGTGCTGGCCATGTGGGCAGTTGCCGGTATTTTGCGCCTAAAGCTGGAGGATTTTCTAATCTATCTCATGATTGACGCCCTCATCGGCGTAATTCCGGTCGTTTTTATACTTTTTAACCGTGTGAATGTTGTCAAACCCACGGTACACAGCGTTTTGGCAAGCGCAATTTCGTTTATCGCCTTGGTAACCTTCCGGGACAAGGCGCTGCGCAGTGAATTTACCCGGCGGCTGCACATTTAAGCAACGAAAAGAAGGACTGGTATGGGCATTTACAAAAAGTATTTGGCAAAACAGTGGCTGCCTTTTTTGACGGCGGTGCTTTGCGTGACCTGCGAGGCAGTTCTGGATCTGCTTAGCCCCACCTTTATGGCTTATATTATTAACAGCGGCATCCGTGACAGCAACCTGTCTCAGGTGCTGTATTGGGGCGGGCTGATGCTGGCTGTTACCGCGCTGGGTGTGCTGTTCGCAATTACCCGCAACCTGCTGGCCAGCCATGTTTCGCAGCGCATTGGTGCCGACCTGCGCTATGACCTGTTTGCCAAAATCATGAATCTTTCGGAGACTGGCGCCGACAGCATAGAAAGCGGCTCGCTGATTACCCGCATGACCAACGACACCACACAGGTGACCCACTTTTTTCACGGCATTATGCGGGTGTTCTTAAAAGCGCCGCTGACCTGCATTGGCAGCATTGTGTTGGCCTCCATGCTTAATTTACGGCTTAGTCTGGTCATTTATGGCGTGGTGGCTGCGGTTATCCTCCTGCTGGTGGTCAGCATGAAGCTGAGCTACCCACGGTTTGCGCGGTTACAGCAGGCCACCGACAAGCTAAACTCGGTGGTGCAGGAATACCTGATGGGCATCCGACTTGTTAAGGCCTTTGGAACCTACCGCGAGGAGGGGGAACGGTTCGAATCTGCCAACCAAAACATGCAGAAGCAAGGGGTTGCGGCGCAGATGATTATTACCGTTATTTCACCCATTATGACGCTGGCTGTCGGACTGGGCACCGGCTTGGTGCTGCTGTTTGGCAGTCGGCTGTTTGCGCTGAATCTGGCACGGCCGGGCGACATTTCGGCCTTTATTATCTACATGGCGCAGATACTGAACTCGCTGCTAATGATTACCAACATTTTTAATGTCTTTGTGCGCACCCGTGCTTCCACCCAGCGCATTGCTCAGGTGCTGCGCTGTAAGGATGACTTTGCCGCACAGGGCAAAGACCCCGCCGCGGTCAGCCGCTTGGAGGTGCAAAATGTCACCTTTACCTATCTTGGCGGCAGTGGCATTCCCGCCATCAAGGGGCTGAGCTTTGCCGTGACCCGGGGCGAGACGCTGGCAGTCATCGGCCCGACCGGCAGCGGTAAATCCACCATCTGCCAGCTGCTACTGCGCTTTTACGACCCGGACAGCGGACAAATTTTGCTGGACGGTCACCCACTGGGGGACTATAATGTCGATTTGCTACGGCGCAGCATTGCCTTTGTTTCGCAAAAGCCAATGCTGTTTACCGGTACCATTGCCGAAAATTTGCGCTACGGTGCTGCCAATGCCGAGGACGCCCAGTTAAACGATGCCCTAGACACGGCACAGTGTGACTTTGTGCACGCCATGCCACATGGGCTGGACAGTCCCCTTGGCAGCGGCGGGGTCAATCTTTCCGGTGGGCAAAAGCAGCGGCTGTCGCTGGCGCGGGCGCTGCTGAAAAACGCCCCTATTCTGCTGCTGGACGACGCTACCAGCGCGCTGGATTCAGTAACCGAGGCCAAGGTTCGCCACACGTTACAGCAGGGCGGTGACAGGCGCATTACCATTACGGTAACCCAACGGTGCGCTACCGCCATGTTTGCCGATAAAATACTGGTGTTGGAAAACGGCGGTGCGGTGGGCTTTGGGACACACAGGGAGTTACTGACCCACTGCGCCATCTATCGGGATATCTACCGTTCCCAGCTGGAAACCAGAACGGAGGTGTCCTAGTGGCGGAGCTTCATATTCAGGGCGAGACTAAGCTGCCCTCCTTTGGCAAGGGACCGGGAAATGGCGGCGGCAACCGCTTTAAGCCCGGAGCGCGACCCAAGGATGGCAAGGGCACGCTGCTGCGCATTATTAAAATTTACACTCACTGGGGCTGGAGCATTTTGTGTGCTGTGCTGCTGACGGTGGTTGCCGCGCTGGTGTCGGTGGCGATTCCCTACTTTGTGGGACGGTCCTTGGATGCCTTCCCCTTACAGGGCACGGCGGTCAACCTCCCGCTGCTGTGGAGTATGCTGGCGGTCATCGGCGCACTCTATCTCAGTAACTGGGGCATTGGCACAGTCAATCAGGTTATTATGCTGCGAGTGTCGCAAAAACTGGTCGCACTGCTACGCCGCGAGCTGTTTTCCAAGCTGCAACGTCTGCCCCTTGCCTTTTACGACACCCGATCCCATGGGGACACCATGAGCCGCATTACCAACGATGTAGACAGCATCAGCTCCACC
>JAVVRO010000086.1:0-503 GCA_036654695.1 Angelakisella sp. | reverse complement strand
CTTATCTCCAGCGTACTGACGCTGGCAGGGTCACTGGCAGTGATGCTGTCCATGAACCTGCCGCTGACGCTGGTGGTGCTGTTAAGTGCCCCCATGATTGCACTGCTGACTAAGGTCATTTCCAGCCGCAGCCGTGCTTACTTTTTGGCGCAGTCCCGCAGCTTGGGGCAGCTGAGCGGCGCGATTGAGGAAAGCATCCTGGGCTTTAAGACCGTCAAGGCCTTTGGCCGCAAGGATGAGGTATTGCAGGAGTTTTCCCGGGTGAACGAGCAGCTGTTCCAGAGCAGCAAAAAAGCCCAGAGCTGGTCAGGCTTGATGATGCCGCTGTTTAATGTCATCAACAACCTCATCTTTGCACTGGTGGCACTGGTCGGCGGCATCTTTTCGGTGCTGTACGGCCTGTCGGTAGGCACCGTGGTCAGCTTTTTAAGCTATTCTAAGCAGTTTGGGCAGCCGCTGAACGCTATTGCAGGGATGTTTAACACCATTCAGTCCGCTTTAGC
>JAVVRO010000085.1:5438-8076 GCA_036654695.1 Angelakisella sp. | reverse complement strand
CGGAATGGGGGTCAGCATGTCGCTGCCCTTAATGCTCCAAGAGTAGCCGTCGCCCCTAAGGACAAGGGTCTTGGTACTATTTTGTTGCAGCGCGGCAAAAACGCTCATGCCCACGTCGGACTTGGTGGAAACATCAAAGCTGGCTGTGCCGCCTGCGGGGGTATTGTTCAGCTTATTTGTCACCTCGGTGGAGTCCACAAAATCATTGACGCCGCCGGAGCCGTTATTATTGCTGTCGCTGGACTGGCTGATGTCGGTGTCGGTAATGATGTAGTCGGAGCAGTCGCCGCGGTCAAAGACAAATTCACCCTTGTTGTTCAAGGAAACCTGTTCGGGCTGCTTGACCAGCTTGTCATTGACGACCTTGTACAGCTTAAGGTTTTGCGCAGGAGGGTTTTCGCTGTCCTTGAGCAGGTTGACGGTTGCAACGCCCGGCAGGTTGCCGTTGTGGGCGAAGGAAACCTGCTGGTATTTGGTTCCTGCGGGGATGGTGTTCTTCGCCGCCTCGGATTCTGCCGTGAGCACTGTGGCAATGGCAGGGTTAAAGGTAGCTGCTTTTTGGTTGTCGGTGGCTGCAAAGTCCCAGCCCGCAACGGCAAATAGCTCGCCGTTGTTTTTCACTGTTTCCAAATTCACCTTGACCGCTCCCTTAAAGTTGGCGGTGCTAATCGGCTGATCGGCTTGGTTTTCCTGAATGCCCAGTCCCCCGAAGGTGGTAGGGTCAACATAGGCCAGCGCCGGGTAACGCGTGCCGCTACTGCCACGACGAATTTCCTCCTTGAAGTACGGGGAAAACTCCACCTTGCCCGAACCCGTAAACTTTTCCTTTAGGTTGGTGTCGTAGACAAATCCGGTATCCTTGGTATGGATAAAGGAGCTGTAGGCAAACCGGATGGCGTGATTGGTGTTGTTCTTGACATTGATGTCGTTGTTCTTAAAGTTAATGCCCTTTACCTGTACTGGATAGATTGCTGGCATGTTGATAATCTCAATGGCAGTGCCGTTATTCTCAAAGGCCATTGGGAAGTTTGTCAGTCCACCACGCTCGGAGCTGCGGTTCACGGTAATGCCGGTGTTACAGCCGGAAACCAGCGCCGCTTCTAAAAGTTGGCTGGCATCGGTAGCCGCAATGCCAATGTCGAAGTCCTTAATGATAACCTTGTTAATTTGGCCGTAGCCTGTAAAGGAAATACCTGTGCCGGTTTTCGGGGTGGGGCTTTGCACAATGGTGTCCACTAGGTAGGCCTCCGCAAGGCGGTTGCCGTTATTTCTTTTCGCCGCGAAGGTTACGGTGCCCTTGATGGTAGGGGGGTCTGCTTTGTCACCCACCAAAAATACCCGCTTGCCAACCGTAATGTCTTCGGTAAAGGTTGCGCCTGCCTCCAGCACAAGGTCGGTAATCGTTTCATTGGTCGATTCCGGCGTGGTTGGTGCGTCAATGGCTGCCTGAATGGAGCTAAAATCGTTGCCTGCGCTGGGCCCGACTAAAATTTCATTGTGCTGTGTCTGTGGGACAACGGTAAAGGTGAGGGTCTTTTCGCACTTGCCGTTGACGGTATTTTCCGCAGGAACCACCGAGGGGTAGCGGAAGGTCATCTTGAATATGCCTACGGCACTTGCTATGCACTGGAAGCCGTGTTTTCCGTCCACCGTTTTCTGGTAGTTAATCACCTTTCGGAGGTCGGGGACTGTAGCTCCGCTAGTCTGTTCGTACCGCACTTCCAAGTCTTCGTCCTTTACGGTAAACTCTTTAAGCACATCCTCCTTCCCCGCCTGTTGCAGTATTTCCACAAAGGCAAACTGGCTAACCCCAGACGACGCAACGCCTACTTCGCTTTTGATGGAAGCAAGCTCGTCGCCAAATTTGTTGTCCCCTGTTAAGGTAAACAGCGTGGTAAAACGGCGATCGGGAATATTTACCTTAGTAAGGTTTACCGTCAGGGTCAGGTCGATGTTGTAGTCTGTATCCTTGTACTGAAAGGTGGTGGTGTGGTCGCCATTTTGAAGTGGTACCATTCGCACGCCCACTAGGGCGCCGCTAGGATTTTTTACGCTGCCCCAATAAAGGACAGCCTTATCCCCAATGTCAATATTGCGCCAGTTCCAGTTGATGATTTCTTTCTTGGTATAATCGTATATCGAGACACGGTAGCTCTCGTTGTCTCCACCTTTAAAATCACAGTCCAGCGTCGTAATCGGGGTTGTGGTTCCCTGCTTTACAAAGGCATACCCACTGGTGGGCAACGTCGGCAGGCCGCTTACCGTCACCGACAAGGTCGCGGTGTTGCCTGACGCGTCTGTAAAGGTCATGGTCGTTGTGCCATTGCCTTCGGCGGTCAGCTGGGGGCCTACGCCTTCGCCAAATGTGCTTAGCTTAACCACGTTGGGTGTGGTAAAGCTAAACTGCGTTTCCTCATAGGGAACAGCTGCCCCATTTTCCTGCTTCACCTTGAGCTTGATGACGTTCTTTTGCGGAGTCAGTGTAACCGCTGTGATGGGCGGCGCAGCACTGGCATCCGCGTCGAAAAAGGAATAGGAGATGCTGCTCAACCCCGGTGGAGTGCTGCTGTTCCCAATGGGGGTACCGCCGTCCGCGAACACCATTGCGGTGCCCAAGCTTGCTACCATGATAAGTGAC
>JAVVRO010000085.1:0-5428 GCA_036654695.1 Angelakisella sp. | reverse complement strand
GTGACAGTGCAAGCGCCAAAATTTGCCTAAATGATTTCATAGTTACTCTCCTCAAAATAGTTATTTTTTGCGTAGCCTGTATGTAATGGTTTTCTCAACCAAAAGGTGCAATGGGTCGCGGTAAAACTGCGCAGTGACCAGAGTAAATTCACCCTCTGGCCGCTGTGCTACCACCGCCGCTTCAATCCGGACGCCCCGGTCGGGGTCGTAACGGTAGCACTGTCGTGTGCTGTCGTACAGTTCGTCGTCAAAGGTGTACGAAAAATTTTCCAGCCCAAAATAATCCTGCGCCGCCTGTGCAACCCACGCGGGCGGTAGGTAGTGTTCCTCCGGGGCTAGCTCGCCGTTTTTCACTCGGTCGCGGTACTCCTCATCAATGCACAAAGAGGCAACTGCCGGTCGCGGCAGGGTTTGCGGCTGTGCAAAGCCGGTAGTAATACCAAAACGATGAAGGTTTTTGACAAAGCGCACTTGCTCGGTGGGTTCCACCCCCATGGTAGCCTCGAAGGTTTGTGACGGGGTCAACCGCTCCAGCAGCACCGCGCCGGCTTGCTGGGTCAGCACCGCCGTGTACTCCCGCTGGTCGGCCGTGCGCAGGTAGCAGTAGCACAGCGTGTCCGACTGGGGGTACAGCTTGTACTCCTGCACCACAATGGGCGACTGTTGCAGCTCTTGGTACAGCGACAGGTAGTAGGGGTCACTGCGGGTGGTCAGCGCCAGCAGCTTGCGGGGGCTGCCCTGCTCCAGCGCCGCGGTCAGCGCCGGAACAGCCTGTTCAAAGCGGTTAGCTGCCTGTGCCGACACAGCGTGCCGCGCGGGGATGTAGCCGTCGGCCAGCACCACAGGGTTGGTGGAGGTGACCAGCCCCACCAACAGCACAAACAGCGACAACAGCACCATCTTGCCATGGGACAGCGGGTGGTAGTCCAGCGCGCCCGCCACGCGGCTTTTAATGTTACTTTCCGCAAAGGCAAGGGTGTGAAAGGAGACCCTGTGCTGCGCCGCGCAAAGCGCCACCAGCGAAGCGGCATAGCCGTCCTTTTCCTGTTCGCCCAGCAGCGAGAGTACTTTTTCATCGCAGGAGCTTTCAATGTCACGGCCAAAGAGGAAGTAGACCACCCATACCAGCGGGTTAAACCAGTGGAGCAGCAGCGCCAGCGTCACGATAACCTTTGTTACATGGTCGTGTCGCCGGATGTGTACCAGCTCGTGTGTCAAGATGTGCAGCATCATTTTCCGGTTGTCGGTATCCATGAATTTTGGCAAAATAATGCGGGGGTGGAACAAGCCCATAACCACCGGTGTGTCAAAGGCGCCGCTGCGGCAAACACGAAGGGAACCGTGGTAGCCGCAGCGCTCCTTGCAGCTGCGCAGCAGCTCGTCGCAGTGCACAGTAAAGGCGGTGCGCACACGCAGCAGCGACAGGCCATAGGTAGCTGCGCCATACAGCACCAGCAGCACGGCTACCAGCAACCAAACTGTTGCCAGCACAGTGAGCAGCCGTCGGTTGTCGGTAACTTGCAGCGGCACATAGCCCTGCGCGCCCTCCAGATAGTCCATGGTGACTACATAGGCACCCTGCGGCGGGGCAGGTGGCTCCAGCAAATTAAACAGGCTGACCGCCGACGGCACCGAAAATGGTACCAGCAGGCGAAAAAAAACGACGCCTTGCAGCAGGTAGCAGTAGCCGGGCGGCAGTCGCTTTTGCAGCAGCCCACGAATTAGCAGCATGACCAGCACCACCACCGACGCGGTAATGCTCATGTTCAGAACCCGGACAAATAGCGCGGTCACTTCCCGCGCTCCTCAATCATCCGCTTAAGCTCGTCCAGCTCCTCGTGGGAAATATCTTCGCGCTGAAGAAAGGAAACCATAAACATCTTCAGGGAACCCTTGTAAATCTTTTCGATGAGGTCGTCCGTTTCGGCGCGTTCAATCTCTCCCCGAGTAACCAGCGGCTCAATAATCAGTCCCGGGTCGGTGCGCTTGACCGCGCCACGCTCCCCCAGCCGCTTAATGACGGTATAGGTGGTGGTTTTTTTCCAGCCAAAGGCCGACAACGCATAGTTGGCCAGCGCGTTGGCGCTAATGGGCGCTTGCTCCCAAATGTATTCCATTAGTGGGAACTCCGCATCGAAAATCTTAATTGCCATGGGCATGGTATCTCCTTTCTAATCCATTAGAACAATTCTAACACGTTAGACTGCTGGTGTCAACAGAATTGCCATGGTAGGCAAACAAATACAGCACCAAAGTTTTGGGCAAATTGCCAAAGCTTGGTGCTGTTCGCTGGGCTGTTGCAGGAGGGCGGCAGCAGGGCTACAGTGTATAATAGCCCAGCAGCTGCTGCCAGTCGCCGTCCATGGCGAAAAGGAACAGGCTATCCCCCGCCTCAAGGGGCTGCAAGCTGGTCACCGTGCCGGAGCGCTCCAGCCGCGCCACCGTTTCGCCGTCTTTTTGGAACAGCACCGCTCCGGTGTAGTTCGGCGGTAGCAGGAGCAGCTGGGAAAAGTCAGCGGTAATGGCATTCCCCGCCACGCTAACCCCCGCGCAGTTGGGGTTTACGGCAGGCGGCAGGGTGTAGCTGGGGTCTTTGGGGTAACGCTCCGCGCCCAGCTTGGCGGCGTGCGCGGCCTTTAGCTGTGCCAACGTGCTTGGGGTTTGCAGTAGCTCCAGCACCATGGCGGCGGTAGCACCCACCTGTGTCACCATGGCGGTGTAGGCGGCGGGCAGGTTGGTTTGCCCCACTGCCGACAGGGTATGCAGGGCGGTGTCCTTGGCAAGGTTGGCCACATAGATGGACTGGTGCGGCACTACCCAAGAAACATCCCCTTCGTCGGAGGCGCCACCTTGGTAGCCCTCGCAGGCAGGCAGCGGCGTAATGTCGGTACACAGCCCGCTGCCATCCCCAAACTGCTTGGCGGTTGCCAGCTCGTCAGGGGAAAACTGCGGTGCGCCCAGCTGCTCCAAGTAGCCCTGTGCCAGCTCGGCGTACTCCCGCAGCAGTACGGTGTTGTAGGTTTTGTCCAAAAACTGAATCTCGACGGTGCAGCCGGTTGCCAGTGCCGCGGCGTGGGCGCAATTATCCACACGGCAAGATACCTCCTCCATGTATGACACACTGGCCGACCGTACCGCATAGCGGCTTGCCGCAAGCTCCGGTACGATGTTGTACGCGTCACCACCCTTGGTAATGACATATTGTATCCGCACATCGGGACGCACATGCTCCCGCAGGTAGTTGGCGGCAACATTCATAATCTCCACCGCGTCAAGGGCGCTGTTGCCCAGCCATGGGTAGTTTCCGGCGTGGGCGGGCTTTCCGTGGAAGGTATAGTCCTTAAGCAGCGTTGCCGCTTCCACATCAAAATGCGCTCTGTTTTGGTCATGGGCGTGGAAGCCCACCGAGCAATCCACATCGTCAAACAGGCCGTGGTGGACATAGTAGGCTTTGCTGGCAAAGTTTTCCTCGCCGGGGCAGCCATACAGCCGCAGCCGCCCGCCAATGCCAAACTGAAGCATGGTTTGGCGCAGCAGCAGCGCGGTGGTAACGGAAGCCGCGCCAAACAGGTTATGCCCACAGCCGTGGCCGTTCCCGCCCGGTTGCGTAGTGGAAAGGGCGGGCAGCGCGTCATATTCGCAAAGCAGCGCGACGGTGGGGCCTGCGCCGTTGCAAAATTCGGCGGTAAAGCCGGTGGGAAAGCCCGCCTGTCCGCCGTGTATTACAAAGCCATGCTCCCGCAGCTGCCCCATCAGGTAGGCGGCGGAGCGGTACTCCTGCAAGCCGATTTCGGCATACTCCCACAGAGTATTGCCCAATTGCCGCATCAGCGGCTTGTAGTCCTGCGCGGCGGCGACGGCATACCGCTGCGGCTGGGTTAAGGTTATCGTCATTAAGGCAGCCCCTTTCCTTGAAACGCACTGCTATTAGTATACCCCCGGTTGGAAATAAATTCAAGCGCCACCTTGCCAAAAGGTTGACAGCGGTGCGGTCGTGGTAGTATAATAGCACGAGCGGTGTAATCCGCATCTGCGGGCGTGGTGGAATGGCAGACACGTTGGTCTTAGGAGCCAATGCTTCGGCGTAGGAGTTCAAGTCTCCTCGCCCGCACCAGTCGAGAGCCTCGATGCGCAATTTGCGTGGCGGGGCTCTTGCTATATCTTCAATAGAGTGCTGGCATTGAGGACATTTTGATTAACCAAGTGTTACAAACTATGATAATCTGGACCTTTTCACCGTAGCTTAGAGGGGGGACTAGAAATGTATTGGTCCATTGGTAGCGGGGCTGTCATGATGGTATTAGGGGTTTTGATTGGCCTAAAACCAAATTTAATTTGGAAATTAACAGAACAATGGAAGTCATATGATGCAGATGAGCCGTCTGATTTATATATTCAAAGCACAAAATTAGGCGGAGTTCTATTGGTTCTGTTGGGAATTGCAATGGTGGTTTTGCCTTTGATTTTGAAATAATCGTTTCTGATTTTTGGGTGAGATTAGGAGCATTGACCGGGCATTGCGCCGCGCTGTACCGTTTAGAGGGTAATCAGACGCGGTACCCTTGAGGGCATACTTTACACAAAAGCGCCGCCACGCCAGCCTTGACAAACCCTTCTGCTCTGGAGTAAAATAGACGGTGCCCGACGGTTCAATGGTTACCGGGCACCCCGCCCAGTGGGTCTTTGTAGCTCAGATGGATAGAGCGCTCCCCTCCTAAGGGAGAGGCCCCCGGTGATATATGTATCTCATAAGAGGATAAATATATCACTTTTCGCAATGGAGGCTATTTCAATGAAAAACATCAAACCTACTTACACTCGGAAAATATCACCTAAACTTGGGCTCTTAGGGTTCCTTGGTTTCTTGGGATTGATCGGTTTTGTACCTTGGTTTTTGGACTTTACAGATATTTTAGCCGTACCCTTTCCATTCTTGTTCTTTAGCTTCTTTGGTTTCTTTGGATTCTATTATGAAGGAAAAATGTCAGAAACATTCATAGATGAACGTTTCCAATCAAATATCTATCGTGCCGAATCGATTGCCAATAAAGTTTCTCTGGCCATCATCATTGGCGTTGCCATTTTAACGATATCAATACTGCGGCTAAATAGTTACGACACGCTGAGCGTGATTATTGCAACAATTGGTCTTTCCTTTGGTTTATCTATCTTTCTGCAATCCTACCTGCTATTCCGGTTTGAGAATGAGGCGTAGCTATGGGAGAATTTGAATGCAATCTAAAAAAATACAGACAACTTAAGAATTTGACGCAGGAACAATTGGGGGAAAAAGTAGGGGTCAGACGAGAAACCATTATGCGCTTAGAGGCAGGAAAATACAACCCCTCACTAAAATTAGCAATAGATATATCGAAAATTGTCGAAACGCCTATTCAAGAATTGTTTATATTTGAATGATGTTCTTCTT
>JAVVRO010000084.1:0-8081 GCA_036654695.1 Angelakisella sp. | reverse complement strand
TGCTCAGCACACCTCTGCGCGCCCTGCGCAGCTTTGCCGCCATTGACGACAACACCCTGAACGCAATGGTAGCGTTCCTGAACCTGCTGCTGGGCAGCAAGCTGTAACTGGTGCGGTGTGGCCTTTTTTCGTTTCATCGAATCAACGCAGAGGCGGCGGGGTACGCCGGTTACAACAAGCGCCCGGTACTGGTAGTTAAACTACCGGTACCGGGCGCTTGCTATCCGCTTTTGAAGTAGCGATGCAGCTTTGCAAGCTACACTTCAAACCATTTAATTTCATTGGCAGCCATCTGCAAGGCAAAGCTGCTTCCATCACCCTTGTAAACGGTAGTCTCCTGCGGCTCGTAAGTATTGTTGACAACGCAGTATTTTCCGTTTTTCAGGTAGGCATGTACCTCCACCGCAAAGTTCGTGGAAAACCACTTGTTTAGGTGTTCCTCGCTGTGTGTGCTCCACAGAATGGAACGATAAAGAATGCGGCTATTTTCAAAGCTGTAGGGCAGCCCGCTGAGGTAAACCCCGCGGCCGGCGCCAAACTCGTTGACCGCCATCTGCACTTCCTTGTCGCGCTGCACCAGAATTTGTGCACCCTCCAAGGCGTAGATGCTCTTTTTGCCCTCGCCAAAGTCAACCGCCTTGGTGCAATCCTCCAGAATGAAATGATTCGTTGCCTCCGCCCAGTTATACTTGTCGTAATTCAGGGTAAAGCCGGTTTCTTTTTCGACCCCAAGAACCCGCGCTAGCTGCAAATACTGCCCCTGATACTGGTGACCGCTGGGTTCGCCGACCCCGATAAAGCCGCCGCCACGGTAGACAAAGCCACGGATTGCTGCCGAAATCTCCCCGTCCTCCCAGATGCTGCCACCGGTGTGGGCGGTGTCGCCGTCGCCAATGTTCAGCAGCACATCGATGCTGTCCAAAATAGACGAGTCGGCCTTGATGTCGTCGAAGCTGATAAACTTGACCTCGAAGGGCGCACCAGACAGTGCCTCAATGACCCCTGCGTAGCTGTAGTTTTGCTTGTAGTACAGGGAATGGTGTACCATGTGGCAGCCCCACGAACGCGCCTTGCCCCAGCTGTTTAGCACAGCAACGGTCTTGACGCAGTAGGGCGTGGTGCCCTTGACATTTTCGTACAAAAGGCGAAATTCGTTGCAGACGCTTTCCACATAGCGAATAAATTCTGGGAACTGGCAGGCCAGCTTTAGGTAGCCGCCGTAGCCGATGCGGTCGATGGGCTTGCGCAGAATGGCGCGTCGCGCTGTTACCCAGTTGACCTTGGCCTCCCGCACAGGGTCGCCGCCCTCGTGGAAGGTGTCGGGGAAAAAGTAAGGCAAAAAGCGTCCCTCGGTGTAGCTTACCCCTTCAATGTCGCTGATAAGCCGCAGGGTGCTGCCGTTGCCCACCGAGCCCACTACGCTGTCCAGCCCAATGGTTTTAAACTCCTCCATAAACGGTTCGGTGCCGATGAAATGGTCGCCCAAAAACATCATTGCTTCCTTGCCGTACTCGTGGGTAATGTCCACCATTTCCTTCGCCAGCTTGGCCACTTCCCGCCGCTGGAACGCCATAAAGTCCTTGTACTCCTTGGAGGGTATGCGGTACTGGTTGTTGTGGTAGCCTTGGTCTACAATAAATTCGGGGCGGAACCGGTAGCCCACCTCTTGCTCAAACTGCTGCAAAATGTAGGGAGAAACGGAGGCGGAATACCCAAACCAATCCACATACTTTTCGCGCTTTAGCTCGTCAAACACCAGCGTAAACTGGTGAAAAAAGGTAGTGTAGCGAATGACATTGACATAGGGGTGCTCCACAATAAACTTCCGCAGCCGCTCCATGGTAAATTTGTGGGTTTTGGGCTGGCGCACATCAAAGGTAATCTGGTGCTCAAAGTCCGTCCAATTGTTGGTAATGGCATTGTACATGTGCACCGGGTCCCAGATGAGGTAGGCCAGAAAGCTGACGGTATACTGGTGGAACGGTACCGCGTTTTCAAGGACTACTTCGCCGGTTTTGTCGTCGTAGCTCCAGTCGCTTGCCGGAACCACTGTCCCCGTGGAGCGGTCCATGACCTCCCACCAGCGTTTGTTGTCGTCGCGGGTGTTCACCTGCATCAGCTCGTCGGACACGCCCTGCATCAGGTTTATCCGCAGGGACTGCGCCGAAGCGGTCCAAAAACCGGTCATTAGGTAGCACTGCTGCACTTCGTCGGGGTTCTGCTTTGCCCACGCATTATCCTTACGCGTGGTGTAATAGGTGGAGTACACCTTTGCGTTGACGCCCTTTAGCTCCTCGGGGTAGTCGGTACCGTCACAGTCGCGGATGGCATCCGCGCCCCAGCGGTCTAGCAGTTCCAGAGTTTCGGGCACCACATCCACATCGGTGGGAATAGTGACGCGGCCTTTCAATGCTTTTGTTTCCATACGATACTTCCTGTCTATTTTGTAGAAATTTCTAAGGGTCTGCTTACCCCTTGACACCGCCGCCGGTAATGCCGCCAATAATTCTGTCCGACATAAAGACATACAGAATGAAGGTGGGCAAAAATACAATGACTACCGCGGCGAACAGTCCACCCAGGTTTCCGGTGGATTTCATCGCGTTTACCATGGCAAACAGTCCAACACCAACGTTCTTTAGTTCATTGGAGCCGGCAAAAATCAGCGCCAAAAAATATTCGTTCCATACGCCGAGGAAATTGAAGATAGCTACCGTAATCATGCCGGGCTGTGCCAGCGGCAGCATGATTTTCCAAAAGGTTTTCATGGGAGGGCAGCCGTCGACGGCCGCTGCTTCCTCGAAGGTCGGGGACAGCGTACCAAAAAAGTTTAGCAAAAATATGGTAGTAAAGGGCACGTTGAGGAAGGTATAGAGAATAATGAGCAGCCAGCGGGAGTCCCCTAGGTTCAGGGCGCTGGTCATGCTGAACACCGGCAGAATAATCATGATAACTGGGACGCTCATGGCGGTAACAAAGCCGCTTTTAATCCACTTGCTGCCGGGGAAGACAAACCGTGCCAGCACATAGGCCGCCGGTGCGGACATGAGCAATGTAAACAGGCAGGAGGTGGTCGCGTAGAGGAGGGAGTTTGTAAAAAACACGGCGATGTTCTGGGATTTCCATGCCGAAACGTAATTTTTAAAATGTAGGCCGGTGGTAAACTTGAATACCGAGCCGGAATAGATGTCCTTTGCCGTGGACAGGCTGGCGGCGATAATCCAGATTAGAATTAGCGCGGTAAAGGCAATCCAAAGAGCCACAAGAATGTACCCCGGAAGCAGCTTTGCTTCTTTGCGCAGGTTGAACGGTTGCTTCATAGTTTTTTCTTTTGCCATAACAAGTGCCTCCTTCAGTTAAAATTCAAGATTATCGTCTTTGATTAGCTTGTTGAACAGGAAGAACACCAGCAGCACAAACAGTGTCAGCGTTACGCCAAGCGCCGCACCGGCACCGGCATCGCGGGCGGCGGTACTGCCCCGGGAGCCAAACACCACATCAAACATGTAAACCAGCGGTGTAATGGTCTCGGTTTCGGTAATGACCGGCGAAAACATTTTGCTCCATACAAAGAAGCCAATGGTGTTGACGCTCCAAAGGGTCAGGTTGGTTTTAAAGACGCCCTTAAGCAAAGGCAATGTGATGTAAAAAACAGAGCTAACCTTGTTAGAACCGTCTATGGTAGCTGCTTCAAACAAATCGGGCGGGATGCGCTCAATTCCCGAAAGGAAGATGAGCATGTAGTAACCCACCGAGCCAAAGCAGAATGCAATCATCATTGAGGTGAATTTTAGGTCGCTGGAAAGCCAGTTGAGGTTGGCGCCCTTTTCCCAGCCAAAAAGTTCACAAATGGACTTCATGAGGCCGTATTTGGAGCTAAAAACAAACTGTGTCCACATGGTGGCCAGCGCGATGGCGCTGATGACATTGGGCAGGTAGATGGCGGCGCGGAAAAAGCCCTTGCCCCGCACGCCGCTGGTTAAAATAATGGCCATGAGCAGCGAGATTGCTAGAACGACTGCACCGCCGATGAGCCAAATCTTGAACATATTGAAAATAGAGGTGCGAAACACCGAGCTTCCCCACAGATTAACAAAGTTGTTCAGTCCCGAAAAACTCCATTCGCTGACAGGGGTCGTAATGTTTTCCACCCGGAAAAATGACATAATAATGGTACGCACAACCGGGTAAAGGTACATGATAACAAACGACAACAGCGCCGGAGTCAAAAACGTAACGATCATCGTTTTGCTTTTTTTCATTTATGGTACCCCTTTCGTTATATTCAGCCTGTTGGGCGGCTTTTCCGGACAAACAGACCATCTGCAAAAAAACAGATATGGTGGTGGCAACGCCGAAACGATGTCACCACCATATTACTTAGGGTAGTACTATTATTTAGCTTTGGGGGTGCCCACTTTTTCCATTGCGGCTACAAAGCCCTTGCCGTCCAGCTTGCCTTCAAATACCTTCTTGATGTTGTTGGTAATTTCGGCAGAGATGTCAGCATCAATATCCAGACCGCAGTCCCACTCGTAGATACCGGTCAGGGCGTTAAACGGAGCCTGGCAGCCAGCAATCAGTGCAGGCCACTCGGTATTGCGTGTGTCAGCGGGGATACCATTGGAATCGTTGGCAATCTTCTTGTCGGTTTCGCCGGAGGTCATGAGTGTAATCAGGTCAAATGCTTCCTGAGGATGCTTGGAGGTGGCAGGAATTGCAAGTCCCTGTGCGCCCACGTTGGCCAGGGTTGCAGGATCCTTGCCGCCCTCGACGGACGGGAAGTTGAACATGCCCCATTTAATGTCGCACTGGGTGTTGTTGGTAATCTCTTGGGGAACCCAAGATGCGTTTACAACCATTGCAGCTTTCCCGAAGCCGAGCTCATTCTGACCCTCGGGGAATGCGTTAGGAGCAGTAGGCGCCAAATAGCCCTTTGCTCTGAGGTTAGCAAGGTCGTCCACTGCCTTCAAAACGCTGGGATTCTCAGCCCAATCGCCCTTGGTGATAACATCCTTGATGCCTGCTTCGCCAATATAACGAGCCAGCAGGAAGCCGAGGGTGTAGTTGACATACGCGTCATCCTGTGCCAGCGCAATGTAGCCTGCGCCCTTTAGCTTTTCGCATGCGGCAAGGAACTCGGTCCAGGTCTTGGGCTCGGCGGTAATGCCAGCCTTTTCAAATGCGCCCTTGTCATAGAAAATACCGGAGGTGAAGGGCTGGTAGGGGATGCACTTTAAGCTACCGGCAACTTCGCGGACGGTCTTGGGGAGTACCGGGATGGCGTAGGAGTCGTAGTCAACTGCCTTGGCCATTGCGTCCAGATCCAAGCACTGCTTGCCATATTTGCGAGCGATGTTCAAAAAGTCCTCGTCAAACAGGTCAATCTCGGTCTTTGCGTCCAACGCAGCCTGAATCAAGGTTTTGATATCGCGGCCTTTCCACTCTACCTTAACCTTGTTGCCGGTCTGGGCGGTGTAGGCATCAATGCAAGCCTGAATTGCTTTGCCCTGAGCTTCTTCCGCAGTCCACATGGACCAGTAGGTTAGGGTGACAGGCTCAGCCTTGGGAGCCTCGGAAGATGGTGCGGGGGTAGAAGTGGAATTGGAAGCCGGTGCAGAACTGGAATTGGATGGCTTTGCGCCGCAGCCGGAAAGGGCGGTCAGTGCCAGTGCTGCTGATAATACAAGTGCAAGTACTCTTTTCATGTATTGTTCCTCCTGTTGATTTATGTGGCGTTACCAGTAACGCTTTTGCAACTTTAGTATACCCAGATGGGCGAGAGGATACAATAGATTTATTGCTTATTTATTTACAAAAATTGCTCTAATATACATTTTGACCATAAACGCAAAATGATAAATCCCATTTTTATGTATACCATACATAACGTTTGTCAATAAAATTGTGCAACATTACAGAAATCCAGCTTTTTCCTTTTTTGTAGGCAACAATCGCCCTTGCAAAAGCAGCCAATACGGAATATAATAAATACATGATTGCATAATATTGCTGTCTCAACTGTAATAAATTGCTATATTGAAAACAGGAGCGAATAACATGAGTAGCATTCGGTATGATATTGACGGAGCTCAATCCCCTTATTGCAAGGTGAAGTTACTTTCCATCACTTCGGCACAATCCGGCACAGACTGGCATTCTACGCCGCATTCCCACGCGTTTGTGGAGTTGTTTTACTGTTTACGCGGCACCGGTCAGTTTTACATTGCCGGAAAGTACCTAAATGTTGGGCGGGATGATTTGGTTATTATCAACCCTGCCGTAGAACATACCGAGGTAGGAACCTCCACTGAGCCACTGGAATACATTGCTCTTGGAATTGGCGGAATTGAATTTGTTCTGGACAAAAAGGACGGAAAGCAGTTTTTACTGTACAATTTCAAGGATAAACAGGACGAAATTGCTACTCTCATCAAAATGATGAAGCGCGAAATTGAAGCAAGGAACGAGTGGCATGAAACACTCTGCCGGAGTCTGCTGGAGATTTTGCTGATTCGCATTTTTCGCTACATTGACGGTGAAGTCATTCCCAGCGACGGACAGAACCACAAGGACTGCTCGGTGGCAAAGCATTACATTGACACCCACTATTCCGAAAACATTACGCTGGACTTTTTGGCGGAGATGACCCATCTAAACAAGTACTACCTCTCCCATGCCTTTGTGCGGGAATACAGCGTTTCGCCCATTACCTACCTGACCGCCCGGCGCATTCGCGAAAGCAAGTACCTGCTGGCAAACACCGACCATTCGCTGGCGCAGATTAGCAATATTCTAGGCTTTTCTACCCCGGCCGGTTTTTCCCGGTCATTTAAGAATTTGGAAAATACAACGCCGTGGGAATACCGCAAGGCGCACAAGGTGGTTTAACCCCGCAACAAAAGGACTCCCCGCAATCCGGCTGCTTCCGCTGGTTGCAGGGAGTCCTTGCTTTTTTGCAATAATCTACCGACTTTCTGCCGCCAAGCGATAGCCCTTGTAGCGCCGTCCAAACAGCTCTACCGGCACAGGTGCAGCGGTCACTGCCTGTCCGTTGCGCACAAAGCGCTTGGGTGGGCAGTGCTCCAAGGGCAGCAGTGTTAGGCGCTGTGGGAGCTCTCCCTCCAAAGTGTATGTGCCGTCGGTGACTGTCAGACGGCCGTGAAAGCCCAGATCGTCCGCAAAGTCGGTGCTGCCGTTGCCGTAATGCAGCAGGCAAAACTCCTCATAGCGGTCGGTGCAGTTGGGCATGGCGGCCTTCCCATCGCTACTGCCCGCGCACAGCGCATGGTTTAGGTTCAGGGGAACAATGCCACCCTCCCGCAGATAAATCGGGATTTGCTCCAACCCGCAGACGGCACAGATTTCCCGCCCACCGTCAAGGGGACAGCCATTCCAGAGGTCGTACCAACCGCCCTTCGGCAGGTATACCTGTCGCCGGGTAGCGTCCTTTGTAATCATGGGTGCCACCAGAATATTCCGTCCCAGCAGGTATTCGTCCTCCAACTGCCACACGCGGGCATCCCGAGGGTAGTCGTAAAGCAGGTGCGCCATCATGGGACGCGCCGTTTGGGCGCAGTAGATTGCTTCGCAGTAAAGGTAGGGCAACAGGTTCATCCGTAGATTGGCATAGAGTCGGTACAGCGGCACAACGCGGTCGTCCTTGCTGACCCTTGCCACATTCCATGGACTGCGGTCGTTGTTCCAATCTTCCCGCTGGGTGCTGTAGAACTGACCCGACCGCGGTTCGGAATGGAACTGCATGATCGGGGCAAAGGCCGCAAACGCCGTCGCCCGTAGGTACAGCTCGGCAGTCGGCATAGCATTGGCAAAGCCGCCGATGTCAAAACCCCAAAATGGCACTCCGGACAGCCCCAGCGAAAGCCCTGCGGTCAGCTGACCGCGCAGCTCCGACCAGCTGGAAATTTGGTCACCTGCCCAGTGAATGGGGTACTGCTGTCCTCCGGTAAACCCCGCACGGCTAAAGGTGACCCCCTTGCCCTGCCCTGCCGTTTGCTCCAAAAAAGTATGATAAGCGCCTACATAGCTGTTAGGGTAGGCGTTGTGTGCCTCCTCGCCGG
>JAVVRO010000083.1:0-8147 GCA_036654695.1 Angelakisella sp. | reverse complement strand
TAACACCCAAGGCAGCCGTCCGCCCTACAACAACAATAGCAGCACCGGCGGCAGCTTTAATAGTAACACCCAAGGCAGCCGTCCGCCCTACAACAACAATAGCAGCACCGGCGGCAGCAGGCCTCCCTACAATAACAACACAAGCGGCAGCAGACCGCCTTACAACAGCAACGGCGGGCAGGGCGGTAGCAGACCCCCTTACGACGGCGGCGGCGACCGCAGGCCTCCCTATGGGCAGCAAAGCCGTCCAACCCCTCCACCCACCCCCCAGCGTCCCATGCCGCCACGGCCGGTCTTTGACGACAAGCCCATTGAAATTAAGGCACAGCAACCCAAGCAGAGACTCGCTCGGGATCAGCGGCCGGTATCCACCGCACCGCGCAGCACAACGGTCACACCAATTGTTGTTGACATGCGTTCCTCCGAGGTCAACCTAGATAAGTACAACGAGCGGTATGAAACCATTGCGCCCTCCGCAGCACAAAAGGACAATATTGTCAAAAAGCAGAAGCTGAACCAGCGGTCGGCCATTCGCAGGGGCAAGCCGATTATGAGCCGCAAGGAGCGGGAAGAAGAAAAAATTCGCAGACTGGAAATGGAGCGTCAGCGTCGTACCCGTCTGGAAGTTACCCTGCCGGCAGAAATTACGGTGGGCGACCTTGCAGGGCTGCTAAAGGTGCAGTCCAGCGAGATTATTAAACGACTGATGCCGCTGGGCATGATGGCTTCGGTCAGTCAGGTTATTGACTACGACACCGCGGCGCTGGTGGCCATGGAAATTGGCGCAAAGGTGGAGCGCGAGGTGGTGGTGACCATCGAGGAGCGCCTGTTCGAGCAGGAAGCTGCCGACACCAACACCATACCCCGTCCCCCGGTTGTGGTCATTATGGGACACGTTGACCACGGCAAGACCTCACTGCTGGATGCCATTCGCGATGCCCATGTGGTTACCGGCGAGGCCGGCGGTATTACCCAGCACATCGGTGCCTATCAGGTAGCTGTCAACGGAAAACCCATTACCTTTTTGGACACCCCCGGTCATGCTGCGTTCACCTCCATGCGTGCCCGCGGCGCGCAGGTTACCGACATTGCAGTGCTGGTTGTGGCGGCGGATGACGGCATTATGCCTCAGACCATCGAAGCGATTAACCATGCCAAAGCAGCCGGTGTGGCGATTATTGTTGCCATTAACAAAATGGATAAGCCCACCGCTAACCCCGAAAAGATTAAGCAGCAGCTGACCGAGCACGGACTGGTTGCCGAGGAATGGGGCGGAGACGTTATCTGCGTACCGGTTTCGGCAAAAACTCACGCCGGCATTGACCAACTGCTGGAGATGGTTCAGCTGGTGGCCGAGGTCAAGGATCTGCGCGCTAACCCTGACCGTATGGCAAAGGGCACCGTCATTGAAGCAAAGCTGGATAAGGGTCGCGGCCCGATTGCCACTGTGCTCATTCAAAACGGTACGCTGCGCATTGGCGATGTCATGATTGCGGGTACGGCGGTAGGCCGTGTGCGTGTCATGATGAATGACAAGGGACAGCGTGTGGAAACTGCCGGCCCTTCCACCCCCATTGAGATTACCGGTTTGGCAGAGGTTCCGGCGGCGGGCGATGAATTTAACGCCGTCGAGGACGAAAAGCTGGCCAAGGAGCTGGTTGACAAGCGCCGGATGGACGCCAAGGAGGAACAGTTTAATACCTATCAAAAGGTGACGCTGGATAACCTGTTCGACCAAATCTCCATTGGAGAAATCAAGGAGCTGCCCATTATTGTCAAGGGCGACGTACAGGGCTCGGTGGAGGCGGTGAAGCAGTCCCTTGAAAAGCTGTCCAACGACGAAGTACGGGTTAAGGTCATCCACAGCGGCGTGGGTGCTGTCAGTGAATCGGATGTTATGCTGGCCGAGGCCAGCAGCGCCATTATTGTCGGCTTTAACGTGCGCCCCGACCCGGTTGCCAAGGAGAGCGCCGAGCATGACGGTGTGGAAATCCGACTCTACCGCATTATCTACGATGCCATTGAGGAGATACAGGCGGCCATGAAGGGTCTGCTGGCTCCGCAGTTTAAGGATGTTGACCTGGGCCGCGCCGAGGTTCGCACCGTTTACAAGATTACCGGTGTGGGTCAGGTTGCGGGCTGCTATGTGCTGGATGGCAAGATTTTGCGCACTGCCAGCATTCGCGTGGTACGGGATGGCATCATTGTGGCCGACGACAAGCTGCAAAGCATCAAGCGGTTTAAGGATGATGTCAAGGAGGTTGCCGCCGGGTACGAATGCGGCATGACCTTGGCAAAGTACACCGACGTTAAGGAAGGCGACATCTTTGAAGCTTATGAGGTACAGGAGATTGTGCGCTAATGGCTAATTATAAACTCCAGCGGCTCAACGAGGATGTCAAGAGGGAACTGGCGGATATCTTCCGTTCCCTCAAGGATCCTCGGGTCGACCCGCTGATTACCATTGTCAAGGTGGAGTTATCCGGCGACCAGTCCTATTGTAAGGTTTATGTCAGCTCGATGGGCGGCATGGAAAAAGCCAAGGAGACGGTCAAGGGATTGCAGAGCGGTGCCGGGTATATCCGGCGGGAGATTGGCCTGCGGGTCGAGATGCGGCGCAGCCCGGAATTTAAGTTTATTGCGGACGATTCCATTGAACACAGCGCTGACATTGCACGCAAGCTGTCGGAGCTGCTATAACCACAGGGAGAGGGCGGCATGCTATGACGATTGCTGAAGCGGCAACACTATTGTTATCACAGGATTTATTTACCATACTTTGCCACCGTTCGCCGGACGGTGATACCTTGGGGTCGGCCTATGCGCTGCATTACGCACTGCAACAGCTGGGGAAGCAGTCGGCCATCCACTGTGCCGACCCTGTTCCGCCGGACATGGTGCCATTTTTAGGCGACGGAACCTTTTTTGCAGGGAACCAGCTGCCGGAAGGGCACCAGCTGCTGGGGGACAACCGCTTTTGTGTGGCGGTGGATGTGGCCGACAGTCAGCTGCTGGGTACACTGTCCCAGCGGTACCAAAACAGGGTGGGGCTGGTCATTGACCACCATCCCTCCAACCTACAGTACGGCAAGGCAACCTGCCTGCTCCCCACGGCAGCGGCTACCGCCGAGGTTATGACTGCGCTGATTGAAGCAATGGGGGTCACCCCCGACCGACGCATGGCCTCCTGTCTCTATTTGGGACTGGCTACCGATACCGGCTGCTTTCGCTATTCCAACACCACTGCGGCTACTCTACGCGCTGCCGCCCGTGTGCTGGAGCTTGGCGCGGACAACGACGAGATTAACCGTGTGATGTTTGAGACGAAAACTCCCGGACGGGTCGCCCTGGAAACAGCGGTGATGCAGCAGCTGGAATATTTTTGTGACCAGCGCTGCGCGATTATCTCGGTACCCTTTGCGCTACTGGAAAAGTACCACATTTCGGACAGCGAGCTGGACGGACTTTCCGCGTTGCCCCGGCAGATTGCAGGGGTCGAAATTGGCATTACCATCCGGGAGCAGGCGAACCACCTTTGCCGCGTTTCGGTGCGCACCGAGCGGCGGGTTGACGCCGCGGCGCTCTGCGCGACCTTTGGCGGTGGGGGGCACCTGCGCGCGGGGGGCTGCACGGTGCAAGGGGACATCCCCACTGCCAAAAAGCTATTGCTGACACAGGCGGAAAAACTATTATGCTAGAGGGAATCATCTGCATTGACAAACCGGAGGATTTTACCTCCTTTGATGTGGTGGCCAAGTCCCGGGGCATTACCCGTTGCCGCAAAATGGGGCATGGCGGAACCCTTGACCCCATGGCAACCGGTGTGCTGCCGCTGTTTTTGGGGCGGGCGGCCAAGGCCATGGACATTATGCCGGTACAGGACAAGCGGTACACTGCCGGCTTTTGCCTGGGCATGACTACCGACACTCAGGACAGTACCGGAACGGTGCTTTCTCGCAGTACCCAGCCGGTTAGTCTTGCGCAGCTTACCGCCGTGCTGCCTGCCTTTCGGGGCTCAATTGACCAACTGCCGCCCATGTATTCGGCAGTCCAGCTGGATGGGCAGCGACTGTACGACCTTGCCCGACAGGGCAGGACAGTGGACAGACCCACTCGGGAGGTTACGGTACACCGGCTGGAGCTGCTGGACTACGACCCGGCAAGCCGCACCGGCAAGCTGGATGTCAGCTGCTCCAAGGGCACCTTTATCCGCACCATTCTCCACGACATTGGCGAGCTGCTGGGCTGCGGTGCGGTCATGACCTCGCTGCGGCGCACCGAGACGCTGGGCTACACCCTGCAACACTGTGTGACGCTGGCCGAGCTGCAAGTCCTTGCCGACACCGGAATGCTGGAACACCGACTACTGCCCATTTCCACCATCTTTGCCTCCTGCCCCCGCCTAGCCCTGACCCCGCGGCAGGCGGTGATGTTCCACAACGGCGTTAGGCTGGACACCAACCGCATTCCCGACGCGGTAAGCGCCGGACAGGTTGCGGTATGGGCAGATCAGTTATTTTTGGGAACGGCAGTGGTGGATTTGGACAACGCCGAGCTGTTGCCGCAAAAATTGTTTTATCTGGGAGCTTTACCTCCCGCTTGACAAGGGAGCGATTACGTTTGATAGTTACCACCGACATTACCACCCCGCGCACAGAGCCGACAGCGGTGGCGCTGGGGTTGTTTGACGGATTACATCTGGGACACCGTGCGGTTATTTCTGCCATGACACAGGCTGCCGCGCAGCAAGCTCTGCGGCCGACCGTCTTTACCTTTTTGCCCTATGGCACAATACCCCATGGAAAGGCGGGGCTGACCCTGCTGCAAACCGAACAACAAAAGCAGCGCCTGCTCAGTACACTGGGGGTGGCCGAGACCGTCGCCCCGCCCTTTGAAGCATTCATGAAGCTGTCACCAAGTGCCTTTGTAAAAACGTTGCTTCGGGACACGCTGCACGCCAAAGTGCTGGTCTGCGGCGACAACTACCGCTTTGGCAAGGCTGCCAGCGCGGGGGTGGACGAGCTAAGGGTACTGGCTGCGCCGCTGGGCATTCAGGTGATTACCGCGCCGCCGGTGCTGCTGGACGGTGCCATGGTCAGCTCCAGCCGCATTCGCAAAGCCATTGTGGACGGACAGCCGGAGCTGGCCGAAGCAATGCTGGGTGCGCCGTTTACCATTGAGGGTACCGTGGTGCGCGGCAAGCAGCTGGGGCGTACCCTGCACAGCCCCACCGTCAACCTAGCCCTTCCCACCGCCTTTACCCAGCCACTGCACGGGGTCTACCTGACGCGGGTGCAAACAACCGGCGGCAGCTACTGGGGCGTTACCAACATAGGCACCCGTCCCACCGTGGATGGACAGGGCGTCAACTGTGAAACCTATCTGATGAACTTTACCGGCGAGCTGTACGGGCAGGAAATCGCGGTGGCATTTCAGCGGCTGCTGCGTGTCGAGCGACGCTTCCCCGATACTGCTGCATTGGCAAATCAGATTCAGCTTGACATAAAGAAAGCTTGCGAATGGATTCCTAAATTATGCCGACAGGAGAATGAAAACGATGGCCAATAAAAAGAAAAACAACGAGTACCAAACGGAAAAAGCCCCGGCGGCTGCGCAAAAAGAACCGCTGGACAAGGTGCAGCTCAAGAAAATTATTGTAGTTGTCGCGGCGATTTTAGCGGTCGTCGTAATTGCGTTTATTGTGGACGGCATGTCCAACAAAATCAACGACCCCATAGCCGCAGAAAACCGGATTTACGCCGAGGGTCTCATTGCAAAATATCCTGATGTGACGAATGAAACCGGCATGACCATAGAAACGCTGGAGCCCGAAAAGATTGAGGGTAAGCTGTACTATCTCTTTGACATTGTGCTGGATTACGAAAGCGAAACACCCCGCCCCATGCCGCGCATCTATGTGCGCGCCAAGGATGGCTTGATTTTCTCCAAAGATGATGCCACCGGACAGATGCTGCCGTGGAACTATTTTGCAGAACCGGCGAAAACTCCGTAACACCCCCTTTACAAACCGGGCTGGAATATGGTATACTCTCTTAGTTGACCGCCTGTGTGCGGCTTACAAGTGCTGACCTGCTCTCAGCTTGTGGAGATATGCCCGCTCTGCGGGGTTCACCAAGCCCATGCTTGGAGCACGCCAAATATTTTATGAGGTGAAACAAATGATCCAAAAAGAACTGAAAACCGAAGTTATCCAGAAGTATGCGACCCATGAGGGCGATACCGGCTCCCCCGAGGTACAGATTGCGGTTCTGACTGCCAGAATCAACGAGCTGACCGAACACCTTAAAATCCACGCAAAGGACCACCACTCCCGCCGCGGACTGCTTAAGATGGTCGGACGCAGAAGAAACCTGCTCAACTATCTGTCCAACAAGGACATTAACCGCTATCGTGAAATTATCGCGAAGCTGGGACTGCGTAAGTAACAATCACTGCCAAAGGCAAACGGGGCGATCCTGCGGGGTCAGTCTCCGTTTGCCTTGGATTGTTTTTTCGGGCAAACCGAAAATGGCGTGAATTTGTAGGTTTTCCGGCAAAAGACAGTGTTTAGCAGTGAATCGAGGGCTTTTTGAGGCCGAAAAGCATTGGATTTATTGCTAAAACATGCGCTTTTGCCGGAACGAAGCTCCCCCATTGGGGGAACAACACAAGGAGGAAAAGAAACATGTTTGACAATTTTAAGGTTTTTGAAACCGAGTTTGCCGGCAAAAAGATGTACTTTGAGACCGGTAAAATGTGCTGCCTGTCCGGCGGCTCCGTTTTGGTACGCTACGGCGAAACGACCGTACTGGTGAATGCCACTGCTTCGGCAAAGCCCCGCGACGGCATCGACTTTTTGCCGCTGTCGGTGGATTTTGAGGAAAAGCTCTACTCGGTGGGTAAAATCCCCGGCTCCTTTATGAAGCGTGAGGGTCGCCCCAGCGACAAGGCCATCCTGAGCTCCCGCGTGGTTGACCGCCCCATTCGCCCCCTGTTCCCCAAGGATATGCGCAACGACGTTACCGTCATTATGACGGTTATGTCGGTAGACCCCGACTGCTCCGCCGAGATTGCCGGTATGATTGGCGCTTCCTTTGCGCTGTCCATCTCCGACATTCCGTGGAACGGGCCCATTGCCGGAATCAACGTGGGCTTGGTGGACGGACAGATTGTCCTGTGCCCCAATGCCGAGCAGCGCGCCAAGAGCGACCTTGCGTTGACCGTTGCAGTCACTGAGGATAAAGTCTGCATGATTGAAGCAGGCGCCAATGAAGTGGACGACGACACCATGCTGCGCGCCATCATGGAGGGCTTCGACGAGGCCAAAAAGATGGTTACCTTTATTAAGGGCGTACAGGCCGAAATTGGCAAGCCCAAGTTTGCCTTTGAGTCAATGGAGGTTGACCACGACCTGTTCGAGGCCATCAAGGAGTTTGCCATTGACCGGGTACGTCTGGCGCTGGACACCGATGACAAAAACATTCGGGAAGCGCGTCTTGCTCCCATTGTTGCCGATATTCATGCAAAGTTTGACGGCGAAAACGCCGAAAGAATCCCAATGATTGCCGAGTGCATCTACAAGCTGCAAAAGCAGGTAGTGCGTCGCTGGCTGCTGGACGAGGGCAAGCGTGTGGACGGACGCGGTTTGGATGAAATCCGCCCGCTGGCCGCCGAGGTTGGCCTGATTCCCCGGGTACACGGCAGCGGGATGTTTACCCGCGGCCAGACCCAGGTGCTGACCATTGCCACGCTGGGTACCATCCGGGAGGCACAGCTGCTGGATGGCATTGACGGCGAGACTTCCAAGCGCTACATGCACCAGTACAACTTCCCCTCCTACTCGGTGGGCGAGACCAGACCCAGCCGCGGCCCCGGCCGTCGCGAGATTGGCCACGGTGCCTTGGCGGAGCGCGCGCTGGAACCGGTGCTTCCCTCGGTTGCTGAATTCCCTTACGCCATGCGGCTTGTCTCCGAGGTGCTTTCCTCCAACGGCTCCACCTCTCAGGGCGCCATCTGCGGCTCCACTCTGGCACTGATGGATGCCGGCGTCCCAATTAAGGCGCCTGTTGCGGGAATCTCCTGCGGACTGATTACCGAGGGCGACCGCTGGATGACCATGGTGGACATTCAGGGGCTGGAGGACTTCT
>JAVVRO010000082.1:0-8172 GCA_036654695.1 Angelakisella sp. | reverse complement strand
AAAGGTAGCGTCCCACCATTCTGGCAACGCCACCCTTGCAAGCAGCTTCCTCCCGATGCTTCATTTGGTAGCGCAGCGCCCGGGTTTTTGCTCGAATATCTCGAAACGGCTCCAAACAGGAGTCGACAATGCTATCCCAATGCCGGTTAAACTGCACCCGCTTGTGCGAAAGGAAGGGTGAAACGGTATATTTGACCCAAACCCGTGTGTGAAACCACAGCCGCCGCAGATCGCTTAGGTAGCGGAGCAGCTGCACGCCAATGTAGTAACACTCGTTATAGCACCACGCAAAAAACGGATTCCATTCTGCGGCGGCGCGGTGCCACCAACCCGCTGCCAATTGCAGACCAAGCCGCACCGACAGCACCAGCTTAGGCCACGACACAACCGCCGGGCGTGGGGAGGGGCTAAGGTGACCGCTGCTGCCAATCGTCCGCGGCGCAACCGCCGGGCGTGGGGAGGGGCTAAGGTGACCGCTGCTGTCAATCGTCCGTGGCGCAACCGCCGGGCGCGGGGAGGGGCTAAGGTTTATTGCCGACTCTTTTTTTTCAGGCTGCCGCGGCGCAGCAGCGACTACCGGCTTGCTTGCTCCGGTTAGCCCCGGCTGCGGTGGAACATAGCGCTGCTTTTCCTGCTTTTTCTTTTTCCGTGACAAGGTCAATCCCACCTCTCTGTCAAAGGAAATCCATCCCATTTCTTTTATTATAGTAAAAAAGCAAAAAGAATGCAAGCATTGGTCAGCGCAAGGAAATGCCGACTCACTTACCTAGGCAAGCGGGTCGGCATCGCTACAAAATGATCAGGTTACTTTTTCAGGGAAACTGCGCCCGCTGCTACCAGCGAAACGACTGCCAGCGCCGCCGCAATTCCTACAATGTCGTTCGCACCGGTATCCGGGTTGGTGGTACCGGTTTCGTCGGCAGGCGAGACGTTCAGCTTGGTGTCGGAAATGACATACTGGGTGCTGGTGCGGATTCTGCCAGTCCAGGCATAGTCCTCCTCGCTCCACTTCAGCCCGGAGCTGACCAGCTTGTTGTCCACAATCTTGTAAATGAACTCCTCTTTTTCGGCACTGACGGTCAGTGCAAAGGAGGTGGGCAGGTCGCTGGTTTTTACGGTGATAAACCGCATGTCCGCATCGGGGAAGTTTTTGAGCACGGTGGTATTTGCGTTGCCGCTGCTTTGAAGAAAGATTTTGTCGTCCTTGTAGGCACGTCCCTCCATCATCAAATCGCCAGTGCTAAAGTAAACGGTGCCATAGGCCAGATTGCCGCTGCTGTCGGTAATTTTGTTGTAGCCCTCCAGCAGCTGGGCAGAGCCTGCGGACAGGTCAACGGTATTCACGGTGTGGCCCACCCGCTCCTCAATGTTGTTCAGGGTCAAGGTATCGCCCCGGGTAACATCACCGACGGTCTTTTTGGCCTTAATGGACAGCGACTGGAGAATCATGTTGGGGTTTTTGGGTTCGGCAAGGCTCATGTTGTCGTTCAGGGCAATGCGGACAACCTCATCGGTATCATCAATCTTAATTTCCTTGATGAGTGCTGCGCCCTTGGCAATCTTTTTGCCGGAAATGCTAAAATACTCGTTGGTCAGATAGGCGGTGGTGCCGGGCTTAAATTCCCCTATCGTTATGTCGATGTTGGAGCCGGGCGCGATGACGCCACTGGTTCCGATGGATGCCGCATATGCCATGCTGGTCATCATTGCGGCGCCCAATACTAGGGCTAGTGCTTTTTTCATGCTTTTGTTCCTCCATTGTTTTGTTTTTTTAGGGTTCGGCACAGGGTTGCTGCCGTGTTTTTAGTCTAACTTATTTGCTACCGTTTTGCAAGAGTTTTGTAACTATGTTGCAAAATGTTCGATTATTAGTCGCATTTTCGTCACTATATTGGGTAATTATGAATTTTTATCAAAATGTTTCCTGCAAAATCTTGGAATATTTTTGCGATATTTCCCACAAATGGAAAACATCCCCACAGCCTTTGCAGGCCATGGGGATGCGTGTCATTTTATTGCAGCTTGGTTACAGGGTAACCTCGACTGCATCTGTCCGGCTGCGGTGTTCGTCCAGCAGGGTGTTAATCTTTTTCAGCGGGTCAATGATGGTGCTCACTGACAGGTCGTGGTTAATGGCTGCAACAAAGTAGGCAATGTACTTGGAAACATCGACTTCAAAGAACCACTCGCGTTTTTTCAGCTCGTCGGTGCGGTAGGTCAGGTTGCTGCCCAGCACCCCGGAGATAATTCCCTGATTGAACGCTTCGTCAAATTCTTCCAGCCCGTTGGTGTAGATGGCATAGGTCGCGTAAGCAAAAATGCGCCGCGCCTTTTGCTTTTTAAGCTCGTAGGCAATGTCCAGCATGGACTCGCCGGAGGAGATGATGTCGTCGGTGATGAAAACATCCTTGCCCTCCACCGAGGACCCCAAGTACTCATGGGCGACAATGGGGTTGCGGCCGTTGACAATGCGCGCATAGTCCCGGCGCTTGTAGAACATGCCCAGCTCCACGCCCAGCACGCTGGCATAGTACATGTTGCGGCTCATGGCGCCCTCATCGGGGCTGACAACCATAAAGCGGTCGCGGTCAAAGCAGATGTCCGGCACATTGTGAATCAGTGCTTTTAGAACCTGATAGGTGGGCATTACGTTATCAAAGCCCATGAGCGGGACAGCGTTTTGTACCCGGGGGTCGTGGGCATCAAAGGTGATGATATTGGAAACACCCATGCTTTGCAGCTCCTGCAAGGCAAAGGCGCAGTCCAGCGACTCGCGGTAGTTGCGGCGGTGCTGGCGGCTGCCGTACAGCATTGGCATAATGACGCTAATGCGGTGTGCCTTGCCGCTGGCGGCCTGAATTAAACGCTTTAAGTCCTGAAAGTGGTCGTCCGGAGACATGGCATTTTCCTTGCCGAACATGTTGTATTTACAGCTGTAGTTGCCAACATCTACAAAAAAGAACAGGTCGCCGCCGCGAACAGTGGCCTTGATAATTCCCTTGCCGTCACCGGAGGAAAAGCGAGGGCACTCGCTGCCAATAATAAAGCTGTCCACCTCTTTGCCGCCGCTGTGCGCCCACTTGAGCAGGTGCCAGTCAATCTTTTCAGCCAGCTCCCGCGCGCCCTCAGTCGCAATCATCCCCAGCGGTGCAACACTGTCAATGTCAAAAATGTTCTCTGCGTTAATCTGCCCTGTTACCATTTCTTTTACCAATCCTTACCACATAAACTTTTTATCTGCCCCCGGCAGAACTGCCTAGCGAGGCTGCGTTTGTTGCAGGTTCGCTTGACCGGGCGAGCCTGCCCGCAGCGCTTGACGGGTATTGCGCACCTCCGAAAGAGCGTTTGCCAACGCTTCCTCGGCGCTGCGCAGTGAGCTTTCGGAAAAATCATAAGCCGCCTGCTTCATTTCCCGCGAACGGATAGTGGTTTGTGTCAATGATTCGGTTGCCTTTGCAGTCGTCTGGGCGGTCAGCTCGTTTGCCTTGGCAACGGTTTGTCCCAGGATGTCGCTGGCCTTTTGGTTTGCCTCGTTGAGCATTGCCAGTGCCTTGCTGTTGGCCTGCCGCACAATGGTATCCTGCTCCACCAGTGCCTTGGCGCGCTCCTCCGCCTTGCGAATGAGCCCCTCTGCTTCCCGCTTGGCCATGGAAAGAATTTCGTTGCGGTCAGCTACCACAGCCTTGGCCTGCTTAATCTCGTTGGGCATCTGCAAACGGATATCATCAATTAACTCGCGGATGCGTACCGCGTCCACAATGCACCGTCCGCCCGAGAGCGGCAGGTTCATCGAGTTTTCTATGACCTCGTCAAGATTGTTCAGCAGGACATCAATGGTTGCCATCGTGACAGCTCCTTTCAGAGTACAACTTGTGCCGGATATCCCCCAGCACACAGCCGGGCACAAAATCGGTGATGTCGCCGCCGAGACTGCACACCTGCCGTACAATTTTGGAGCTTAGGTACATGTTGTCGGCACTTGGGGTAAAAAAGAGTGTTTCGCACCCCGGCAGTAGCTTGTTGTTGGTCAGCGCCATCTGAAATTCATATTCAAAGTCGGACACTGCGCGCAGTCCCTTGACAATGGCGCTGGCCTGACTTTTTTGCAGAAAATCGACCAACAGGCCGCTCCACATCTCCACCGTAACATTGCTGAGCGCCGGGTCGTTGGAAACAACCTTTTGCAGCATCCGGCAGCGCTCCTCTGGTGGAAACACGCCCTGCTTTTCTAGGTTGTAGGCCACCAGCACAATCACCCGGTCAAACAGCCCGCTGGCGCGGCGGATAATATCCAGATGCCCGTTGGTTACCGGGTCAAAGCTGCCCGGACAAACAACTGTTTTCATGCGTTTCCCTCTATTCCTCGTCCTTGACAGGCCGGCGGTAGGCCGACAGCTTAATTTTGCCATAGCGGTAGCTCTTTTGCAGCACAAACTCCCCCGCGGTTTCCGGCGGGTCGTCGGTGAGGGCGCTTTCGCACAGAATAACCCCCGCAGGCGACATTTTTGGTGCCAGCAGCGGCAGGACTGTATTCAGCAGACCCTTGCCGTAGGGTGGGTCAAGCAGGGCAATGTCAAAGCAGCCCTGTGTGGTGCGCAGAAAGTCCGCCGCGTCCAAGGCGGCAACCTTGGAGTTTTTGTGCAGACCGGTGTCCTGTAAATTCTGCCGTGTGACCTCCTGGGAGGCACGGGAGCTGTCCACAAAGGTGCAATAGGCGGCGCCGCGGCTAAGCGCTTCCACCCCAAGCTGCCCACTGCCACAGAACAAATCTACGACGCGCGCACCCTCCAGCTCAAATTGCAGGATGCTGAACATCGCTTCCTTGACCATATCGGCGGTGGGACGGACATCAATGCCCTCCAGTGTTGTCAGCTTTCTTCCTCTGGCAATCCCTGTTATAACTCTCAAATCAGTTCTCCTTCTATGGTTTACACAATACAGCTTCTATTTTACGACGGCTTACGCGCTGTGTCAATCCTTTTCGTGCAATAGTCGGTAGAGCGACGCCGCGGCGGGGGTATTCATGCCCTTTACGGCAGCCAACTCCTGGACGGTGGCCGCGTCAATTGCTTTGTAGGTTTTAAACTGTCGGTAAAGCGCTTCGACCCGTGCGGGGCCAATGCCCTCTGCTTCCAGCAGGCGGGTAGACAGTCCTGTGCTGCGGTGGCTTTTGCGGGAATAGTCAATCGCGTAGCGGTGTACCTCGTCCTGAATGTTGGTCACCAAGGAAAACACCGCCTTGTTTCCGTTAATGACCAGCTCCTCATTCCCTGCGGAGATGGCTCGCGTACGGTGGTGGTTGTCCTTGACCATGCCAAATACCGGCACGCTTAGCCCCAGCTGCTCCAGCACCCCCCGCACCACCGACACCTGCCCCGCGCCGCCGTCAATGAGCAGCAGGTCGGGCAGAGTGCGAAAGCCCTCGTCTTTTTCGTTGGGGTCAAGGTAATGGGCAAACCGCCGGGAAAGCATCTGCCCCATGGCGGCATAATCATCCGGGCGGTACTGCTCCTGAATGGTAAACCGCTTGTAGAATTTTTTTTGCGGGCGGCCTTTTTCAAACACCACCATGCCGCCCACAATGGTCTGCCCGCCGATGTTGGAGATATCGTACGCCTCGATATACTGCGGACCGGCAGACAGCCCCAGCAGTCGTCCCAGCTGATCCACCGCGGCCACCTCCTTGCCAGTACGGTTGGATTTGCGGCTGTAGTCCTGTGCCGCGTTGTTCCGCGCCATTTCCACCAGCTGCAAGGACTGTCCCCGCTGGGGCACGGTCAGCACCAGCTTTTTGCCGTTGGTTTGGCTTAACAGCTGGGCAATCAGCGCACCATCGGCCAGCTCCCTGTCCACAAACAATTCTGCGGGTAGGTCGTCCGCTTCGTCGTAGCAGCTTAGCAAAAAGTCCTCCAGCACATGGTCAACGCTTTCAAAGCAGTCTAGGGCGTAGTTGCGTTTGTCCCGGAGCCGTCCCTCGCGGAACACCAGCACCGCAATGTAGACTGTCTCCTCGCCCTGTATGGCGGCAATGACATCCAAGCTTTTGTGGTTGTAGGCAATGACCTTTTGCTGGTCGGTAATGCGGTTAATGGCATTAATCCGGTCGCGGCAACGCGCCGCCAGCTCAAAATCTAACGTTTCGGCGGCTTCGTTCATCTTGTCGGTCAACCGCTCGATGGACTGTGTGCCCCCGTCTTTAATAAACTCCAGCGCTTCGCCAAAGGCTTCGCCATAGGCTTCCTTGGAGATGCGGCCGGTGCAGACCCCCATGCACTGCTTGATGTGATAGTTCAGGCAGGGACGGCCCTTGCGCAGGTCAGCCGGAAAATTTCGCGAGCAGGTGGGCAGGCGGAACACCTTTAGCGCTTCGTCCACCGTTTCCTTCACCACCAGCCCCGAGACATAGGGTCCCAGATAGGTCGCATCGGGGTCGTCCTTTTGCTTTTCGGCGGAGATTCTGCCGTAGTCGCCTCGGGTCACCTTGATGTAGCTGTAGCCCTTGCCATCCTTGAGCAGAATGTTGTACTTGGGGTTGTGCAGCTTAATTAGACTGCATTCCAGCACCAGCGCTTCAAACTCGCTGTCGGTGACAATGTAGTCAAAGTCGGCTACATTTTCCACCATGCGGTAGACCTTTGGCAGATGCTTTTCTACCGACCGAAAATAGGAGGATACGCGGTTTTTCAGCGACTTGGCCTTGCCGATGTAGATAATGTCGCCCGCTTTGTTGCGCATTCGGTACACACCCGGCTCCTGCGGCAAGGTCAGCGTCTTTTTACGAAGCTGTTCCAGCAGCTGCTCGTTCATCCTCCCGCGTCTCCCTTCCCACCGCAATGGATTCCCACATTGCTATCTTGAGATTCCAAAAGGTGCGTAGTCAAAGTCAGACCACGCACCTTGTTGTCACCACATATTTCCTTGGAGATTACTCGGCAAAACCGGATTCAATCAGTTTTACCAGCGCTTCTACTGCCTGCTGCTCATCCGAGCCGTCAGCAATAATCTTGATGTCGGTGCCGCCGACAATCCCCAAGGAGAGAACTCCCAGCAGGCTCTTGGCGTTCACGCGGCGTTCTTCCTTTTCCACCCAGATGGAGGCACGGAACTCATTGGCTTTTTGAATAAAAAATGTGGCGGGACGGGCGTGCAGACCCACATGATTCTGAACGGTTACTTCTTTTACAAACATAATCAACTCTCCTATACTAATATCTATCCCTAGACAAAGTCGGCTCACTAGATGTATCCTGCAAAGCGGCAAAATACCGCGACGCAATACTCTATATTGGTATTATACCAGATTGTAGCCCATCGTCAACGTGAAAATGCAGCTTACACTACCAAACGACGGTAATTTCTGCTTGTTTTCTATATATAGCCCCATTTGTAGGGGTGTATTTGTACCTATTCACCACAAAGTTTTCAACATTTTGGGCAGACTACACCACCGACGTCCCTATTCTTCCCTTTTTATTCCCGTCAACTGCTTATCTTGCAGCAAAACCGCACGCTGTACCGCAGCGCTGCCGAAGCGTTTGCGCACCTTGTCCACGGTGCGTTCCAGCCGCTCCTGCTCGTCCCGGTGCTGCTGGCAGGACAGCAAGTCCATCTGCACGCCGTCGTCGTCCCGGGTAAAATCGCTGACGCTTAGCCCCACACTGCGGATTGCCCGCTCCCAGCGGTAATGCTTTTGCATTAGCTCCATGGCCGCCGCCGCGTAGTCGCCGGACAGGTTGCTGGGACGCTCCAGCTTGCACTGCCGGGTCAGGATGTTCAGCGCGCAGTCGCGCACGGTAATGGTCAGCGTTGTGGCGCAAAAGCCATGCTCCCGCACCCGCGTGGCCACCGTTTCGGCCAGTGCGTAAAACATCATCTTGACATCCTCGTCAGTTTCCAGATTGCGGTAGCCGGTGGAGCTGTTGCCAATGGACTTAACCGCCAGCAGCGCGTCAAAGGCGGCAACCGGTTCTGTGTCCTGTCCGTTTGCAAAGCGGCGCAGCACATCGCCCATTTTGCCCAGCAGATAGCGCAGCGTGTCCGGCGAGGTTTCCGCCAGCTGCCCAATGGTCTGTATGCCGTAGGATTCCAGCTTTTTGGTGGTGGCGGGTCCCACATACAGTAGCGCGCCGGCTGGCAGCGGCCAGACTACCTGCCGGTAATTTTGCCGGTTGA
>JAVVRO010000081.1:0-8237 GCA_036654695.1 Angelakisella sp. | reverse complement strand
GTTTTCAGCCTCTACACGCATCTCCAGATTCTTCTTGGTGGAGTCGGTGAGCACCTCGCCCAGCATCTCGGCAAATTTTGCAGCATGCTCTGCTTCTTCCCAAGCGGCCTTTTCCCAGTACATGCCAATTTCAGGGTATCCTTCGCGATGGGCAACACGCGCCATAGCCAGATACATACCAACCTCGGTGCACTCCCCGGTGAAGTTCATCCGCAGACCTTCCATAATCTGAGGGTCGACACCCTGTGCGACGCCGACAATGTGCTCGGCAGCCCAAGAACGATCCTCCGACTGCTTGACAAACTTGGAAGCGGGAGCTTTGCAGGTGGGGCAAAATTCAGGAGCGCTGTCGCCCTCGTGGGTGTAACCGCAGATAGAACAAACAAACTTAGCCATAATGAATAGTCTCCTTTGTTTTTTAATAAAAATAATAATCATTACTGATTATGGACTAAGTATAGCATACCAAAATTCTAAATGCAATAGGTTTTTACAAAAAAACAAAAATCTTTTCCGAATAGCCGCCGCTGACTTTGTACATAATACTGGCAAAGGAGGTGAGCTGTAATATGGCAACGAACGAGAACAATACCAAAAAGGGGAACCAGTCCTCTAACTCCAATTCTACCAAGAAGGGCAACGATTCGTCCAACGCAAACACCAATAACTGCAAGGACACCACCAACCGTACCGAAAATAAAAACTGCCGATAATTTTGCCCACCATCCAGCTTCACTGTAGGGGGAAGAAAGCCTGTAAGCCGGCGTTTGCTGCCGTCTTGCAGGCCTTTCTTTTGAGTGCTTGCCCCAGCTATTGACAATGCTTTCTAGGAGTGATATACTACATCTGTACTAAATGAACTAATACGGTTATTAAGGAAGGAGGGATTGCCTTGATTAAGCTGGACTACCGAAGCAGGACGCCCATCTACCGTCAACTGGAGGAAAGTATTATGGAGCTGGTGGTAGTAGGCGCGTACCCAAAGGATATGCAGCTGCCATCGGTGCGTACCTTGGCGGTGGAGCTTGGCATTAACCCCAATACCATACAAAAGGCCTACCAGGAGCTGGAATCCATGGAGGTCATTTACTCGGTGACCGGCAAGGGGAGTTTTATCCAAGGAGTTTCCTCGGCACAGCAGCACATTCGCGTGAAATCGACCGCCTCGTTGGAAGTAGCGGTGCGGGAAGCGCGGCTTGCTGGTGTTTCCCAGCAGGAGGCCATACAGGTCGTCAACCAAGAATATATCGTAGAAACGACAGGAAAAGAGGGGGACAGCCAATGATTACTGCAAATAACTTGACAAAACGCTTTGAAACCTACCCGGCGCTGGACGGGCTTTGCACCGAAATCGAATCCGGTCGAATCTACGGGCTGGTGGGGCCAAACGGCGCGGGCAAGTCCACCCTGATGCGCCTGATGAGCGGGATTTACATGCCGGACGGCGGCAGCATCGAGATTGACGGCCAGCCCATCTTTGAGAATGTAGCGGTGAAGGATCGTGTTTTTTACCTGTCGGATGATATCTTTTTTCTGCCAAAAGCCAATACCAACGACATGGCGAATTTTTATTCCGGGCTGTACTCCAGCTTCTCTTGGGAAAAATACAACACCTTCAAAAAATATTTCCCCATCGATTGTACCCAAAAAATTTCCACCTTTAGCAAGGGAATGCGGCGGCAGTCGGCACTACTGACTGCCCTTGCCTGCAACACCGACTACCTGCTGATGGATGAAGCCTTCGACGGACTGGATCCGGTCATCCGCCTGATGATTAAAAAGCTGCTGGCCGACGAGATTTCCACCCGCAGCATGACGGTCATCATCACTAGCCACAACCTGCGTGAGCTGGAGGATCTCTGCGACCAAATCGGCCTGATTCACAAGGGCAAGCTGCTGTTCCAAAAGGAGCTGGATGAGCTGAAGTTTGGCTTTTGCAAGGTGCAGGCGGCCTACAAGGAGCAGCCGGACTGGGCGGCCAGCGGGCTGGAAATTCTGCAAAAAACCCAGCGTGGCAGTATGGTCAGTCTACTGGTGCGCGGCAATGTCGAGGACACCCTTGCGGTTATAGAAGGCTACAACCCGCTGTTTTCTGAAACGGTTGCGCTGTCGCTGGAAGAAGTATTCATTGGAGAAATGGAGGCGGTAGGCTATGACTACAACAACCTTATCCTCTAAGGGGCGCTTTGCGCACCTGCTGACCGGTATGCTAAAAAAGAACTTTACCATGTCGGTGTACCTGTTTGTGGCAATGTTCATTTTCTTTCCGTTACAGATGGTGCTGGAAACACACCGTGAGTTAAAGATGATTGCCGCAACCGCCGCGGATATGGGAAATTATTTTCATCAGGACTTGCAGTTCCCCGGTACTTACACCCTGATGTCCCTGATTATTGTTGCTGGAATGCTGCTGGCGGGCGCGGTCATTATTGGACTGCTGCAAACTGCCGGGATGCACAACAAGCGTTCGGTTGACCTGTTCCACAGTCTGCCGGTGACCCGCATACAGCTGATGTGCGCTTGGATGTGCAGTGGCTTTTTGACGCTGGCGGTACCATTTTTACTCAACTATACTATTAATCTTGGGGTTTGCTTCTACCGGCAGGCGGCCATTCGCGGGGCGGGCAGGGGTCATTCACTAACAGTCCCACTGGAGTTTGGCGCCGTTGCGTGGGATGTGTTTGGCTGGCTGATTACCATTTTCGCCATTATGGCGGTCGTCATGCTCATTGCAACGCAGGTAGGCAGCGTCTTCGAGAGCTTTGTTTTTACCGGCGAGCTGCTGGTGGCTCCGGTAGCGGTTTTGCTCCTCAACGAGGTTCTGTTTGAAAACTTGCTGGTGGGGTATGCTACCGACTATAATGTGCGTAAATTCCTTTCTGTTACCCCAGCGACTGTCATGCTGGGCACCTATGGCGACAGCGCCGACCGCACATTTTTCCACTGGATTTTGCTGCTGTGGCTGGTGCTGGGCGCACTCATCTTTTTGGCGGCACTTTACCTGTATCGCCGCCGCCACAGTGAAATTGCCGAAACCTCCGGCTGCCACGGGGTGCTGGGCATTGTCTTTACCGGCATTGCCGTCTACCTGTGTGCACCGCCCATGGGGGTACTGTTTAGCTCCTCTGCCGACATAGACACGGTGCTTTACCAATCGCTTTACCTAGGCGGGGTTGCGGTTGGCGCGGTGCTTACCTTCCTGCTGGTGGAGGCGGTACTCAACCGTGGTTTCGCGGGGCTGCATAAGCGCTTTTTGCGCGGCGGCATCCTCTGCGGAGCGGTTACGCTGCTGTCACTGATTTTAGTTACCGGCGGTCTGGGGTACGAGCAGCGTTTGCCCTCGGCCAACAGCACCAAGTCGGTGACCATTAATTACCGCGGCTGGTACGACTATGTAGAGGTGCTCGATGCCGATACCATGAAATACAACAAGGACGGTACCCTGCACGCCTCCTCTACTGCCCAGACGGTTACCCTCCGTAATCCAGAGCTGATAGAGAAGGTGACTGATATTCACCGTCGACTGGTGGACATCAACATGAATCCCAGTAAGGAAAGCTCCTACTATCATCCTTATTCGCTTCAGTACCAAACCGAACTGGGCAAGATGCAGCGCACCTACCAGCGCACCGACCCGCAGATTGCGGCACTGCTGGCCGCGTTGGAGGAGACTGACGAGCTGCAACAGCAAACCAACCCGCTGCTGCTGTTAAACCCGGCTGTGGTTGCAACGGTAACCCTCCATGACAATCTGGGCTTTTCCCGCAAGCAGTACCGCAAAATGGCCGAAATCACCCCCTTGCTGGAGCAGCTGCAAAAAGATGCGCAGACCAATGGCACCATCGACTTTACCGAAGGCAACCCGCCGGTTTGCTACCTTTCTGTCATCACGGACAATCCTTATGACGAACCGTCCAAGGGACATAAATTCGAGACTGACCTCCCGAGGGATTTTAGTGTGCCGGTCTTTGCCAGCTACACGAACACCCTTCGTTACCTTGGCCGCGAACTGACCGCACCGGCGACTGCCGACGAAGTCACCCAGCTGGGAGTGGAAGACTATTACCAATACTACAAAGAAGGGGAATACTTTGTTTCCCAGGTGGATCCCTATGTGTTCAATGCCACTGAACGCGCCTACAGCGAGTACACCGAAAAGCCGGAGCACATCCGCTGTGCCGTGGAGCGGCAGGTAAACTTTTGGCGTGATGGCATTCTTCAGCCGACGGCAAGCTCAGTGGCAGGCGAGCCGCAAGTCATGCGGGATACGCAAGGGGATGAATGGCTCTACTGTACCTTCCTTAAGGGCGAGGAAGCCGGCATTACCGTCCGACTGGACATAGATGACATTCCCATGAAGGACTTCCCCCAGCTGGCGGCACGGCTGGAGCAACGCAAGTATCTGGAGCAAAGCAAGTATAATGAGTGAGTAAAATAACCACAAAGGCGCTGTTGCAGACTGTAAAATCCGCAGCAGCGCCTTTGTACTATTCTTTTTTAAGGTCAGCCAGCTGCTGTTCCAGCGCGGCAATCCGCTGCGTCAGTCGGTTTAGCTCCTGCTGCACCGGGTCGGGGACATGCACCTGATCCAGCTTGGAGTTATCCACCTTTGCCCCGGCCACCCGCACCGCCCGCGCGGGCACGCCCACTGCGGTGGAGTTTTCCTCCAAGGGCGAGAGCAGCACTGCGTTGGAGGCAATTTTGCAGTTGTCACCCACGGTAAACGGCCCCAAAATCTTGGCGCCCGCGCCCACCATGACATTTTTGCCCAAGGTGGGGTGACGCTTGCCTTTGTCCTTGCCAGTGCCGCCCAGCGTTGCCCCCTGATAAATGGTGCAGCCATCGCCCACCACGGCAGTTTCCCCAATGACCACCCCGCTGCCGTGGTCAATGACTACCCCCGACCCCAGCTGCGCGCCGGGGTGAATTTCAATGCCAGTTAAAAAGCGGGAAAACTGCGACACCATCCGCGCCAAAAAGTAGCGGTGATGGCGGTACAGCCAATGTGCCAGACGGTGCCACAGAATGGCATGCAGCCCCGCATACAGCAGCAGAACCTCAATGGTACTGCGTGCCGCGGGGTCACGTTCCCGAATTGCTTTAATATCCTGTTTTAAACGCATAAACATGGTGCCAGCGCTCCTTTTATCATTTAACGTAGGCTTATAGTTTACCATAATAGTCTATGATGCGCAAGAATTATTTGCAACGAAATATTTTCGTCAATATACACAAAAACGTGCGGGACTTTTTTCATTAACAACAGCAAAACAGTTAAAAACCCCCTTGTTATTTTGTCCTCGAAACGGTATAATACTATTGAATAGGCACCCGATAGGGGTGAAAGGAAAGGGGAAACGGTTATGAAACAATACGCAGCAGACCGAATCAGAAATGTGGCCATAGTGGGCCACAGCGGAGCAGGAAAAACATCACTGGCCGAAGCAATGCTGTACCGGGCACAGACCTCGGAACGTTTAGGCCGTGTTGTCGATGGCAATACCGTGTGCGATTTTGATCCCGAAGAAATCAAGCGCAAGGCGAGCGTCTCCTCCGCTGTGGCTCCCATGGAATGGAAAGAGACTAAGATTAACCTCATTGACTGTCCCGGGCTGTTTGACTTCGAGGTTGGCATGCTGGAGGGCATTCGTGCCGCTGGTACGGTGTTAATTGTCATTTCGGGCAAATCCGGTGTAAATGTCGGTACCGAAAAAGCGTACAAGGCCGCTGCCGAGCTGGGTAAAAACAAGATTTTCTACATTAACAAGATGGACCGTGAAAACGCCGACTTTAACAAAGTGCTTGCACAGATGAAAGATATTTTCGGCAATCGCGTCTGTCCAATCGTGGTACCCTATATTGAAAACCACAAGGTTGTCTGCTATGTCAATCTGGTGGAGGATATTGTATTTGCATATGATGCGTCGGGTCAGCGCAAGGAGCGTGAGCTTCCCGCCGCCGCCGCTTCCTATATTGACGAGATGAAGAACAACCTGTACGAAGCCATTGCTGAAACAAATGAGCAGCTCATGGACAAGTTCTTCTCCGGCGAAAAATTCACTCAAACCGAAATTAATCTTGGCCTGCACGACGGAATGCGCAACGGCACCATTGACCCGGTGTTCTGCGGTTCGGCACTGACGACCGAGGCCATCCACCCGCTGCTAAACGCCATGATTTCCATTCTGCCCTCCGCTGCCGAGCAGGCGGGCGAGGTAGTCATGGACGGCGACAAGGAAGTAATGCTGCCTTGCAGCGCCGATGACCCACTGGCGGCCATTGTCTTTAAGACGGTTGCTGACCCCTTTGTTGGCAAGCTGTCCTTTGTTAAGGTCATTTCCGGCAAGCTGACTACCAGCGCTAATGTCATCAACTCCCGCACCGGCGAACCGGAAAAGCTGGGCAAGCTGCTACTGGTGCGCGGCAAAAAGCAGGAGGAGGTAGAATCCATTGGTGCGGGCGATATTGGTGCCATTACCAAGCTGACTACAGCAGTCACTGGTGATACGCTGTGTGACCCCAAGCGAGTGGTGCAGTGCAAGGCGGTCACCTTCCCGAAGCCCTGCCTGACCATGGCAATCAAGATTAAAAACAAGGGGGACGAGGGTAAAATTTCTCAGGCGCTTACCCGCTTGATGGAGGAAGACCCCGCGATTACCTACGAAAATAATGTGGAGACGAAGCAGCAGCTGATGTCCGGCCTTGGGGAGCAGCATCTGGATGTAATTACCTCCAAGCTGCGCAACAAGTTTGGCATTGACGTGGGACTGGAGCGTCCCCGCGTAGCTTACCGCGAGACGATTCGCAAAAAGGTCAAGGTGCAGGGTCGCCACAAAAAGCAGTCGGGCGGTCATGGTCAATACGGCGATGTGTGGGTGGAGTTTGAACCCTGCGACGGCGACGGTCTGACCTTCTGCGAAAATGTATTTGGCGGTTCGGTGCCTCGCAACTTCTTCCCGGCGGTGGAAAAAGGCTTGCAGGACTGTGTAAAATCCGGCGTGGTTGCCGGCTATCCGGTGGTCGGGCTCAAGGCCACGCTGGTGGATGGTTCCTACCACCCGGTCGACTCGTCCGAAATGGCCTTTAAGATGGCTGCTACCATCGCCTACAAAAATGGTTTGCCGCAGGCCAGCCCGGTCATTTTGGAGCCGATTGGCAACCTGAAGGCCTATGCGCCCGATGCCAATACCGGCGACATTATCGGTGACCTGAACAAGCGTCGCGGCCGCGTGCTGGGAATGAACCCCACCGAGGACAAGATGCAGGAGATTGAGGCCGAGGTTCCCATTAGCGAAATGTACGACTTCCCAACCCAGTTGCGTTCCATTACCCAGGGCAGGGGTTACTTTACCCTGAGCTTTGAACGGTACGAGCAGCTGCCCCAGGCGCTGGAAGCCGGTGTCATTGAGGATGCCAAGGCGTTGTTTGGCACCCACAATACCGAGGAAGATTAGAAACTGGAATTACCCCCTGTCAAGCTGGCTGGGGGTAATTTTCTTTGCGGTTGTTTTAAGGGGAAAATAGTGGTATAATAGCCTCAGCGAGGCTATTATACGGTTATGTCCCCACTCGCGAAGCTCGGGGATGACAATTATACCACTGCACTGCGTTTGTGGCATAATAAATTCTATATTGATAAAATACACTTGGAGGAATAATACCTGAATGATTAATGTTACCGATGTCAGCCTGATGTTTGGCGGCACTAAACTGTTTGCGGGGGCAACCCTGAAATTTATCCCCGGCAACTGTTACGGCGTGGTGGGTGCCAATGGAGCGGGGAAGTCTACCTTTTTGCGCATTCTTTCCGGCGAGTTGGAGCCGACCACCGGCACCGTGGAAATTCCGGCCAATGACCGTATGTCGGTGCTCAAGCAGGACCAGTTCAAGTTTGACCAGTACCCGGTGCTGGAAACAGTGATTATGGGCAACCCGCGGTTATATGAAATTATGAAGCAAAAGGATGAGCTATACGCCAAGGCTGATTTTTCCGAGGCGGACGGCCTGCTGGCCTCCGAGCTGGAGGGCGAGTTTGCCGAGCTTAACGGGTGGGAAGCCGAAAGTGAAGCGGCACGGTTGCTGCAAGGGTTGGGCTTGGGGGAAGCACTGCATTTTCTGCCCATGTCCGAGCTAAGCGGCGGCGAAAAGGTCAAGGTGCTGCTGGCACAGGCGCTCTTTGGCAGCCCGCAGATATTGCTGATGGACGAACCGACCAACAATCTAGACTTTGCATCGGT
>JAVVRO010000080.1:0-8352 GCA_036654695.1 Angelakisella sp. | reverse complement strand
GACGCTTCCAGCGGTCGGCGATATCGGAATAGAGTGTTTTGTAGCGGATGCGGTTTTCCTCGGCGACGGTCAGTCCCCGTGCCTCCAAGTCCCGGTCGGCCAGCGAGCGCGGGAAAAACTCCTCTACATAAACCTTGATGTTTTTTTGCTGGTGCAGTCCCAGATAGGTAATTGTCAGGTCGTTTTGCCGCACCACCCGTCCCACAATGTAGCCGTCGCCCAGCACTGTGCCAGCCGGCAGCGCGCCGCGGGGGTTGGGGATGGGGTTGTCATAGGAGCAGCGCGGGCACACTGCCCTGCCCGGCTCCAGCGGCGTCATGCACCCCATGCACAACTGCCCTATTTTATCTGTCATTGCATCGCCTCCCGGTCAAGCTGTGTCAAAATACCAGTTTAGCACGGCTGCAAAAAGAAGTCTGTATCTTTTTGACGAAACCGCAAACGAACCGGGCAGAATTTTTTATCTTACGCAGTTTCTTCCGACGCACCCAGACCGTACTGCTCGACAGCCCATTCCCGCAGGCGGTATTTTTGTATTTTCCCGCTGGCGGTCATGGGGAACTGCTCCACAAAAGCAACGTACTTTGGCACCTTGTGGCGCGCCAGATGTCCGGCGACCACGGTTTTTAGCTCCTCCTCGGTCATTGCACCCGGCTGCCGCAGAATGACACAGGCCATCACTTCTTCCCCGTACTGCTTGCTGGGCACCCCAATAACCTGTACATCCTGCACCTGTGGAAGGGTATAGATAAATTCTTCAATCTCCTTGGGATAAATATTCTCGCCCCCACGGATAATCATGTCCTTAATTCTTCCGGTAATCTTATAATAACCGTTTTTGTCCACAGTTGCAAGGTCTCCGGAATGCAGCCAGCCATCTTTATCAATAACTTGCCGGGTGGCCTCCTCCATTTTGTAGTAGCCGCGCATGGTGTTGTACCCCCGGGAGCAAAATTCGCCGGTTTGACCAGGTTCCAGCGTGTCGCCTGTTTCGGGGTCAACAATCTTGGTTTCCACATGGGGCATATGGCGTCCCACCGTAGCCACCCGCAGCTCCAAGCTGTCCTGGGTGGAGGTCATGGTGGTGGCGGGCGAGGCCTCAGTCTGCCCATAGGTAATGGTAATCTCGTGCATATTCATTTTATCAATCACCTGCTGCATTACCTTGATGGGGCAGGGGGACCCAGCCATAATTCCGGTGCGCAGTGACGAAAAGTCGTAGTTCCCAAACTCCGCGTGCTCCAGCATGGCAATAAACATGGTGGGCACACCGTGGACGGCGGTGCAGTGCTGGCTGGTAATGGCCTCCATGACCTTGACCGGCGAGTAGATATCCACCGGTACCATCGAGGTAGCGTGAGTCAGGCAGGCCATCATCCCCAGCACTAGCCCGAAGCAGTGGAAAAACGGCACCACAATGCAGAGCTTATCCTGTTCGGTAAAGCCCATGCAGTCCCCAATGGACTTGCCGTTATTGACAATGTTGTAGTGGGTCAGCATAACCCCCTTGGGAAAGCCGGTGGTGCCGGAGGTGTACTGCATGTTGACCACATCCTGGGGGTCGACACTGGCCTTGCGCGCGGCAAGCTGCTGCTCGGTCACTGCCGCACCGTCGGCAAGCAGGGTGCTCCACGCCGTCATGCCCGAAGGGGTGCTTCCCGCACCTGCGTAAACAATTTCATCAAGGCAGGGTAGCATGGGGCTCAGCCTGCCGCCGGGGCAGCTCAGCCCTTTGCAGAGCTTTCCCATGGTTTCCACATAGCTGTTGGATTTAAAGCCGTCTATCATCACCAGCAGCTTGCTGTCCGACTGGCGCAGCAGGTATTCCACCTCAAATTCCTTGTAGGCAGTATTCACCGTCACCAGCACCGCGCCAATTTTGCAGCAGGCAAACAGCGTCAGCATCCATTCCGGCACGTTGCTTGCCCAAATGGCCACCTTGTCGCCGCGGGCAATGCCGTGAGCCATCAGCCCCTTGGCCACACGGTTTACCTCGTCATCAAACTCCCGCCAGCTGCGGCGGTAGTCCCTGTCGGTATAGGCGACCGCTTCGCGATTGGGGAACCGCTCCGCGACCTGCTCCAGCAATGCGCCCACCGTAATTGACATTAGCTCCTGCATCTCCATTACTCCTTCCCAGCAAAACAAAAAAGCCGTCGTCTCCTGTTTCCAGAAGACGAAAGCTTTCAAAAAAACTCCCGTGGTACCACTTCGGTTGACGGCAACGCCGCCCGCTTTGTCCCATCGTTTCACAATGGGGTCTCCCGTTATCGCTGGAGCTGCGTCCAAGCCTACCGCGCACCGCGGTTCGGTTGGCCACTCGGGAGCCAGTTCCCATCCGCATCCACCACCGCTTTTCAGCTACCGCGGCTCTCTGTGGGTTTTTGCCGATGCTACTACTCTCCGTCAACGTGTTGTCTGTTTAAATTATCATTTATAATAGCAGTATCCAGTCCGTTTGTCAAGTGGGGATTTTGCATACCTTAAGCTGCTGCAAAATGTTGGCAGTGGCAAGCTTGGGCGGCGGGTTGGTGCCTTCGGTCAGGCAGGCGGCAGTGCCAAAGGCCGCGGCCACCTTCAGGCAGCGTTCCAGCGGCAGCTCCTGCTGTACCGACATAATGAACCCCGCAAGGGTGCAGTCCCCCGAGCCCACCGACGAAATGACATCCACCGCCGGTACCTGTACCCGGAAAACGCCGCTGTCGGAGGTGTACAAAATACCCTCCGGCCCCAAGCTGACCAGACAGTTTTCCACGCCCTTGGCGTTAATCTGTCTGCCCAGCGCCACCATGTCGTTAATGCTGCTCAGCTCGCGCCCCGCCAGCTGGCAAAACTCTTGGTAGTTGGGCTTCATGACCCAAGGGCGAATCTCCAAAATATCCTCCAGCTCCAGACTGGTGGTGTCTAGGGAAATTTTGCCGCCCAGCTGGGTAATGTGCCGGCAAATCATTTTAAGTACCGTGGGGGAAATTCCTCTGGGCAGCTTCCCGGAAATGACCACCAAGGCGTTGGGCTCCACCACCTCGGTCAGCTGCGTCTTAATCTCCTCCACCGTTTCGTACTCCACGCAAAAGCCCTCCCGCATTAAGCGGGTAACGGTGCGGTCCGGCTGGACAATGCTCAGGTTTTCCCGGATGTAGCCGTCGATGGTAATGAGCTTGTAGTTGACCTTTTCGGCCTTGAGCCGCTGCTCGTACCGGTACAGATTATGTCTGCCTGCCAGCACCAGCGCGGTGCTGTCCAGTCCGTAGTAGCGCAACACGCGGGACACGTTCATTGCCTTGCCCGCCGCGTCGTACTGTTCGCCCTCCACCAGGTTATCCTCGTCGGGCTGCAGCGTCTGCGTCCACAGGGTTACGTCGATGGCCGGATTGAGCGAAAGAGTGATGATCTTACTGAACATGCTGTTAACCGTCCTTTCAGGAACATCAGTCTTCTTCCGGTTCTTCGGGCGCGTCCCAGTTGTGCCAAACCTCCTGCACGTCGTCGTTGTCCTCCAGCAAATCCAGCAGCTTGCTCATCTTCTCCTGCAGCTCCGGGTCGGCAATGGCAGTTTCAATGGTGGGCAGATACTCGACCTGTGCCGAAGCAATGGAATAGCCCTTGGCCTCCAACTCCTCCCGCACCGCCCGTACCGCACCAATGTCGGTAAATATCTGCACTAGGTCGCCGTCAAAATCAATGTCCTGCGCACCTGCGTCAAAGCCGTCCTCCATCACCTTTTCCTCGTCCAGCTTGCCGTCAGGGTTTTCCAGATTGACCACGCCGCGCTGGTTAAACAGAAAAGAAACACAGCCGTTTTGTCCCAGATTGCCGCCGCACTTGTCAAAGAAATGCCGCAAATCACCGGCGGTACGGTTCCGGTTGTCGGTCAGCGCTTCCACAATGACCGCCACGCCGCAGGGGCCGTAGCCCTCATAAATCATTTCCTCAAAGCTGTCCTTGTTGTCGCTGCCGGCTGCTTTTTTAATGCAGCGGTCAATGTTGTCTCCCGGCATGTTGACGGACTTTGCCTTGGCAATGCAGTCCCGCAGCTTGCCGTTGGTGGTGGGGTCTGCGCCGCTTTCCTTTACGGCAACCGACATTTCGCGGGCAATTTTGGTAAAGATGTTGGCTCGCTGGGCGTCCGAAGCGCCCTTTTTACGTTTGATGGTACTCCATTTGGAATGTCCCGACATGGTATTATTTTCCTCCCTATTCTGTGAGTGCTGTGTGAGTGCTGTTCCCTTTTGGGACAATTGCGCATAAGACTGCCGCCGTTAGGCGGACAGCTCAGCATCGCTCCGTACAATAGCCGAATACGATTATTGTATCATTATGACCGTACAGTGTCAACTATCGCCATTGCAATTCCGTTGGCAGCTTTGAGCAGCGCCGCTTGGGTACAGCTCTCCTCGTACTCGGTGGGATTTATCATAAAGCCCAGCTCGAACAGCACCGCGGGTGCAAAGGTGTGCCGCGTCACATAGTAGTAGGCGTTTTCGGGGTCGGTGGGGGTACGCGCTAGGGTCTGGGTTAGGCGGCGCATCAGGTGCTCCGCCAGCGGCTTGGCAATCGGTTCCCAGTAGTAGGCTTCCATGCGGCTGGTGTCGTTTAAGTCCTTGTTCAGCGCGGCGCTGTTGTGGTGAATAGCCAAAAAGAAATGGGGGTGCTCCTTGGCAGCCAGATAGTCACGAGCATCCAGCGACATCCATGCCTCCTCCCCCTGCCGGGTCATGGTAACCTGTGCGCCCAGCTGTTCCAGCCGGAACTTGGTGACATTGGAAACAGCCATATTCAGTATCGATTCGGTAGGGCCGGTGACTCCCGCCACACCCAACGCGCCGGGGTCGGTGGCACCGTGTCCGGGATCCAGCATAATCTGAATGCCCTCCAGCGGCTTGCCAAAGGTAGTGGACGCCTTGGGGGTGCGCCGCAAAAACAGCTGTGTGGCCTGTTCCCCATGGGTAATGTCATACCCCCACAGGGTGCCCTCGGCAAAGGTCAGCGTCAGGGTAAACCCATCCTTGGTTTCGGCCTGCTGCACCTGCTGAATGAGTCCGCCGGTCATGGTTGCCGGGTCGGCGGTCAGCTTGGCGTTTAAAAAGCGCAGTACCAGCGTGTTGCCCTTTTGCTCGCTTAGTACACCGGGCTGTCCCCCCACAAAGGCGTATTGCTCCCAGCCGTCCCCGGAGGTCTTTTGCAGCTCGGTCAGGTTGGCGGTACAGTGGGCGGGGTTTTCCACTATTTTTACCTTGTTGCTCAAAATGTACCCGCCGCTGGCCAGCTTGTAGGCAAGCACCGGGTTGCCGTTACGGGTAGCGGTCGCCCGTCCTGTTACTGCTGCCCGGGCGCCGGTTTTTAGGCTCTGGGTAAAGTTATCGTCACTGGAAAGGTCGGTCAGCACGCTGGCCACATATAACCCATCCATTACCTCAATGGTCAGCGGGACATTCCAGCCGGCAACAAAGATATCGCCCTCCGATTTTTGCACCTCGTGGTTGCCGCCGAAGCTGGTCACATAGGTTACCTTGCCAATGTTCGCTACCTTGTTGTCATCAAAGTCCCCACGCTTGAGCTGAATGCTGCCCTGAAACAAAACCGGCAGCCCCGCGGCGGCAGTCTTGGTCTGGACAAGGACAATGGTTTCGCCGTTTACCGTGGCGGAAATGTTGCCGGTAGCCGGGCCAATGCAGGAAATTTCCAGCCGCTGGTTGCAGTCCAGCCCCAGCGGGCTTGTTGGGAACAGGGAACCGGCGGTAATCTTTGTAATCGGCTTGCTTCCGGTGGGGGGGTCGGCACGGTACAGGCGTACCGCAGACTGCTGGTCACCCTGTGCGGCAACAATCCGGTTTTCGCCCGGCACCAGCTGAATGGCAACGCCAAAGGTACCCTCGGTGCCCCTTCGCTCCACCGGCTGTCCGTCTACGGTGAGCGGCTTGCCCGGGTCGGAGGTTCCCATAACAAAGACCTCCTTGTCGGTCAGTGTTACATCGTTGAGCGGGTAGGTAATGGCCAGTGCCCGGGGAATGGCCAGCTCGGCCTTGGGCGGCTGCGCGTTCCCCGCCGACAGCAGACTTACCATCAGCTCGTTTTGTTCGGCAGTTTGGGCAGACAGCACACGGTAGGGTGCTAGCACCGCACCGGTGACCCCGCCCTGTATGGCGTTTGCCAGCAGCTGGTTTTGCAGCTCGCCGGGGTTGTCGCTGTGGGCGGTATTCAGGGTGTATAGCTCGGCGGCACTGCCCAGCTTCGCCGCCGTCCAGTAGTCCAGCAGCGCAAGGTACCCGGTTTCCCCGGTGCTGTCCACCGAACCGGCAAGCCGCGGAATGACCAGCTGTATCAGCCCGCCGTCGGTCAGCTGCTCCGCCAGCTCCCGGGTCATGGCGCTGTCGGGGTTGGAGGCATCAAAGGCAATGCCTATGGATTTTGCCTTGTCAGCCTTTTGCACCGCCTGTGCTACCGCTTCCACCACCGTCCCCACTGCCGCGCTGTTCGCCGCGCCGGGCGCATCCAGTCCATCCAGCACCACACCGGCAACCTCGTACTTTTTAACCAGTGCGGCGGCGCTGCTGGCCATCTGCTTTTGCAGTGCGGCCATGTCTGTGTCTTGGCGCAGGGATGCACAGGGGCTGACCACTACCAGCACCTGCACCTGCCCTGCCGCCGCCTGACGGCACAGGTAGTCCAGCGGGTCAAATTCCCCCGTTTCCCCGTCCTCCGGCGCAAAAAAGATGGTGTTCAGCTTGTTGTCAGCGGCAAAGCGCACCATGGCGTCCAGCGCGGCCTTTTGCTGTTCCACGGTGGTACCTGCTGTGGAAAAGTCCCCCTCCGCGCCGGCTGTGACAAAAAAGCCTCTGGCCTGTCCCATGTACCGCGTCGCGCTAATCATACCCGAAGGCGCCGACCCCTGTGTTCCCGGCGCACCCGTGCTGCCGGAGCCCGCCACAGGGCGCTTACCTAGGTTGCCGCAGCCTGCCGCCAGCAGCAATGCCAGCGCCACCGCCGCGCCCCGCAGCGCTGGCCGGTTGTGCTTTAAAAAACTCATAATTCAAAATCCGCCTTTTCAAACTTACTCAGCTCTGGCTGGCGGCTGGGTATGCGGCGCAGCGGGTCGTACCGAAACTTTTTGCAGCTGTAGTGCGGCGGCAGTACTCCGGCGTTGGGGCATAATATCTTCCCACCGTCGTTGGTGGGCGTGCCCAGTCTGCAATACCCGCAGGCTGGTTCTATGTAGTTGCCAAAAAGCGGCTTGGTTCCAAACATGTCGCGGCCTCCCTCAGTGATGTTAAAAAATTACCACGGATAAGTACTACTGTAATTGGATGAAAAAGCGGAAGGCAGCACCGCACAATTCATGGTTGGTGCCTTAAGTGTACCCTTGCTTACATCTTTTCCTCCGAAAATTAGAGAATTCCGCTGCGCGTTGCCGCACAGGAGGATTGCCTTGACGGCACAGCAGCGGGCACACCCGCTGCCATGGGTCGCATGGCAAAGGAACGCCTTGAAGTTTTCATGAAACATTAGTGTTAGTATACCACAATTTTTCTTCAAAAATCTACTTTATTCCTCTTTTTTCTTGCAGACTTGGTTCCAATATTCGGCAAAGGGTGGCGACTAACGCCAGCAGCAGCAGTGTACCCGGCAGCGTCTTGTCGTCAACGTACAGCTTGGGGGCAACCAGCAAGCCCACCGGCAGTGCGGTACAATGTCCCCGCAGCAAGGGGTAGGCCAGCAGCCCAGTTAGCAGTCCGTGGAGGAAGCGTGACAGCACAAATCGCCCCAGCCGTACCCCCCGTCCGCCCACCATTGCCGCTACCTGACAGAGAACCGACAGTCCCCCGAAGGACAGCAAAAACGGCACTACCGTCAGCAGCGTTAGGGGGGGAAGTCCTGCCGCCAACGCGCAGCCGCCGCAAATTTCCAGACTGCCGCCCACCAGTACCCCCGCCGCATCCGGTGACAGCCAGCCGCCGGAGATTCGTTCCAGCCCAGTACACAGCGCACCCGTTACCCCGGTAGCCGTCAGCAGTGTGGAAAGCGCACCCATTAGTACCACAAACGCGCAGATGGACAGGGTCGCCGTGGTCGCCGCCGTTACCGAGGACACCAGCAGCTCCGCCATGGGCGGGTATTGCCGGTTGCAAGTAGGGCACGGCGGCAGCGCCCCCACGCCGCCACTACCCAGCAGCAGGCGCGCGGTAAGCACACCGGCCAGCAGCTGGCAGCCCAGCAGCATTGCCCCCACACGCAGGTCACCAAACAGCCCCAGCCCCACTACCGTTACCAAAAAGGCCGGCCCGCTGTTGACGCAAAAGCAGAGGGCGCGTTCCACATTTTGCGGGGACAGTTCTCCTGCATCCAGCTGCCCCG
>JAVVRO010000079.1:0-8385 GCA_036654695.1 Angelakisella sp. | reverse complement strand
CTGGTGGCACCCATGCAGCCGGTTTCCACCACGGTAAATTCCGCGCCGGTGGCCATCATGCGCACGGTCATGCCGGGGGTCAGCCTGCCCTGCATCACCCGCAGGTAGACAATGACGCCCTTGTAGCTGTCGTAGTAGCTGTCAAAGATGAGCGCCTGCAACGGCGCGTTGTCGTCGGCCTCCTTGGGGTAGGGCATATCGGTGACAATGCGCTCCAGCACCTCGTGGATGTTAATGCTGTTTTTGGCCGAAATGCGCGGCGCGTCCAGCGCGGGGATTCCAATGACATCCTCAATCTCGTGGCAAACGCGCTCCGGGTCAGCGGCGGGCAGGTCAATTTTGTTAATGACCGGGACAACCTCCAGCCCGTGGTCAACCGCCAGATAGGTGTTGGCAAGGGTTTGCGCCTCGATGCCCTGGGACGCGTCCACCACCAGCACCGCGCCCTCGCAGGCAGCCAGCGAGCGGGATACCTCGTAGTGGAAGTCAACGTGACCGGGGGTGTCAATGAGGTTAAATTCGTAGTCCTCGCCGTTGTCGGCGTGGTAGCAAAGCCGGACGGCGCGTGCCTTAATGGTAATGCCGCGCTCCCGCTCCAGCTCCATGTTGTCCAGCAGCTGCGCCTCCATGTCACGCTGTGCCACCGCTGAGGTTTGTTCCAGAATGCGATCCGCCAGTGTTGACTTGCCATGGTCAATGTGCGCGATGATGCAAAAATTACGGATATTTTGTTTTGGAAATGGCATGTGGGGGCGTCCTCCTACTGTTTTAGCAGTTATTTTCGTTACCTTTTATCATACCATAGTTTCACCCGGAATTAAAGAAAAAAATTATTTGTAGAAAACTGATAAATAATGGAAGAAGATGTTGATTAAATAGGTTTGTTTTAGATAGAAAACAATAATTTAATATTGATTAAACATTTCCGGGCATGTATAATTGATGGGAGCAATATTTTTTAGCGATGGGAGGGACAGCTGTATGACACTGACCGAAGCATTTATGGCAGGGAAAAACCGAAAGCGGCTGTTGCTGGCCATTCTGATTGTTGTTGTCTTTTCCATGGTAATTTCGATGAATACCTTTCATAAAGTGTTACGCAGGCATTTGGAGGAGCAGGAGATTGCCCGTGTAACCGACTTGGCACATGCCGAGCGGCGGGTGACCAACCTACAGATTCGCCAGCTGGGCATTAACACCGGGTTGCAGGGCTACACGGACTATGACGAGATGATTACCCCGGAGTCACAGGCACTGATGCGGCGGCAGCACGGGTTTTTGATGCTGCTGCGGCAAAATGGCGAGGTGCTGGCCTGCAAGGGCGAGCTGGGGATGCCTGCTGCGGGGGACGATTTTTTTGACTACCTAGGGAAGACTCAGTTTTTTTGCCGCAATAACCTGAGCAGAGTGCAAAGCGACCTTACCATCGGGTACGAAAACGCGATTCTGTATACCTATGGCGCTCAAAAAATGGCTGGCGTTTACCTGACCGTGGAGATTCCGGGCTGTTACCTGTTCTACTCCGTGCCCTATGACGGTGTTGAAAAAAACTTTAAGGTACTTAGCAGGGTAGCCTACCGCATCTGGCTGATACTGTTAGGGATGTTTTTGTTAATTCTTGGCTATATGTTGATGGATAACCGCCGCCAGATGAACGAGCTTGCCGAACAGCAAAAGGAGATGCGCGCCAGTGACGCCCGCTATAAGCTGATTATCTCTCGTTCCAAGAATATTATTATAGAATACGACCTGCGCAAGGAGCTGGTGGTACACTGCGAAAATGCGGGGGTGCTAAACACGCCGGACATGCGCGGCACCCACTTCCTGAATAATTTGCTGGCCAGAGGGGTCATCTTCCCGGAGGACGCGGGGGTTTTCTACAATGCGACCCAGCGGATTACCGAGGAGGAGGATGGCATTGACCTTGAGCTGCGGCTGAAAATAGACATGAGCGGCTACAACTGGTACCAGCTTGCCTTGGTTTGCATCCGCGACAGCAAGGGCAACCCGTGGCGCGTGGTGGCGCGCGCGGCCAACATCGACCAGCAAAAGCGGGAGCAGCAGCAGCTGGAGCAGCGCGCGGTGCGCGACCCGCTGACCAAGCTGTACAACAAAACCGCCACAACGCAGGAGATTAACCGGATTCTGGAGCAGGAACCGGAGGCTGTTCACGCCTTTATGATAACCGATTTGGATAACTTTAAGGGCATCAACGACACCTACGGGCATCTGCTGGGCGACCAAGTGCTGACCCGCGCAGCCAAAAAGCTGAGTGAGCTGTTTCGCAGCAGCGATGTGCTGGGCAGAATTGGCGGTGACGAATTTGTGGTGTTCTGCCGCAATGTGGGCGACGAGGAAAACGCCCTGCAACGGGCGCAGGCCATCTGCACCACCATGAAGGAAGCGGGCTGCTGTGAAAATTGCACCATTGAAACTTCGGCCAGTGTGGGCTTGGCCATTGCCACCCGGGACGGCAGCACCTTCGAGCAGCTGTACCGCAACGCCGATACTGCCCTGTACGAGGCAAAACGCGGAGGAAAAGGTTGCGCGTGGCTCTTTAATAATGCGGCCGAAACCGATTCCCCGGAGATTTTGCTGGAATGACGCCGAAAAAGTGAAAAAACTTTTAAAAACCACTTGCCAACTGCTATAAAACAGGCTATCATATTGACAGCAATATATAAAGGAGTTATGTTCTATGGTATTTGAAAAGGTTGCGGCAATCCTTGCAGAGCAACTCGATGTGGAAGCGGATGACATTACCCTTTCTACCGATCTGGTGGACGATCTGGGCGCAGACTCGCTGGATATTGTGGATCTGGTCATGACGCTTGAGGATGAATTCGATCTTGAAATCTCGGACGAAGATATTGAGGCGGTTCGCACCGTCGGCGATATTGTGAAGTATCTCGAGGACAGAGCGTAAAGCAAATGTCAAAAAGGCAGGCTGCCGTAAAACAAGCGGTGCAATGTGCAGAACAGGGCGTGTCAGAACGTGGTTGTTCCTGCCTTGCGCCACCGTTTTACGGCGGTACTTTTTTTAGTAAGGAAGGGTTTTAAAAACATGGCGGAACAAAAGAAGCTGGTGGAAGATATTACCTCAATGGAGGTGGACTTCGCCCAATGGTATACGGACATTGTTAAAAAGGCTGAGCTGTGCGACTATTCCTCGGTGCGCGGCTGTATGATCCTTCGCCCCTATGGGTACGCTATCTGGGAAAACATCCAGCACATTCTGGACGGCATGTTCAAGGACACCGGACACGAGAATGTCTACATGCCCATGCTAATTCCGGAAAGCCTGCTGCAAAAGGAAAAGGACCATGTGGAGGGCTTTGCGCCGGAGGTTGCGTGGGTCACGCAGGGCGGCAATGAAACGCTGGCCGAGCGGCTCTGTGTTCGCCCCACCTCGGAAACGCTGTTCTGTGAACATTTTTCCCACATTATTACCTCCTACCGCGACCTGCCCAAGCTGTACAACCAGTGGTGTTCGGTACTTCGGTGGGAAAAAACCACCCGTCCTTTCCTGCGTACGGCCGAGTTTTTGTGGCAGGAGGGTCACACCATGCACGCCACTGCTCAGGAGGCCATTGACGAAACCGAGCAGATGCTGAACATCTACGCGCAGTTTTGCCAGGAGCAGCTGAGCATGCCGGTCATTAAGGGCAGAAAAACCGAAAAAGAAAAATTTGCCGGTGCCGAGGCAACCTACACCATTGAGGCAATGATGCACGACGGAAAGTCACTGCAATCGGGCACCAGCCATTACTTTGGGGACGGCTTTGCCCGCGCCTTTCACATTACCTATACCGACAAGGACAACACCTTGCAGTACCCCCACCAGACCAGCTGGGGGGTTTCCACCCGCATCATCGGTGCCATTATTATGACCCACGGTGACGACAGCGGCTTGGTGCTGCCACCGGCCATTGCCCCCATGCAGGTGGTGGTACTGCCCATTGCCCAGCAAAAGCCCGGTGTGTGCGAAAAAGCCACCGAGCTGCAAGCACGGCTAAAAAAGCGCTTCCGTACCGGCATTGACCTGAGCGACAACTCCCCCGGCTGGAAGTTTTCCCAGTACGAGATGAAGGGCGTTCCGCTGCGTTTGGAAATTGGCCCCAAGGACATGGAAAAAGACCAGTGCGTGCTGGTGCGCCGGGATACCCGGGAAAAGTACTTTGTACCGCTGGCGGAGCTGGAAGAAAAGGTAGAGGTGCTGTTGGCGGAAATTGCCAAGAACCTGTACCAGCGCGCGCTGGAAAACCGCGAGCGCCGCACTTGGGTGGCAGCCAACATGGACGAGCTCAAGGAGATTGCCGACCACAACAACGGGTTTATTAAGTCGATGTGGTGCGGTGACGAGGCCTGCGAGCGCAAGCTCAAGGAGGTGGCCGGGGTGTCCAGCCGCTGTATGCCCTACCAGCAAGAGGTGCTGGGCGAAAACCGCTGTGTTTGCTGCGGGAAGCCCGCCAAGGCTATGGTAATTTGGGGCAAAGCGTATTAACGAAAATGCGCGGGGGAGGAACAATGCTTCCACGTAAAAATAGACTGCCCCCTTGGGGGACATTGCGACTGGCCACGGAGCGGGACGCGGCCGGAGTCGCGGCGCTCTATGCGCCATATGTGCAGGACACCGCCATTAGCTTTGAGTACACCCCGCCCGATGAAGCTGCCATGCGTCGGCGCATTGCCTCCACGCTGGAAACCTATCCGTTTTTGGTGTGGGATGAACCGGACGGCATCAAGGGCTATGCCTACGCCTCCCGCTTCGGGGTGCGTGCCGCCTATGACTGGGTGGCGGAGCTGTCCATTTACCTGCGCCCGGAGCTGCGGGGCACCGGCGTTGCCGAGGCACTGTACCGTGCCTTGATGCGCCTGCTGCGGGAGCAGGGGGTATGGCGTGTCTACGCTATTATTACCGACGCAACCCCCGCCAGCCGCCGCTTTCACGAAAAGCTGGGCTTTCAGGTTTACGGCCAGTTCCCCGCCAGCGGCTACAAGCTGGGCAGCTGGCACGATGTTTTACACATGGAGCTTGCCTTGCGGGAGGGCAGCGGCGCACCCGCGCCGTTACTAGCAATCGGCGACCTGCCCCAGGGGCTGATTGAGCAACTGCTAGCGAACCGCCAACAATAATAGCTGTCCAAAAAGCGAGAGGATTCACCTGGTGAATCCTCTCGCTTTTGTAGTTACGCTTCCGCTGTGGTGTGAGTGACCATGCGGTAGGGTGTGTTTTCCACCGCGCCGCGCAGCTGCTGCCAGTTGAGCAGTACCGCCGTGTCAATGTCGGACAAAAACAGCTTGGCGTCGCCGCGTTCCAGTGCGGCAAGTGCGCGCTTGGCGTAGTGGTAGACACGGGTGGTTTCGGGGAACGGCTGAGTTTGCAACAAGCGAATGGCCAAAAAGTGGGTTAAGTCCTCGTGAACATGGAAGTAACAGCGCTGCATCAGCGGGCTGTTCATCCAAACCACCAGCGGGTTTAACACAACATCGGACAAAAACAAAGTACGTCCGTAGCTGGTGTAGCCCTCCCACTGGGCTTCCAGCAGCTGCTTCATCTGGGCAATTACGTTGGGTGGAACGCCGCTTCCCAGATGGCTGCAAAGGGCGCGCCCCAGCACATATTCGGCAAAAATAGAGCTGGCAACCTGCTGGTGGTGCTGCTCCAACAGCGCAGCGGCTCGCTGCTGTACCTCCGGGGAATCCCAGTCTGCCAGCACCCGGGTGCCCACAAACCGCTCCCCGTCAATCAGCCCAATCTCCTTGAGCATGCCTGCCGCCTTGCGCACGGTAATCAGGCTTACCCCATGGTCGTGCGCCAGCTGCTGCTCGGTGGGCAGCAGGTCGCCGGGGCGGAGATTGCCGCTGACAATGGACAAAAACAGCCGGTGTACCGAACGCGCATAAAGAGGTTGATGGGTCAGTGCGGTATCCCCCACCGCCGGGGTAAAAAACCGCAGTAACGCCGGAATGTGGTACAGGGTGTTGTAGTAGTGCAAAATTAGGACACAAAGCCGCTGATAGCGGCAATCGGTAAGCGCCTCACAAAACTGAGCATAAAAGTGCTGCGCGGCCGCCCGCCCTTGAGAGCGCACTGCGGGGTCATTCGACGCCGCTTGGTTAATACAGAGGTAGCCGTCACTTAGCAGCAACATAAATTCGGTCAGGTAGCTGTTGCCAAGGTCATAGCAGATGCGTTCAAAAATGCGTCCCTCCGGCAGAATTGGGCCATCGGGCGCGGTTACAAGACGCAGACTGTGCTGTGCCATTTCCAGATAGTTTTGCAGCTGCTCCGGGGTAGCCAGCTGAATGGCGTGGCTGACCGTGTAGGCTATCAGCAGCGCGGGCACGGTCATGGTGTCGGGGGTTTGCCCGTTGTAGTTGGGCGCCGCCAGCGGCAGCTGTGCCAGATGGTCGGGGTTATTTCGGTCAAAGGCCACATGGGTGCCAAAGGAGCGGTCGGTGACAATAAAGCCCTGCTCCAGTAGCAGCTTAAAGACCTTTTTCACCGAGTTGGCAGCAATTTCGTATTTGGTGGCCAGCTCCACCTGCGTGGGAAAGCGGTCGCCAAGTTGGTATTCCCCAATATAGAAAGAGCGGACAATGTGATAGTATAGCTCGTGATAGTTGCTAAATCGTTTCATGAAATGGCGCCTCCCAGCCTATTGCAGTGATGAGAAAACCAACCGGCCAGCTGCTTCAAAGCAAACGGCATCGGGCAGCTCCCCGCGGACAAAAAAGCGATCGCCCTCCTCGGACAGGGACAGTAAAATCCGGTCGCCCGGCAGCGCCTCGTGGTGATAGTACAGCTCCAGCAGCCCAATTCGTTCGCCGCCCAGCAACCGGTGCTCCAACAGGTTACATACCAAGTCACCGTAAACGGTGTTATTCATGTGGCCGTTCAGGTCAATCATCGAATAGCGCACCGTCACCGACTCCCGGGGGGTTAGGGTATCCGGCAGACTGGCACGCAGGTCGGGCATCGCGGCCACATCCAAAAACGGCAGGGTAATGTCCTCCGGCGGGTGGCGCAGGAGGCGGCGGCTTTCCAAATCCACCAGCACCCAGCGAGAATCCAGCTTGCAGCACAGCGCTCCCCTGTCGTCCAAAAAGTCGGTTACACGGCGGTACTGCGCCCGGGTAGGCAGGTTGGGCTGGGTAAACAGCTCCAGCTGCTGCCCGCCGTGGGGAGCGGTAATAATTTCAAACCGCAGCTTAGCCAGCAAAAACGCCAGCCCACGGTTGCGGAAAAAGCTGTCGCCAATTCCGGCGGCTTCGCAGTGCTCCTGACTAATCTGCTGCGCCGCCGCCAGCAGCTGCGACAGCTTTGCCTCGCCGCGGGAGTCGCAGTACGCGGACTCGATTACCCGGCGGCAACGGTATGTTTTCATCGACATGTTCCGAATCCCTCCTGTTTCGACGCTGTAACCATGTTAAACTTGATACGAATCCTTTGGGAAGAATAGCATTATCATGTATTTTAACACCCATAGTACGGCGTGTCAAATAAAGGAGGTCAAGGATGCGAAAAAACAGGGCAAAACGGAAAGCAGTCCCCCCGGCGTTGGTGTTGGCGGTTAAAATCTTGGTTGCGGCAGCGCTGGCGGTGCTGTTTATTACGGCAATTCTTGCGATAAAACCGCCGGAACCCACCATGGTACTGCGCAGCTTCCCGCTGACCGAGACAGCAAGCGTGGAGTACCACCTTGCCAGTCCTATGGTGGAGGATACCGCCTGTCTCCCCGGGCGGGGTTGACGGGCAGCAGCAAAAACCCAAAAAAGGCCGAAGCAGCAAGCCCGGTTAGGGACGCTGCCTCGGCCTTTGGCAATAGGGGGAATCAGTGGTGGTCGCCACAGGAATGTCCATCCTCGTGGTCGCCGCAGACATGCCCCTCGCCATGGTGATTGCACACTACATTGGGGTCAAAGCTCAGCGAGCCGCCCAGCAGTGCTGCAACACTGGCGTCCGCATCACCGGTGACCCCGGGATAGAGCTGAATGCCAGCCTCGGCAAGGGCAGTGCGCGCACCGCCGCCAATGCCGCCGCAAAGCAGAGTATCCACCCCATGGGTTCGCAAAAAGCCGGCCAGCGCACCGTGCCCGCTGCCCACTGCGCTAAGGATGGCAGAGGACTGCACTTCATTGCCCTCAATGACATAAACCTTGAAGTTCTCACAGTGCCCAAAGTGCTGGAATACCTGTCCATTTTCATAAGTAACCGCTAGTTTCATAATGCTCATCCATTCCGCCGCTTCGCATCGGCATAAATATTAGGGGAAGCGTCCTCTTATCCTGCGAAGCTAGTTTAAAATGAATTTCAACCTGTAAGAGTTTTGTCCCTGCGGTACAAAACCGCGTTGGAACGACCTTAGGAAGAAATGATAA
>JAVVRO010000078.1:0-8604 GCA_036654695.1 Angelakisella sp. | reverse complement strand
TGCTTTGCCCCACAAAAGGCCTCCAAGCGTAGCATGAAAACTACGGGTGGAGGCCTTTTTATACTAATTTCATTTTAAAACTTATCGATAAGCGTTCAACCGTACCGACGGCACAAAGCCGTTTTGCTCGGTGGGGAAAGACCATGGTGCTACTTTAGCTCCACCACGGTAACTCCGGCTTCGCCCTCGCCGTACACGCCGTTGCGGTAGCTTCGCACATTGTTGTGCTTGCGCAGACGCTCCTGCACGGCGGCGCGCAGCACACCGGTGCCCTTGCCGTGGATGATGACCACGTTCACCAGCCCCATCAGCACCGCCCGGTCGATAAAGCGATCCAGCTCCATGACCCCTTCGCTGCTGTCCATTCCGCGAATATCCAGCTCCAGCTCGGGCGCGCTGGCCGTTTTGCCGCCGGTGCTCTTGACGGTGCGGCGGTTGCTAAAGCTGGGTTTTTTCACGACGTTTTCCACCAACCGCAAATTTTCCGCGGCAACCGAGGTCTTCATAATGCCCGCCTGCACCAAATAGTTGCCGGAGCTGTCCGGCCCGGAGAGAATGACACCGTCGGTGCCCAAATCGCTGAGGGTCACCGTGTCGCCGGACTTTAATTTGCGGGGCAGACGGTAGCCGTCCTCGGGTAGCTTGACCACAGGGTCGGCCAAAACGCGGAGCTTTTCCACCCGCCCCTTGTAGCCGCCCTTGACCTGTGCCACCTTGGCCGAAAAGTCCGCTTTGTCTTTTTCCTTTTTTAATGCTTCCAGCTCGTCCAGCAGCGCGTCGGTCTGACTGCGCACACGCTCCACAATGGTTTGCGCTTCCTCCCGCGCTTTTTGCAGCTCGGCCTCCATCTGCTTTTTCAGCCGCTTCTTTTCGTCCTCCAGCTGGGTCTTCATGAACTCGGCCTGTTTCCGGTGGGAGGAGGCTGTCAACTGCTCCTGCTCCAACTGCTGCCGGGTGGACTCCAACTGATCCACTACATCCTCGAACTTTAGGCTGTCGCTGGACACCAGCCCCCGCGCCCGCTCAATGACATCCAGCGGTAACCCCAGCCGCTGGCTGATGGCAAAGGCGTTGCTACGTCCCGGTACGCCAATGAGCAGACGGTAGGTGGGGGAGAGTGTTTCTACATCAAATTCGCAGCTGCCGTTTTCCACCCCCGGGGTGGATAGCGCATACAGCTTAAGCTCGGCGTAGTGGGTGGTGGCGGCCAGCATGGCGCCCCGGCGGCGCAGCGCTTCAATGATGGCAATGGCCAGCGCCGCGCCCTCGGTGGGGTCGGTGCCTGCGCCCAGCTCGTCGGTCAACACCAGACTGTTCGACCCGGCAACCTGCAAAATGGAGATAATATTGGTGATGTGTGCCGAAAAGGTAGACAGGCTCTGCTCAATGCTTTGCTCGTCGCCAATGTCGGCTAATACTTGGTCAAAGACCGGCACACGGCTGTCGCTGCCCACCGGCAGCAGCATCCCGCAGGCGGCCATCAGGGTCAGCAGCCCCAGGGTTTTCAGGGCTACGGTTTTGCCGCCGGTGTTCGGGCCGGTAATGACCAAGGTGTCAAAGCCGTCCCCCAGTGTAATGTCCACCGGAACCACACGGTCGCGGGCAATCAGCGGGTGGCGCGCCTTGTTAAGGGCAATCACCTTGTTTTGGCTGATAATAGGCACCGATGCGTGCATCTCGTCGGCAAGGCGGGACTTGGCAAACAGAATATCCAGCTCCACCAGCGCGTCAAAGCTGGCTTGCAGCGAGTCGGCAAGCTCCCCCACCATGCCGGAAAGCTCCAGCAAAATGCGGTCAATCTCCTGCTCTTCTTCGCTTTCCAGCAGGCGAATCTGGTTGTTGGCCTCCACCACCGCCATGGGCTCGACAAACACCGTCTGCCCGCTGGAGGAGGTGCCGTGAATTAGCCCCTTTAGCTCACTTCGGCATTCGGACTTGACCGGCACCACAAACCGCCCGTCGCGCTGGGTAATAATCGATTCCTGCAACACCTTGGCATACTGCGACGAATGGAGGATGCTGTCCAGCTGCTCCCGGATTTTGGACTGTGCGCGGCGAATTTTGCGGCGGATGTCGCCCAACGCAGCGCTTGCCGCGTCTGAGAGCTCGTCCTCCGAAAAAATGGCGCGATCCAGCGTCTGCTCCAGCCCCTTGGCCGGAGAGAGCAGCCAAAACAGGTCGTCGGCGGCAGTTTCGGTTTCGGCGCTGCTCCGCCAGTCCTTGATGGTACGGATGACCTTGGCCAGCCGCCCCACCCGCAGCAGCTCCAAAATGGACAGCCGGCCGCCCATGGCAGCGCGGCGAATGGCGTCGGTGCAGTCGGCAAGCCCGCCCAGTCCCGGTGTGCCAAAGCGCACTGACAGGGAATTGAGCTGGGAGGTGCGCAGAATGGCATTTTCCACCTCCCGCCGGTCGGTCATGGGTCGCAGTTGGCGGATACGCGCCGCCGAGGTTTCGCTGCTGGCCTTGGAAGCCAGCATTTCCAGCACCTTGTCAAGCTCCAGCGCATGCAGGTGCTTTTCGGAGGTTGTACTATTCATTGCAATTTCCTTTCGCGGTAGTCGCCGAGATTACTTCCCGACGATGGTTTCGTAATAGTTTAACGCGGGCAGCACCCGCTCCACCTGTGCCAGCATGTACTGCTTGGATACCCGGCACAGCTCGGCAGCGCCCGCCTGGGACAGCTTAAAATGAAACAGCTTGGTAAAGTCGCTGTACAAAATGTGGCGCATGGCCTGAAACACCCCATCGGTCAGCGGAATTAGCGACGAGGCATCGGCGGGGCGGCAGCCGTCGCAGTACAAAGTGCCGCCTTGGGGCGACAGCCAGAGGGGAGCGCAAAGCCCACCGCAGACGGCACAGGCCGACAAGTCCGGCTGGTAGCCGCTCAGGGACAGAATGCGCAGCTCAAACAGCGGCTTTAGCAGCCGCCGATCCATTCCGTCCTTTTCCAGATAGTGCAGGCAGTTTAGCATCAGACGCAGATACTGGTCATTTGCGTCCAGCGGCGGCACCAGCTCGGTGCAGAGCTGGCAAAAATATGTAGCCAGCGACAGCTTGTCCAGGTCCTGCCGCAAACCAAAAAAGATGGTGTCGCTTTCGGCGTTGTCCACAAAGACTCGGTCGCCACGCCAAAACAGCTTGAAGGAAGAGTAACACAGCTGCTCGGTGCAGGACACCATGCCGCCCTTCAGGCGGGTTGCGCCCCGGGCGTAGGCGGTAATGACACCCTTGTCCGGGGTTAGCAGGGTCAGCAGCCGGTCATGCTCCTCCAGCCGCTTTTCCCGTATCACCAGCGCGTTTGTCAGCAGCTGCATGGTTTGCTCCCTTCGTAACCGGCATGCCGCCGGAGTCGCCACAGACGGCGTCTGTCGCCGCGCGGTAGTCCAAATAGTCGGTAACGCAGCCTGTCCGGCAGAACTTTTCCCACGCCTGCTCGTTTTGGTTCTTCACAGCAAACACTTCTTTCGCAAACAAAGTTGTACTATCAGTGTGCGCCGTAATGTCAGAAATATGGCTGGGAAACTGCGGAAAGACGGAAAAGGTCGCGGCAGGGACGGCAGCGTGCTATTTTCCAAACAGCGTTTTAATCATGCGCTCCTCATTGCGCCAGTCCTCGCGCACCTTCACCCAGCATTGCAGGTTGACCCTGCTGTCCAAAAAGCGCTCGATGTCAATGCGTGCCTGCGTGCCGATGAGCTTGAGCATCGAACCATCCTTGCCAATGAGCATACCCTTGTGGCTTTTGCGCTCACAGTAGATGGTGGCCTGCATGTCAATCAGCTGCTGGTCGGGGCGCTCCTTCATCTCCTCAATGGTCACGGCCACCCCGTGGGGAACCTCCTCGAACATGTTGGTCAGCACCTTTTCCCGGATGATTTCGGCGCAGATGACCCGCTCCGGCTGGTCGGTCAGGGTGTCATCGGGGAAGTAGTGGGGGCCCGGCTGGGCAGATTTCAGAAAGAGCGTTAGCAGATGCTCCTCCACACCGTCGCCGGTGAGGGCGCTGACGGGAACAATTTCCTGAAAATCATAGGCCGCGGCAAGCGCTGCCATCTTGGGCATCATTTCATCCTTGGCGTTTAACAGGTCAATCTTGTTCATGACCGCAACCGCCGGCAGCTGCTCGCGTTTAAACTGTTCTATCAGCTCCAGCTCGGCCTTGGTCAGCGCACCGGTGGGCTCCACCACCAAAACGGCCAAGTCCACATCGGCAACCGAATCGCTGATGTCCTTGACCATCTGCTTGCTCAGGGCGGTTTTGGGCTTGTGCATACCGGGGGTGTCCATAAACACCAGCTGGGTTTCGCCCTGAGTCAACACGCCGGTAATGCGGGTACGGGTGGTCTGGGGTTTGTTGGTGACAATGGCCACCTTCTCCCCAATCAGGCGGTTTAGCAGGGAGCTTTTGCCCACGTTGGGCTTGCCCACCAAGGCAATAAAGGCGGATTTTTGCTGGGGGACAACAACTTCGTTATTCAAGAATTTTCTCCTTCATATTTGGGAAACAGCCGCGGCAAAAATACAACAAAGCAGACCGAAATACCGGCGGCGGCAGCCGTCAGCAGCCAGTCGGACAGGGTAAAGGCGGCAAAAATTGTGACCAGTAGTTTGGCCTTGGGCAAAAACAGCAGCAGTCCGGTGACTACCGCAAAAAAGGCACCCGCCAGCACACCTGCCGCGGCAACATCCTTGGCACGGCGCGCCAGCTGGTGGTAGTGCGGGGACAGCAGGTCAACGGTGGCCTCCACCGCGGTGTTAAACAGCTCCCCGCAGATGACCAGCCCGCAGCAGACCGCCAAGGCGGCACGTTCCCCGGGGGTGGTACCTGCCAGCCACGCCAGCCAGATGACCCAGCCCGAGGCGGCAAAATGAATGCGCAGGTTACGTTCCTCCCGCAGGGACAGCAGCAGACCGCGAATGGCATAGCCAAAGCTTTTTATCATGGCTCAATTCTCGGGGGTAGTGTAAGTAACATCCCGGGTCAGCCCCAGCGCGGTCAGAATATCTTCTTCCTTTTCGCGCATCATGGTGGCGGCCAGCCCGCCCTGCTCGTGGTCGTAGCCCAGCAGATGCAGCATGGAGTGTACCGTCAAAAAGCCGATTTCCCGCTGCAAGGTGTGACCGTACAGCTCAGCCTGCGCGGTGGCGCGCTCCACCGAGATAACAATATCTCCCAGCATCCACGCCCCGGTCTCGTGATTGAGGTCGTAAACACCGTTTTCCCCCAAGGGGAACGACAGCACATCGGTTTCAATATCCTTGTCCCGGTGCTCGTGGTTTAACTCGCGAATCTGCTCGTCGTTCACAAAGCTGACGCTAATTTCGGCGCTGCCGACAAACTTTTCGTGCTCCAGCGCGGCAGTGCAGCAGCGGCGGATGAGCAGCCGGATTCCCGATGGTATTTTGATTTCTTTTTGACGGTTTGCAATCTGTACTTTAATCTTATCCATGTTCAAAAACATCCTTTCAGTTCTGCATTGCTATTTTAACAGCTTTCTTTGTTCGTCGTTGTAGCGCTCGTAGGCGCGGACAATCTCCTGCACCAGCCGGTGCCGCACCACATCCTTGTCGGTAAAGCGGCAGATGCCAATGTCTGGAATCCCCCCCAGCACCCGGGTGGCCTCCACCAGTCCGCTGCGCCGGTCGTTGGGCAGGTCAATTTGGGTAATGTCACCGGTAATGACAATCTTGGAGTTAAAGCCCAGTCGGGTCAAAAACATCTTCATCTGTTCGCAGGTGGTGTTTTGCGCCTCGTCCAAAATGATGAAGCTGTCGTCCAGCGTGCGTCCGCGCATGTAGGCCAGCGGCGCAACCTCAATGTTGCCGCGCTCCTGATACCGCTGGAAGCTCTCGGCGCCCAGCAGGTCAAACAGCGCGTCGTACAGCGGGCGCAGGTAGGGGTCTACCTTGTTTTGCAGGTCGCCGGGTAAAAAGCCCAGCTTTTCCCCTGCCTCCACCGCCGGTCGGGTCAGGATGATGCGGTTGACCTCGTGGGCGCGAAAGGCTTTGACCGCCATGGCCACCGCCAGATAGGTTTTGCCGGTGCCGGCCGGGCCGACTCCCAGCACAATGGTGTTCTTTTTAATGGCCTCCACATAGGCCTGCTGCCCCAGTGTTTTGGCCTTTAGCGGCTTACCCTTGGAGGTAATGCAGATGACATCGCGGCTTTGCGCGGCTGCCTCCTGCTCCCGCCCGGCGTTGACCAGCGAAATGACATACCGCACCGACTGGTCGGTCAGCGGCTCGCCCTGCTCCACCATGGTCATCAGGCTTTCAATGCAGCGGGTAGTCAGCAGCACGTCGTCTGCCTCGCCAGAGAGCTTTAGGTCGGTTCCTCGAAATAAAATCGAGACGTGGTAATGCTCCTCCAGCAGGTGGATATTCTCATCGCAGCTGCCAAATAAAGTCAGCAGATGCTCCATGCGCTCAATGTCGATAATTTGCTCTATAATACTTTTCCAGCTCCTCTGCGTTTCTTGCGTTTTTCCATAAACTTTATTCTTCATATTGTATCATATATTATTACAAAAAACTATGAATAAACCATAAAATTTATACAGAAATTTTCGCGTTTTTAACAGTATTCTGCCGAAGCTACCCCAGTAGGGGAGTGGCCAGAACGGTCAGAATCATTTTTTCCTGCGCAATGTCGGCGGTACGGTGATAATCGCCGAATAACAGGAAGCTATCGGACAGCTCCTGCCCGGTGGTTTCGCGGTGTAATACGCTGCCCGGTGCAAAGTCATGGGACTCTCGCCGGGCAAGCTCCGCCAGCGCTTCCTCCCGCGCCTGCTCCGGGGTGACCTCCTCGGTAGCCTCCTCCAGCAAAATGTAGTTCTGCCGCAGGACGGTTACAGGCAGGGTCACCCCCCACAAGGTCAACGGCTCCTTGGCCGCCTCCAGCTTCCACGGCGGCTGGGGCAGGGCGGATTTCCCCAGCGGCAGCTGCCACCCCCCTAGGGACAGGCTGCGGCGCACCACCAGCCCCCGGTAGCCGTAAACGGTACGCCGGTAGGGCACCGTGACGGCAATGCTGTCGCTGATTTCGGCAATTACCTTGGCACGGGCGTGTACCGTGCGGTTTTGCTGGCGACCGTTTTCCAGAATGCCGCTGACTAAAATGTCCCCCGCCAGCACGCTGTCCCCCACCTGTACCGCTGGCTGCCCCTCGTAAATGTCCATGCGTAGAATGGTGCCGGTGTGCGTGGCGACAATGTTATGGGGCATGGTAATATCCAGCGTTTGGGGTGGGCAATCCCGCTCCCGCACCTCCACCACGGCGGTGGAGCCGCGCAGATTGACCGCTGCCCAGCTTAACCGGTCGTCGCCAATCATCAGCCTGCGCTCCACCGACAGGGTGTCCACCGAGCCGCGGAGCACACCCTTGCGGACGCCCAGTCCGGCCAGCGCCTCCCGCAGCTGTGCGGTGGGAATCTTTTCGTTGCCGGTAATGGTAATCTGCCACAAAAACAGACTTAGGACAACCGGAAGCAGAGCCAGCACCACCAGCCCCGCAAAAAGCCCGGTGCGCAGGCGGTAGCGCCTGACCAAAAAGGGAATCCCCCGTTCACGCTTGACCGTAACGGTAACGCCCGCCTTGGCTGCCGCCTGCCGCAGACGCAGTCCGCCCCGCAGGGTGGTGCGCGCTGACAGTAGCGTTCCCCTGCGCCGCAGCTGCCACAGGGGAATACGCTCCTTGGCACACTGGCTAATAAATCGTTCGGGATACCCGCCCGCGAACTCAAATTCCACCGTCCCACGGCAAAAGCGTAACAGCTCCAATACCATTTTGCACCCCTCCTATGAAAAATCCACGCTGGTAATGCTGCCCTCCACAATGGCCGCGTTGCTGCTAAAGGTGCGCAGCGCAAGTCCGCTGCCACAAAAGCGCACAATGGTTTTGTCGCCGCTTAACCGAATGCAGCAGTCGGAATATTCCAGCACGCCCTTGCACCCCTCCACCACTGCCTGCCGGTTTTGCAGCAGCTCAATGCGCAGCTGGGGTACCATGGCCGCAGAGCGAATGGAAACGGTGTTGCCAACTGCCTTGACCAACGCCTTGGGACGGATTGCTTTGTTCAAAAAACATCACCTCGTTTCATGATTATGTGGAACAGCGCATAGATATGAAAGATACGAAGCGGGGGTGTCATAGGGATGAAAACGAGTTGGAAGCGCTGTAAAACTTTGCTGACTGCGGCGGCGGTGGTACTGCTGGCGTGGCTGCTGCTTAGTCAAAACAATGCGGCGGCCGAGGGGGCACGTCGGGGCTTGTCCCTTTGCGGTACGGTCATTATTCCGTCGCTGTTTCCGTTTTTGGTGCTGGCAGCAGCACTGCCAAATCTGGAGGCCGGGCTGCTGCTGTGCGCTCCGGCACGACTGCTGGGAGGGCTGTACGCCGCACCCCCGCGTCTGGCTCCGGCGCTGCTCATGAGCTGGCTGGGCGGCTATCCCGCAGGGGCAAAGGTACTGGCGGGGCAGCTGGACGCGGGCGAGCTGTCTTCGCAAAATGTGGAACGCGCCCTCTGCTTTTGCGTCAACAGCGGGCCGGCATTTTTGGTCACGGTGGTGGGGCTGGGGCTGTTTGGTGACCTGCGTGTG
>JAVVRO010000077.1:0-8649 GCA_036654695.1 Angelakisella sp. | reverse complement strand
GGATGACAGTGACTTTAACCCGCGCCAGCTGGACAGCATCGAAACGCGACTTGACCTGCTCCATCGGTTGGAGAAAAAATATGGCGCTACTGTCGAGGAAGTGCTGGGCTACTATCAAAAGATTTGTGAGGAGCTGGATGGACTGGCTTTTTCGGAGGAAAAAGCGGACAAGCTGCGCATTCAGCTGGAACAGCTCACGGCACAGGCACAAGAACGAGCCGACAAGCTGACCGTAGCACGGTTGGAGGCAGGGGAACGGTTTGTTTCACTGGTGGAAGGCGAGCTTGTCTATCTGGATATGCCCAACGTGCGGCTTTCCCTGTGGGCGACAAAGCATCCGCTGGGGTCGAGTGGGCAGGATTCCATTGAGTTTTACATCTCCGCAAACCTTGGGGAACCGCCCAAGCCGCTCTCTAAAATAGCCTCCGGCGGCGAACTTTCCCGCATTATGCTGTCGATAAAAAACGTGCTGGCAGACAAGGACGATATTGGAACAATTATCTTTGACGAGGTAGATGCGGGCGTCAGCGGACGGGCGGCCTACAAAATCGGCAAAAAACTAAGCGAGGTGTCCCGCAGCCGGCAAATTTTGTGTGTAACCCACTTGGCACAGGTAGCAGCCTTTGGGGATCATCACCTTCGCATTTACAAAACTGTGGAAAACGAGCGCACCTACACCCATGTGGGCGAGCTTGACCGTCCCGGACGGATTGCCGAGCTGGCCAGAATTACGGTAGGAGAAAACCTGACCGACGCAGCGCTAAAAAGTGCTGAGGAAATGCTTTCTCAAACCGGACATTAGGGAGGAACACCATTGAGTGAAAACCGATACAACCTGTCGCCGGACTATGCCGAGCTGACCGATACGCAAGGCTATGTCAAGCAGGTGCGGACGCTGCTGAGCAAATGGGAGGCAGCCACACCACTGGCCTGTGTACACTGCTTCGGCTGTCAGCAGAGCGTTGCCGACGGTGAAAAATTAAAAGGGCTGCTGGCGGCTATGGGCTACGCCTTTACCGACCTGCCGGAAAATGCCGACTTGGTACTGTACAATACTTGTGCCGTGCGGGAAACCGCCGAAGCACGCGTGTTTGGCAACATTGGGGCACTAAAGCACTGCAAAATGCTTAAACCGGAGATGATTATTGGAATTTCCGGCTGCATGACCGAGCAACCGCAGATTGCCGAAAAACTGCGTAAAAGCTATCCTCATGTGGATATTGTGGTGGGTACCAACGCTTTTTCGGTGTTACCCCGGTTGATTTTTGAAAAACTGACGTTACACCATCGATACATTAAGACAGAAGACAGCCTGCAAAATGATGCCATTGTGGAGGGGCTACCCATCTGCCGGGATGGAAAGGCGAAGGCATGGGTTCCGGTCATGTACGGCTGCGATAATTATTGCTCCTACTGCATTGTACCCTATGTCCGCGGCCGGGAGCGCAGTCGCAGTTCTGACGCAATACTGACCGAGGCAACCCAGCTGGTGCGGGATGGTTGCCGTGAGATTACACTGCTGGGGCAGAATGTCAATTCCTATGGCAAGGGGTTGCCGGAACAGATTAACTTTGCGACATTGCTTCGTCAACTGAACGAAATTCCGGGAGAGTTTCGGATTCGCTTTATGACCAGCCACCCAAAGGACTGCACCCGGGAGCTGATTGACGCAATCGCCGACTGCGATAAGGTGTCCAAGCATCTGCATCTTCCAGTACAAAGCGGCTGCGATGCTATTTTAGCGGCCATGAACCGCAAGTATACAGTAGGGCAGTATTTGGCGCTGGTGGACTACGCAAGACAGCGTATTCCCGGCCTACTGCTAACCAGCGACATTATTGTGGGGTTCCCCGGCGAGAGCTATGACCAGTTTCGCGAAACCGTGCGGCTGGTGGAGCGGGTCGGGTACAGCTCGCTGTTTACCTTTATCTATTCCCGGCGCAGCGGTACAGCCGCCGAGCGCCTGCCCGACCCGGTGCTATACGAGGACAAATCCCGCTGGCTGCGGGAGCTGCTTTTAGTACAGCGGGAAATTGGGCAGACAGTCATGGACAGCTACCTTGGCAGCTGCTTGCGGGTGCTGGTGGATGGCCAGAGTAAAACCCCGGGGCTGTTCACCGGTCGCAGTGACAGCAACCTCATTGTAGAATTTTCCGGCGATAGCAGCCTGACCGGGCAGTTTGTCGATATCGCCATTACTGGTGCGATGAATTGGGCACTGACAGGAGAGCAAACTAACTTACTATAAAAAATAAAATTTTGGAGGACAAGAGCAATGGATATCATTATGATGGCAAGAGATTTGGGTGCGGCAATACAGGGATGTGACGAATATGTAGCCCATAAGGTGGCGCGCGATGCCGCTGACGCAGATACTAAGCTTCAGGAGATGATTGGCGAGTTTAATCTGAAAAAGATGACCTTGAGCCAGGAAGCGCAAAAGGGTGAGGGTAAGGATGCGGCAAAGCTGAACGAGCTGAACACATGTGTCAAGGAGCTTTACGGCGAGATTATGGCAGTACCCTCCATGATGGCCTACAACACTACCAAGGGCGAAATGGACAAGCTGCTTAACTTTATCCAGCAGATTGTTGTTTACGCCGCCAATGGGGAGGACCCCTACACTGTCACCGAAGAAAGCGAAGATAGCGGTTGTAGCGGTAGCTGTTCTTCCTGCTCCGGCTGCCACTAATACTAGGACTTTCACTATTATGGGGAAAGGGGGGGACTGAGCTTGGATGCAGCCACCATTGCAAAAATGTCGCCAATGATGCAGAAGTACTTTGAACTAAAAAACCGCCACCCGGATCAACTGCTGTTTTTCCGTTTGGGGGATTTTTATGAGATGTTTTTTGATGACGCGCTACTGGTTTCCCGCGAGCTGGAGCTGACGCTTACCGGACGCGACTGCGGACTGGAGGAGCGCGCGCCCATGTGCGGTGTGCCGTATCACAGTGTGGAGGGTTACATTGCCCGGCTGATTAAAAAAGGCTACCGTGTTGCCATCTGCGAGCAGCTGGAAAATCCGGCGCTTGCCAAGGGAATGGTCAAGCGAGACATAGTGCGTGTAGTTACCCCCGGCACCCTGATTGAAAGTAGCTTTTTAGACGAGGGCACCAACAATTACATCTGTGCCATCTTCTGTGGCAACGGCTATGGACTTGCCTTTTGTGACATCTCCACCGGCGAGATGAACGTAACCCAACTGTCCAAGGGCGATGACACGACACTGCAAAACGAGCTAGGCAAGTTTCACCCTAACGAGATTATCTTTAACGGGAAGTTTTTGGATCAAAAAGCAGCTGCCGCCTTCATTAAGGAAAAACTGTGCTGTACTGCAGACCTGACTGACGAGGATACCTACCTGCCAGAAACTGCCGCGCTGCGGGTATTGCGTCAGTTTAATGCGGCTTCTTTGGAAGTACTGGGGCTTGCGGATATTCCGCTGGCAGTGTCAGCGCTGGGAGGGCTACTTTGTTACTTGGATGAAACACAGCGGCTTGGACTAGAACGCCTACAAAAGGTATGTGTTTACACCAACAATCAGTTTATGGCACTGGACCCCAATGCGCGGCGCAATCTGGAGCTGACCGAAACAATGCGCTCTCGCGAAAAAAAGGGGTCGCTGCTGTGGGTGCTTGACCACACCAAAACCTCCATGGGGCGCCGCCGTATCCGCTTGACGCTGGAACAGCCGCTGGTTTCTGCAACTGCCATTAACCGCCGGCTTAACGCAGTGGAGGAGCTGACGGAAAACTCCATCCTGCTGGCCGAGGTCACCGAGGCACTGGGCGGCATCTATGACATGGAACGGTTGATGACCCGCATTATCTACGGTAACGCCAGCCCGCGGGACTTAGTTTCGCTGGGGATGGCGTTGCAGCGTATGCCCGGCCTGCGCATGCTGCTGAGGGAGGTACACTGTCAGGAGCTACAGGAAATTTACAGCTCCATTGACCTGTTGGAGGATGTCTGCGGACTAATTCGCGATGCGGTGGACGACCAGCCACCCATAACGCTAAAGGACGGCGGAGTCATCCGCGACGGCTACAGCAAGGAATTGGATGATTTGCGGTACCTGAGTAACCACACAAAGGAATTGATTGCCAATATTGAAGCGAAGGAGCGGGAGCGCTCCGGCATCAAGAATCTTAAGATTAGCTACAATAAGGTATTTGGTTACTATATGGAGGTTACACGTTCCAACTTGGCACAGGTGCCGGAGGATTACATACGCAAGCAAACCCTATCCAACTGTGAACGCTACATTACCGGCGAACTCAAGGACTTGGAAACCAAGGTTTTGGGGGCACAGCAACAGATTGTTACGGTGGAAGCAACTATCTTTGAATCGGTACGGCTGGCAGTGGGGGAACAGCTGGAGCGCATTCAGCGCACCGCCGAGGCAGTTGCCGCGCTGGATGTATTGTGCAGCTTTGCTACCGCTGCCACAAGGTACGACTATGTTCGCCCAATTGTGGATCTTTCGGATGATATTATCATTACAGACGGCCGTCACCCGGTTGTCGAAAGGCTGCTGGCGGACAGCCAGTTTGTGCCAAATGATGTTACGCTGAATCGCCGTGACAACCAGATTGCCATTATTACCGGGCCGAATATGGCGGGAAAGTCTACCTATATGCGGCAGGTGGCGCTGATTACTTTGATGGCGCAGGTCGGTTGCTTTGTGCCGGCCAAAAGTGCCAAGATTGGCATTGTTGACGCTATCTTTACCCGTGTGGGCGCGTCGGATGACCTTTCTACAGGGCAGTCCACCTTTATGGTCGAAATGAACGAGGTTGCACAGATTTTGCACAACGCTACCTCAAAAAGTCTCCTGATTCTGGATGAGATTGGCCGAGGAACCTCCACCTTTGACGGAATGAGTATTGCGCAGGCAGTTTTGGAGTACATTGCCAACAAAAAAAAGCTGGGAGCGAAAACCCTGTTTGCAACCCATTATCATGAGCTTACCGCACTGGAAGGCAGTATTGCTGGCGTTAAAAACTATAACATTGCCGTCACCAAGCGTGGGGAGGACATCATCTTCCTGCGGCGTATTCTGCCCGGTGGGGTGGATGACAGCTACGGCATCGAGGTGGGCAAGCTGGCGGGCGTTCCCGACTGGGTCATTCAGCGCGCCTTTGAGGTGCTGGCAGATTTGGAGGCCGGGCGTGCAGTTAAAATTGTTGGAAAAGCGCCCAAGGAGCAGCCAGCCCAGCAGATGTTTTTTGTGGACGAGGCTGCCGAGTTACTGAAAAAACGGCTGCGTGACGCTGACATTGATTCCATGAGCCCCTTGCAGGGACTGAATCTGCTCTACGAGCTAAAAAAACTCATTTAAAAGGGAGGTGTACGCCATGTCGAGAATTAATGTTTTGGACAAAAAGACCGCCGAGCTCATTGCTGCCGGCGAGGTCATTGAACGCCCCAGCTCGGTAATCAAGGAGTTGGTGGAAAACTCCATTGATGCGGGAGCAACTGCGTTGACCATTGAAATTAAAAACGGTGGCGTACGCCTGATGCGCATTACTGACAACGGCTGTGGCATTGACCCGGAAGATATTCCCAAGGCGTTTTTGCGCCACGCAACCAGCAAGGTGCAGAACGAGGACGACCTGTACCGCATTGCGACACTGGGCTTTCGCGGCGAAGCGCTGGCTTCAGTCTGTGCAGTCAGCAGGGTAGAGCTGGTCAGCCGGGTTGCTGACCGCCAGCTGGGCAGTCGCTACACCGTCGAGGGTGGGGAGGGCAGCACAGTCACCGAAATTGGCGCTCCTCTGGGAACGACCATTTATGTTCGCGATTTGTTTTACAACATTCCTGCCCGCATGAAGTTTTTAAAAAAGGATACAACCGAGGGCAACGCCATTGCCACCTTGCTGGATCGGTTGGCGCTGTCTCATCCAGAGGTGGCGTTTCGCTTTCTCCGCGAGGGACAGCAGAAGCTGCAAACCCCCGGGGACGGCAAGCTTATTTCTGCTATTTATGCCGTCTATGGGCGCGAATTTGGCGCGGGACTGGTTCCAGTCAGCCAACAGCATGGGCAGATTGAGGTAAGGGGCTATATTGTTAAGCCGGAGCATGCCAAGGCCACCCGCAGCATGGAACATTTTTTCATTAACGAGCGTTATGTACGCAGTGTTACCGTAATGGCGGCACTGGAGGAAGCATATCGTCACAGTCTGATGACTGGGAAATTCCCGGGCTGTGTGCTGCATCTGCGGCTACCTTGTCAGCTGGTGGATGTCAATGTGCATCCGGCCAAGCTGGAAGTAAAGCTGTCGGAGGAGCGCGAGGTTTTTGACGCGGTGTACAGTGCCTGTCGCGCAGCTTTGGAGGGAATGCCGCAGGCAGTAGCCGCCGCCGATACCGCCGGACAAAGCGTAAAAACCAAGCTGAGCTACCTAGATATTGTAAACCGTCCCACTGCCGGTGAACAGCAGCACATGACGGCGGAGCAATACCGCACGGTGGCAACCACATCGACAGCGACTGCTACCGCACCGCGAAAACCGGCCTTATCCGGCAGTTTTAGCGACAATTCGGCAGTACAGCGCTACATGGAGCAGCTCAGGCGAAAAAACGACGAGCCCCAAGAGCCCATTGCTGAACAGCCGGGAAAACTAGCTGCATGGGGCAGCAGTACAGTAACAGCACAAGCATCGTGCGCAACCACGCAAAGACCGGTAGAAAAAGCAACTGCTTCTCCGCAACCGCCAATCCCGGAGCCTGCAAGTATTCCGGAGCCGCAGATGGCTTTGCCCATGCTGCTGGTCGGTGAAGCGTTTAAAACTTACCTGATAGCGCAACAGGGTGACAAGCTGCTGTTGGTGGACAAACACGCTGCCCACGAACGAATCTTATTCAACCGGCTTAAGGCACAATACGGCGACGGCTGTGTGGGAAGACAGTTGATGTTAGAGAGCATCCGGCTGTCCTTACCAAAGGAGCTGTCCGGCACGTTACTGGACAACCTGCCGGAGCTTTCCCGTTTGGGCTTTTTGGTGGAGGACTTTGGCAATGACAGTATCCTTGTCCGGGAGGTTCCCGCGCTGCTGCCGCTGGAGCAGGTAGAGGATACGCTGCTAGAGTTGGCCGAGAAGCTGACCAAAGGACAACACCACCCAGAATTGGACACAAACAATGAATTGCTGCACTCTATTGCCTGTAAAGCCGCTGTTAAGGGAGGATACTTTACAGGAGAAGTGGAACAAAAAAAGCTGCTTACCCTGCTGCAAAACGACAGCACACTGCGCAGCTGTCCTCATGGCAGGCCAATTATGGTGGAACTGACCCGCCGCGAACTGGAAAAAATGTTTGGAAGAATTGGATAAGAAAGGAGTTGCATCGATGCAAAACCGCACCCCACTAGTCGCCGTAGTAGGACCGACCGCCTCGGGAAAGACCCGGCTGGCCATTGAGCTTGCCAAGGCACTTTCCGGCGAGATTATCTCCGGCGATTCGATGCAGCTGTATCAACGCCTTTCCATTGCGACCGCCAAGCCTACCGCGGCAGAACAGGCTGAGGTACCGCACCACTTGATAGACCTGCTGGAACCGTGGGAAAGCTTTTCGGTGGCGCAGTATACCACACTGGCACACAAAGCCATTGCCGGGGTCTATGGTCGCGGCAACCTGCCAATACTTGCCGGAGGAACCGGGCTTTACATTCGTTCGCTACTGGACAACCTAACCTTTACCGAACAGCCCCGCGACCCGGAGTACTGTGCCCAGCTCCGTCTGCTGGCCGAACGCGAGGGGGGAGTAGCAGTCCACCGGTTATTGCTGCAAGCTGACCCGACGGCCGCACAGTCCATTCACCCCAACAACCTTGGCCGGGTCATTCGTGCGCTGGAGGTTTGTCACACCACCGGCGGCACTATGACCGCACAAAAGGAGCGGTCACGGGTTATCCCCTCGCCGTACCGCAGCTGTGTGCTTGGCATTACCTACCGCAACCGGCAGCTGCTTTACGACAGAATTGACCTTCGTGTCAGCCAAATGGTCGAGCAGGGATTGCTGGAGGAAGCGAGAATGGCGCTTTCCATGGAGCTTTCACCAACGGCTTCTCAGGCAATCGGCTACAAGGAGCTACGTCCATATTTTGCAGGCGAGCAGACGCTGGACGAAGCGCTGGAAACCATTCGGCAGCAGTCCAGACGCTATGCCAAACGACAGATGACATGGTTTAAGCGCGAACAGGACATTCACTGGCTGTACGCCGACGAAGTTACCCCGCAGCAGCTGTTTGACGAGGCATTGGAGCTGGCAAAAGCTATTTTGTGAGTTTAAAGTACAAGGGAGGCGGTCGCAATAAAAAGTAATCTTTCCGGACGGTTGATTACGCTGCTGCTGGCGGTTTTTTTCCTTATTTATGCGGCCTACCAGACCTTTCGATTTATCTTTTCAAACTACACGACCGAAAATGCTTATGGCTTTGAGGTCGCAAGGGTGTATACTACGAGCGGCGTTTTAATTCGGGACGAAGCACCCATTGACAAAGCAGCGGATGAAACCATTCGTTACACCTTGGACGAGGCGGGAAAGTTTATCTCCACTACCCAGATTGCCCTGAGCTATTCCGACAAGGAAGCCGCAGATAAAGCGCGGAATCTTGAACGGCTTAAGGAAGAACAGCGAATGCTG
>JAVVRO010000076.1:0-8689 GCA_036654695.1 Angelakisella sp. | reverse complement strand
CGAGAGAGGCGGGCTTAAAAGCGGGATTACGCTTTTTTGACGCAAGGAGAACAAAGATGGAATTTAAAGGTGTCATTACGGCCGAGGAAACTTTTTTCTACCCGGATACCACATGCAAAGCGTTGCCGGAAACCTTACGTTTGGCCAGTGCGCAAAACGGGTTGCGGGGAGTACAGCTTTTGCTGCAAAGCGGGGAGGAAAATGTAACAATTTCCCTCAAAACAGATGCGTTTGTGGTAGAACTGTTTGAACTGCGTGCCATTCCGGTGGAATACAACACCGGAAACGGCGTTGCGCAAGGCGGTGCAATGGTGCTTTTGGCAGAAGAAAAGCCAGATTACGCAACGCGCAAAGCGCCCTTTACCGTCTACGACTGCCTTGTGCCCCAGCAGGAGGGCGTGATTCCCGTCAACGAAGGCGTGGCAGCTTGCTATTTTTGCCTGCGCCCGAAGCAAAACCTTGAGGCCGGTACCTACCAAGTCCTTTTGCAGGCTGCCGGCGCACAGGACACCTACTGTTGCCAGCTGGAGGTTACGGTGTATCCTGTCATGATTCCTGCCGACACCTTTGCGGTTACCAACTGGTTTAGCCTTGCGGCCATCAGCCGGTTTCACGGAGTAGAGCAGGGCAGCGCGGCGTTTTTAACAGTCTTGGAGCGGTATATTCATGCCATGCGCCGTGCCCATCAAACGATGTTTTTTATCCAGCTGGATGAAACATGTGTCACCTCGCGCGCACCGTACGAATTTGATTTTGAATATCTGACGCCGGTGGTTACGCTCTTTTTCGCCCAGGGAATGCAGCAAATGGAAATCGGCACACTGCTGTCAAGGGGCTGGCTTGCGGATCATCGGCCGGATATGCGCACCGATATCTTTCGCTGTGCCATGGCGCAGGATGTGCCGTTTGAAAGCGCCGAGGGCTATGCCATTTCGGTTCGATTTGTGCAGGCGCTTGCGGCCTATCTTACACGGCACGGCTGGCAGGATAAAGTGGTTTTTCACATTCATGATGAACCGGATATCCATGTCAAAGACGAAAATACCATGGCGCACCGCCGTCGCCAATACTACCTCGCGGCAAATATTCTGCGGAAATATCTGCCCTCCATCCGCATTATCGAGGCGGTAGATTCCGCGCAATTTTACGGCGGCGTTGATATTTGGGTACCGGGTACCGCCGGATATGAAGCAAAAAAAGAACAGTTTGACGCGCTGATTGCACTGGGCGAAACCGTGTGGGCCTATGTTTGCTGCGGACCTGAGGGACAGTGGCTCAATCGTTTTCTCGATTTTGCGCTGCTAAAAGGCCGATTGCTGTTCTGGGGCTGCGCCAAAAACAGGCTGGGCGGCTTTTTACACTGGGGGTTCAACCAGTTTGTTGAAACCATGGACCCCTTTGTGGGGACAAGCTGCCCGAACACAACCGGCATTGGCACCAGCTTTCCATGCGGCGACGCCTTTATTGTCTATCCGGGCAAAGATGGCCCGTGGCTCAGTATGCGTCTGGAAGCTTCTCGCCGCGGTGCCGAGGATGCCGCATTGCTGCAACTGCTGCGTGAACAAAACCCAGCAAAGCATGACGCGCTTGTCACGCGGGTTTTTCGCACCAATACCGATTACAATGACAATCCGGCAGAATTTGAAACCGTATGGGAGGAGTTACTCCAAGCACTGTGCGAAAAACCCACGGGTGGTACCGACTGAAATTTGAAATGAGGAACAGCAGATGAAACTTTATCAGGACACGCTTACGCTGCCGGGCAGCTTGCCGCAAGAGCTGAACCCGCAGCCGCGTTTTTGCTCCAAGGAGGCCAACCTGCACTGCACGGAGGATGGGACACTGCGCAGCGAAGAACGGATTGGTTACGGCGTAGCCTGCCGCGAACGCACACTGCCGTACCGTATGCAGGATCGCTATGTTCGCAGCGACGATATGGTGTCTGTTAAAACCCTTGTGCTGGAAAACGAGTATTTGAAAGCTACGTTTTTGCCGGCCTTCGGCGGTAAATTGTGGAGCCTTTTTTCCAAGGAGGAAAACCGCGAGCTGCTTTATGAAAACCCGGTTCTACGTCCGGCAAACCTTGCAAACCGCAACGCATGGACGGCGGGCGGCATTGAATGGAACCTTGGGCACATGGGGCATAGCGCGTTCACCTGTGACAACCTGCACTGCGCCAAAGTAACGGCGCCAAATGGGGAAGCGTTTTTGCGCATGTATGAATATGAGGCGACACATGCGCAGATTTTGCAGATGGATTTTCATCTGCCGGACGGTGCAAAACAGCTTGGTGTGCTTGTACGCATCCAAAATGCGCGCCCGACCGATGCGCCGCTCTACTGGTGGACCAACACTGCGGTTAAGCTGACAGAGCATACGCGTGTTTTTTCCGCGTCCCCCGAAATCCTCTATCAGCTTACCCACGACCCCCTTACCAAAATCCCCGGCTTTGGACACTGCCAAATGCCCTATCAACCCAATTTGCCCGAGGTTGACATCAGCTATCCGTGGCGGATTCCCTATTCTATTGAATATTTTTTCCAAAACGAGCGCACAGAGCCGGCACCTTGGGAAGTTTGCATCGAGCAGGACGGAACAGGCTTTTTTGAGCGCTCCACACAGCCGCTTTTTGCACGCAAAATGTTTTGCTGGGGGAACGGTACTGGTGGTCGGCATTGGTGTGACTACCTTTCCAAGGAGGGCTGCGGCGATTATGTCGAAATTCAGGCGGGGCTTGCGCCGACACAGCTGCATACCGCTATTTTGCCGGCAGATGGAACCGTAAGCTTTACGCAGCTGTTTGGTGCCTTTACCGCCGCCGGGCAAGCACAGGAATGGAATGCCGCACTGCCCTGTGTGGCGGCACGCGTGGAGGAAAGCTTGCCTGCTGCCGAGGTGAACCGACTGCATGTGGAGTATCTGCTGCAAAGTACGCTGCCACAAGGGGAAACACTGCACAGCGGCAGTGCATACGGCGGGCTGGAAATGGCGCGCCGCCAAAAAGCGGGCGAGATGCCAATTGCGCGGCATCTGCACTTCCCGCTGCCGTCTGAAAACGACCCGTGCAGCGCATGGCTGCGGGGACTGGAACAAAAGCCGCTGCCCGAAAGCAGGTTGCCGCTGCCGTTTATGACAGACCGCAAATGGAAGCCGTTTTTGCAGGACAGCGCACAGCAGGGTAGCGCACAAACAGCCTATCAATATGCGGTGCTGTTGGCCGAAAACGGTGAGGTAACCGATGCAAAGAAGATTTTTACCCAGCTTTGCGCCCAGAAAAACCCATGGGCAATGTACGCCAGAGCCAGCTTGGAAAAGCGCGACGGAAACACAGCTGCCGCTGCGGAATTGTATGTGCAGGCGTATGAATGGGAAAACAACAGCCTAGATGTGAGCTTTGCAGAGGACGCCATGAGCGCGCTGCTTGCCGTAGAGGATTATGCCAAAGCATGGGCGCTGTACGGTGCAATTCCACAGCAAAAGCGTACCGAAACTCAGCACCTGCTTGCGGCCGAGGCGGCGGTAAAGCTGGAGGAGTTTGCGTTTTTAGAAAGCGCCTTTGAGGCAGATTACGCGTCGATACGGGAGGGCGCGGTGGGGCTTGCAAATATTTGGTACGAATATAAAGCGCGCCTTGCCGCGAAGGAAAAGGGCATTGCGTATGATGCCCAGCAGATTACCCGCACCATCGCACTGCCGCAAAAGCTGAATTTCTTTATGCTTTCTAACCCATAAAATAAAAAATCAAATCTGCCTTTTGGCAGAGAAAGCCGCTTGCTTGCGGACTTTTCCGGCGTGGGGCAACCACAGGGGCGGGGGAAAAGTGCCGCAGCACAATTTTTCTAGCAGGAGATTGTATCGGGTATGAATGTGAATTTTGTGACGGTTTGTCTATGGCTTGCCTGCTACAGCTTTTTGGGTTGGCTGTACGAGTCGACACTTTGCTCCATTACGGGGCACAAGCTGGTTAACAGAGGGTTTTTAAACGGTCCGGTCTGTCCCATTTATGGGTTTGGGGCGCTTACCATTATCTTTTGCCTGCAAAGCTCGGCGGATGGAAGCCTCCTTGTGCTGTTTCTTTCCGGGGCAGTGCTAACCTCTATCCTGGAGTATGTCACCTCGTGGGCCATGGAAAAGTTGTTCCAAACCAGATGGTGGGACTACTCCAAGTACCGGTTCCAGATTAATGGAAGGGTTTGCTTGCTGGGGGCGGTGGCCTTTGGCGCAATGTCGGTGCTGCTGTTAAAGGTGGTGCACCCCGTGGTTGCCGGTTTGGTCGCACGGATACCGGCTGTTTGGCAGATGGTTATTTTTGCGGTGCTGCTTGTTTTGGTCACTGCCGATGCGGTTGCGACCATACGGAGCATCCTGTCGCTTAACGACAAGCTGCGGGAAATTCAGGAAGCCATAAACAAGGAAAAGCAAAAGACGGAGCAGCGGCTGGAACAGCTGAAGACGAGCTTGGAAGAACACAACAAGGAGTGGCTGAGCAAGAGATTTGAGGGCGGCGAATTTTATTCCGAACGAATAAACCACCTGCTGTCCCAGCGGAAATACATGGAGCGGCGGTTGCTAAAGGCATTCCCGCAAATGCAGTCAGTGAAAAACAGCGACGCATTGAGTAGCTTAAAAAGCAAACTAAAAAAGGGAATTGCAGTCCGAATTGAGCGGGTAAAGCATTAAGAATACAGCGCTTGCAAAGAAACAGAATAGACTTTTTTGCAAAGTTGCCGTATAATAATGAGGATATCTTGCTTTTGGGAAAGGGGCGATTGGCGCTTGAAGAAAAAAGTGACCTCCACCGATGTGGCACGGTTGGCCAAGGTTTCACAGGCGGCAGTGTCGATGATTTTGAATGGCAATAACGCCATCTCCTTTAGCAGCGAAACCAAGGAGCGCGTGATTGCGGCGGCCAAGGAGCTGAACTACTGCATGCACAAGATTGAGCGGCTCAGTGGTTCGGCCAACGCCAAGGTTATTGTGGTCATCTGCCCGCTGTTCGCCAACCCCTATTACGCCATGGTGGTGCAGTCCATTCAGGAATCGGCCATGGGCATGGACTACAGCGTCTTTATCTGCAATACCCTGCGCAGTGCAAAAATTGAAACAACCTATCTGGACATGTTGGAGCAATCCCCCATCTCCGGGGTTATCTATGTGGGTTCGCCCTATTCCCCCAAGCGCTTGGAGCAGCTGTCCAAGGTCAAGCCGCTGGTCATTGTCGGGGACAAAAGCGACCAGATGGACATTGATATCATTGAGCTGAACAGCATTAAAACCGGCATGATTGCGGCGGAGCACCTGCTAACCCTTGGTCACCGCAGGGTGGCGTTTTTGTCCACCCCACTGGCCAGCCACCAGATTGCCCGGCTGCGCCGACTGGAGGGTGTGCGAAAGAAGTTTAGTGAATATGGGCTGGAGGGCGGCCTCATTTTGAAGGCTGCCGACAGCGCGCTGGACAACCAAATTCCCCGCTCCAGCACCGAGTATACCTCCGGCTATGACTTGACCATGGAGCTGATTAACGAATGCGCCGATGTAACGGGGATTATTTGCATCAATGACATGATGGCGCTGGGTGCAACGGATGCGTTGATTGACCGGAAAAAGCGGATTCCGGAGGACATTTCGGTCATGGGCTGCGACAATACCATCTTTGCGAACCTGCGCAATATTTCGCTGACCACCATTGACCACTTTGTCGGCATTAAGGGTAACGACGCGTTTAATGTCCTGCTGCAAAAGATGGATGCCACCTCGGCGGCACAGCCAACAGCCAAGCCAAGCAGCATTATGCGACTGGAATACGAGCCGAAGCTGATTGTCCGCAGAAGCACCGGGGAGTGCAGGCGCACCCCAAAACGACCGTAATACGATTCGGTCAACCCCTCTTGATTTTTATGGAACAGCAGGATAAGGTTACAATTTAATTACAGTTTTCAATGGGGAATAGCTAAAAATTATTAGCAGGAGAGAAAAAACAGCAGAAACCATTACTAATAAATATCAGCAACTTGCACGGCATAACTAATAATTATCAGTTATGCCGCTTTTTTTGCCTTTTTTTCCGGAATACCCCCTCAAAAGCAAGGGTAATAATTATTAGTAAATGGCCGGTTATTATTGATAGAAACACGCATAAACCCTGATTACAGGCCAATTGACAAGTAAAAATACCCTGCTATACTAAGGGGGAAATAGGCGATGTGTCGAAACACCCTTGACATTGCCAGACGGGGAGTGTAGGGATGATAAAACCGGAAGAATTGACCATTACCGACTATTTGGGCAGAATCCTGGAGTGCGAATGTGGGCGTTTGCATTCTACACCGCTGGAGTATGTGGACATTACCGCAGGAGCCATTGACAGGATTCCCAAGCTTTTAAAAAGCTGGGGCAAGGATAACGCCTTTATTGTTTCGGACTGTAACACCTATGCGGCTGCCGGACGGCAGGTTGCAAGCGTCCTTGCCGAGCAGGGCATTGGCACGGTGGAGCATGTTTTTCCACAGACCGAGCTGGTGCCGGACGAAAAAAGCGTCGGCGCGCTGATGACCGCCTTTGACCCCCGCTGCGATGTGATGATTGCGGTAGGCACAGGCACCATCAACGATTTGTGTAAGTTTTCAAGCTACAAGCTGCGTACCGATTATCTGGTGGTAGCCACCGCACCCTCCATGGACGGCTTTGCCTCGGGCGGCGCGGCGCTGATTACCGAAAACCTGAAAACCACCTATGACACGCACATTGCGCGGGCAATTATCGGCGACCTAGATGTGTTGATGGCAGCACCCATGCCGATGCTGAATGCAGGCTTTGCCGACATTTTGGGAAAGTGCTCCTGCCTATGCGACTGGAAGCTGTCGGCTATCATCAACGGCGAATATTATTGTCAAGCCATTGTGGATATGGTACAATTATCCATCCGGCGGGTAACCGCTTCGGCGGACGGCCTAAAGGTACGCGACCCCCAAGCGGTACAGGCGCTCATGGAAGCGCTGGTACTGACCGGAATTGCCATGAGCTTTTCGGGGAACTCCCGACCGGCCTCGGGCAGCGAGCACCACCTGTCCCACTTTTGGGAGATGCGCTTTTTGCTGGATGGGCGCCACCCGGTGCTGCATGGCACCAAGGTTGGCATTGGCACCGTGGCCTCGCTTAAGGCGTACAGCCTGCTCAAGGAGTTGACCCCCGACTTTGACAAGGCAACCCGCCATGCCGAGCAGTTCGATGTGGACGGCTGGGAACAGCAGATGCGTCGGGTATTTGGCAAAGCGGCCGACGGCGTGATTGAGCTGGAACAGAGCACCATGAAAAACTCACCGGTGACCCACCGGGCGCGGCTGCAAAAGATTCGCCAGTGCTACCCGCAGCTCCTGGACTTTATGACCACGGAGGTGCCCGATTACCGCATGGCCGAGGAGTACCTGCAAGAGCTGGGTGCACCGGTCAACCCCCGCCAAGTCGGCGTAGAACGACAGATGATTGTTGACGCGTTTACCGCGGCCAAAGAGGTGCGCGACCGCTACACCCTCCTGCAATTTTTGTGGGACTTGGGGGAGCTGGACGAGATGGCACAGGCCGTAGCCGATTACTTTGTAACACAGACAACCACAAAAGGAGGCGTGTCCATTGACAAACACACAGTTGGCGCGTGACGCGCAAAAGAACATCCGTAAGAAAAAGCAGCACGGCAGCATGCGGGATACGGTGGAGCTGCTGCTACTGGCACTCCCCACCACCATCTGGTATCTGTTGTTTTGCTACCTGCCCATGTTCGGCGTCATTGTCGCTTTCAAAAAGTACCGTCCCAAGGGGGAAAACTTTATCGACTCGCTGATGAAAAGCGACTGGGTGGGACTGAAAAACTTTGAGTTTTTGTTTAAAACCGACCAAGCGTGGATTATGATTCGCAACACCATTCTCTATAACGTTGCGTTTATCATTCTAGGTACCATCATTCCGGTTACGCTGGCGATTATGATGTCCAACCTGTTCAGTCAGCGGTTTGCCAAAACCTGCCAGACCTTTATGTTCCTGCCACACTTTATGTCATGGGTGGTAGTCAGCTACTTTGTCTTTTCGTTTTTAAGCGTGGACAAGGGCATTATGAATGCCATGCTCGGCTTTTTCGGTCTGCCGGATGTGAACTGGTACATGGAGTCCAAGTGGTGGCCGTTCATCATCATCTTTATGAGGACGTGGAAAACCACCGGTTACAGCATGGTAGTGTACCTTGCTTCCATCACCAGCATTGACCGCACCTATTACGAAGCGGCAGTCATTGACGGAGCGTCCAAGTGGCAGCAGGCCAAGAGCATTACCATCCCGCTGCTGAAACCCATTATTGTCATTATGTTCATTCTGGCCATGGGCAACATCTTCTCGTCCGACTTTGGTCTGTTCTATAAGATGACCCGGGGCGGTTCGATGATTAGTGATACCGCGCTGACCATTGATGTTTATGTCTACAACGCGCTGATGGGCAGTACCAATATCGGCATGAGCGCGGCGGCGGCCTTGTTCCAGTCGGTGTTTGGGTGCATCTGTATTGTGGCATCCAACCTGATTGTCAAAAAGATTGACCCGGACAGCGGTCTATTTTAAGCGGAGGAGGTTTTACTGTGAGCAAACAAAAAGAAATGGAAGACAAGGCCCCAAAGTACAACCGGATTAAGCCGCTTACCAACTT
>JAVVRO010000075.1:5750-8754 GCA_036654695.1 Angelakisella sp. | reverse complement strand
GAAGCGCTCACCATGTCTGACCGAGTGGTGGTCATGCGCGACGGCCAGATTTTACAGATTGGCAAGCCGCAGGATATTTATAATGAGCCGATTAACGCTTTTGTGGCGGATTTTATCGGGGAAAGCAACATTATTGACGGCCTGATGCACAAGGACTTTTTGGTGGAGTTTGCCAATGATTACTTTGAATGCGTTGACAAGGGCTTCGCTCCCATGCAGCAGGTGCAGGTGGTCATTCGTCCGGAGGATCTGCGCATCATTGCGCCGGAGGGCGCAAAGCTTACCGGCATTGTGGATACCATTATCTTTAAGGGCGTGCATTACGAGATTATGGTAAACGCGCTGGGCTACCGCTGGATGATTCATACTACCCAAAAGGTTCAGGAGGGCACCCTGATTGGAATGGAGGTTGCCCCCGAGGATATCCATATCATGCAGAAGTTGGAGGACGAGTGATGAAAAGATTCTCCTACGCTTCCGTCCCCTACCTGCTATGGTCGCGTATTTTTGTGGTGGTGCCGCTGGCGCTGGTGGCGGTCTTTGCCTTTACCACGCCGGAGGGTCAGTTCACCATGGCGAATATCTCCAAGGTGTCCACCTACACCCCCGTCTTTGTTCGCTCCATCTCTCAGGCGCTTTTAGCAACCGCCATCTGCCTGCTGCTGGGCTACCCGCTGGCGTATATTATGAGCCGTTCCCTGCCCAACAGCCAGCGCACACTGGTCATGCTCATCATGCTGCCCATGTGGATGAACTTTTTGCTGCGCACCTATGCGTGGATGAGCCTGCTGGAAAATAACGGCATCATTAACAGCCTGCTAATGGCCATTGGGCTGGAGCCGGTGCGGATGATTAACACGCAGGGCGCGGTGGTGCTGGGCATGGTCTACAACTACCTGCCCTTCATGATTTTGCCGCTCTATTCGGTCATGACCAAAATTGACCAAACCGTGTTGGAGGCCGCCAGCGATTTGGGTGCCAACCCATTTCATCGCTTTGTGCGCATCATCCTGCCCCTAAGCCTGCCGGGTGTCACCACCGGCATTACCATGGTATTTGTCCCCGCCATTAGTACCTTCATTATCTCCCGGATGCTGGGCGGCGGCTCGAACATGCTGGTAGGCGACCTCATTGACGCTCAGTTTTTGGGCAACGCCTACAACCCCAACCTGGGTGCTGCCATCTCAATGGTGCTAATGGTCTTCATCCTACTGTTTATGAGCATCCTCAACCAGTTTGAGGACAGCGAGGAACGGGAGGGCATGATGCTATGAAAAGTAAATGGTATACCAAAAGCTATATTGCCATGATTATGGCGTTCCTCTACATGCCCATTATGGTGCTGATTGTCTACAGCTTTAACGACTCCAAGTCCCGCTCGGTCTGGTCGGGCTTTTCCCTCAAGTGGTACAAGGCGCTATTTGCCGACGAGCTGATTCTGTCCTCGCTGGCCAATACCATGATTATTGCGCTGGTCGCGTCAGTGCTGGCTACCGTGCTGGGCACCGCAGCGGCAATGGGCATCTACGCCATTAAGCGCAAGTGGTTTCGCTCGGCCATCATGAACATCACCTACATGCCCATCCTGAACCCGGAGATTGTCACCGGTGTATCGCTGCTGCTGCTGTTTGTGTTCATGAACGAGCAGCTGGGGCTGCCCATTGAGCTGGGGCTGGTGACGCTCATTATTGCCCACGTTACCTTTTGCACCCCCTATGTCATTTTAAATGTACTGCCAAAGCTGCGGCAGCTGGATAAGTTTGCCTACGAAGCAGCAATGGATTTAGGGTGCAGCCCGACCATGGCATTTTTTAAGGTGATTATCCCGGAGATTATGCCCGGCATCATTACCGGCTTTTTAATGGCGGTCACCTACTCCATCGATGACTTTATCATCTCGTACTTTGTCAGCAGCGCCGGCAGTCAAACTCTGCCAGTCACCATCGGCGCCATGGTGCGCAAGCGCATTAGCCCCAAGATTAACGCACTGTCGGCCATCATCTTTGTGGTGGTGCTGTCCGCATTGCTGCTGGTCAACTTTATGGGGGCGCGCAAGGAGCGCCGGGAGCTAAAGCACCGTCAAAGCCGGGGAGGTGGCAGTGTACTATGAAAAAGCTACTGACCCGTATGCTGGCGCTTGGGCTGGCATTGACCGTCTGCCTGACCGTACCCGCCTTTGCCGAGGGTGACGAGGCTTCGGAGTTTTCCTATGACATGACCTATTACGGCCGCTTTGCCGGGCAGGGGCTGTCCCTGAATGTGTACAACTGGGGCGAGTATCTGTCAGACGGTACCGACGACTCGCTGGATGTGAACAGCAAGTTCGAGGAGCTAACCGGCGTCAATGTCATCTACTCCACCTTTGACACCAACGAAACGCTGTACGCCAAGCTAAAAACCGGCGGCAGCAGCTACGATATCATCATCCCCAGCGACTACATGATTTCGCGGATGGTGGAGGAAAAGCTGGTGCAGCCGCTGGACTTTGCCAACATTCCAAACTTTTCGTCCATTAATCCCCAGTACGTCAACCCCAGCTACGACCCGCAAAACCTTTACTCGGTGCCCTACACTTGGGGCACGGTGGGGATGATTTACAACACCACCATGGTGGATCCCAATGACCCCATGGACAGCTGGACGGTGATGTGGAGCGAGGCCTACCGCGACAACGTGCTGATGTTTGGCAACTCCAAGGACGCATTCGGCATTGCCCTCAAGGTGCTGGGACAGCCCCTGAACCCTTCCACTCCCGACCAGATTGAGGATGCGACCAAGCTGCTAAAACAGCAAAAGCCGATTTTGCAGGCCTATGTCATGGATGAGATTTTCGACAAAATGACCGGCGGGGAAGCGGCGATTGCCCCCTATTATGCCGGCGACGCACGCACCATGATTGACGACAACCCCGACCTTGCTTTTGTAATCCCCAAGGAGGGCTCCAATATCTTCACCGATGCCATTTGCATTCCCCAAAGCGCCAAGCACAAGGAGCTGGCCGAGA
>JAVVRO010000075.1:0-5740 GCA_036654695.1 Angelakisella sp. | reverse complement strand
GAACCGGAAATTGGCCTTGCAAACATTGAGTACATCGGCTATTCTACCCCAAATGACGCGGTGTACGCGCTGCTGGACGAGGAAACAAAGAACAATCCCATTGCCTACCCGCCCGCCGAGGTGCTGCAAAACTGCGAATACTTTAACCATGTCAGCCCCGAGCTGGCGCTGCTGATGGATGAAAAATGGACCGAGATTTTAACCGCAGACGAGCACTACAACCAGATGATTATGCCCATGCTGATGCTGTTTTGTCTCGGTGGCATCCTTGTGCTGAATCTGCTGCGCGCTTGGCGCAAAAAACGCGACCAGCAGTACTGACCCCTCTCGCATGAAAAAGGCCGACCAAGTGTGCTTCACTTGGTTGGTCTTTTTTTGTTGCGCTGGTGAACTTTTTGTAAAGTCTATGGTAAAGCGCTCCTTCTTTGTGGTATAATAGCCTCAATTGGCTATTATACAGTGATGTCCCCACTCGCAAAGCTCGGGGATGACAATTATACCACTGCACTGCGTTTGTGGTATAATAGCCACAATCAGCTATGATACGGCTATTATATTTTTATGCGGAATCCGTATTCAAAATTTCATGGAATGAGGCGATACAGCCAGATGTCAAGCGATAATCTAACGCGGGTACAGCTGTGCCCGTCAGTATCTTTTTCCTCGGTACGGGATAAAAAGTTTCGTCACAACAGCATTTCGGTCAACCTGATTGTTCCGCTGGAACGGGACAAGGCGGCAGCCACCGCCATTCTACCCTACCTGCTGCGCAAGGGCAGCCGGCATTACCCCGACTTTACCCTGCTGGAACAGCAGCTTTGTGAGCTGTACGGCGCGTCGCTGTCCAGCGATGTGGTCAAGTACGGCGACCGCCAAATTGTCAGCGCCTCTATCTCCTTTGTGGACGACCGCTTTACGCTGGACGGCGAGGTCATCTCCGACCGGTGTGCCGACCTGCTGGGCGATATGGTACTGGCGCCCAAGCTGGAAAACGGTGTTTTCGACGCTGCCGATTTTGTATTGGAGCAGCAAAACTTAATTGATACCATTCAAGCCGAAATTAACGACAAGCGCTCCTACGCCATTACCCAGTGCCGGGAAATGATGTTTGCAGGTAGCCCGCTGGCGGTATCCAAGTACGGCACGGTGGAGCAGGCCAAGGCGCTGACCTCTGGGGAGGCCGCCGCGCGGTATGCCGAGCTGCTGGACACCGCCGTTATTGAAATTATGTTTGTAGGCTGTGGCGACCCCGCGCCCGCGCGGGAAAAGTTCCGGCAGCTGTTTGCCGCGCAGAACCGCCATCCCCTGCCGCTGGTTGACTGTGTACCGCCGTCCCCCGCTGCCGCTCCCCGCACGCAGGAAAAGCGTCTGGAGGTGGCACAGGCCAAGCTGGTGTTGGGAATGCGGGTCACCGGTGCTTCCAGCAAGTCCGAGGTGGACGCGGTGAAGCTGATGACCACACTGTACGGCGGCACGCCCAATTCCCGCCTGTTTTTGAATGTGCGTGAAAAGTTAAGCCTGTGCTACTACTGCGCAGCACGGTACGACCGTCCCACCGGCAGCATTTTAGTAGACATTGGCGTGGAACATAAAAACCGGGAGCAAGCCCAAAAAGCTATTTTGGAGCAGCTGGAGGTTATGAAGGCCGGTGGCTTTACCTCCGACGAGCTGGCCGAAACCAAGCTGGCTGCCGCCAATGGAATGCGTTCTGTCGCCGACAGCCTGAGCGCGATTGAAAGCTGGTATCTGGTACAAATTATGGAGGGCACTGACCATTCCCCGGAGGACGAGGTGAACGCGCTGGCGGGCATTTCTGCCGAGGCTGTTTCGGCGGCCGCTGCCAAGGTTACGCTGGACAGCGTTTATTTCCTGACCGGACTGGAGGCGCCCCATGAAGAATGAATTAATTACCTCCTCGGTGCTGCAACAAAGCTACCGGAGGATTGAGCACAGCAGCGGGCTGACCATCCTGCTCTGCCCCATGGAGGGCTTTTCCACCGCCTACGCGCTGTTTGCCGCCAAGGTTGGGTCGATTGACACCACCTTTAAAACCCAGCAGGAGGAGGATTTTGTAACCGTCCCCTCCGGCATTGCGCATTTTTTGGAGCACAAAATGTTTGAATCGGAGGAGGGCGACGCCTTTGCGCAGTACGCCAAAACCGGTGCTTCCGCCAACGCCTACACCTCCGTTGACCGCACTGCCTACCTGTTCAGCTGCACCGTTACCTTCCGGCAGACCATGGAAATATTGCTCAAGCAGGTAACGACCCCCTACTTTACCCAACAGACCGTGGAAAAGGAGCAGGGCATTATCGGGCAAGAGATTCGCATGTATGACGACGAACCCAGCTGGCGGGTCATGTTTAATCTGTTCGAGGCACTGTTCCACGAAAACCCCATTAAGCTGGACATTGCCGGCACGGTGGAGTCGATTGCGGAAATCAGCGCCGAGCTGCTGCACCGTTGCTACCGCACCTTTTACCACCTGAACAACATGGTGCTGGCGGTGGCGGGCAACTTTCAGGAGGCCGATGTGCTGGAGCTGGCGGATCAGATTTTAAAGCCGGCTGCACCCCAGACCATCCGCTACCAGCGGGTGCCGGAGCCGCGGGAGGTGGTGCGCCACAACGCCGAACAAACGCTGTCAGTGGCAGCGCCGCTCTTTGAAATCGGCTTTAAGGGACTGTCGGGCGACAGTCTGCAAAACCTGAAAACGCAGGTGGTGGCCGAGGTACTCATGGAAATTCTTTGCGGCGAGTCCTCCCCGCTTTACCGGCGGCTGTACGATGCCGGGCTGATTAACTCTACCTTTGAGTATGAGGTGCTATCCGGCCGGGACTACCTGATTCCCATGTACGGCGGAGAAAGCCGTGACCCGGCCGAGGTATACCGGCAACTGACCGCCGAAATTGTGCGCGTAACTGCCGAGGGCATTGACCGCGCGGCGTTTGAGCGCTGCCGCAAGGCGACCTATGGGCGGTACATTTCCATGTACTGCAAGTCGTCGTCGGTGGCTGGGCTGCTGGTGCTGTCGCATTTTTCCGGGGTGGACAGCATGTACGACCTGTTGGAGCAGGTGCGCACGCTGGAATACGACCGCGTGACCGACTGCTTAAAGACCGATTTCGACCCGCAGTACAGCGCACTGTCTGTAATCAATCCGGCATAATATACTAATTGTATTATTTTGTCGAATCCTTGCAGCTATCATGAAAGGACTGATTCATATGACCGAGCTTTTAACCTTTCCGGGCTTGGGGCTTTCCTTTGAGCTGAGCCGGGTGGCCTTCTGGTTGGGGAGCTTCCCAATCTACTGGTACGGGCTGACCTTTGCCGCTGCGTTTTTGCTGGGGCTGGGGTATTTCTATTCTGCTTCGCGGAAGGTGGGCATTCATCCGGATCAAGGCCTTGACCCACTACTGATGGCAATTATCGGCGGGGTCATTGGCGCACGCGTCTACTTTGTCATTTTCCAGTGGGATGCGCTGTACAAGGATAACCCCATGAAGGTTTTTGCGTTTCGCGAGGGCGGGCTTGCCATCTATGGCGGGGTCATCGGCGCTATTTTGGTGGGTGCCATTGCCTGTCGCATTAAAAAGATACCGCTGTTCCCCATGCTGGATGTGGGGCTGCCCGCGCTGCTGCTGGGACAAGCTGTGGGGCGCTGGGGCAATTTCTTTAACATTGAAGCCTTTGGCTGCAACACCAGCCTGCCGTGGGGCATGACCTCCAACTCCATCCAAAACTATCTGTCCAACCCGACGGTGGTAAGCGAGCTGAACAAGCTGGGACAGGTGGTTGACCCGACTATGCCGGTTCACCCCACCTTTTTCTATGAATTTATCTGGAACCTTCTAGGCTTTTTACTATTGGCCTTTGTGCTGACACCTCGTCGTCGTTATGACGGTCAGGTGACGCTGAGTTACATTGTCTGGTACGGTCTGGGGCGCTTTTTCATTGAGGGACTGCGCACCGACAGTCTGGTTACCGAAATGCCCTGGGGCACCATTCGAGTCTCCCAGTATCTGGCCATCCTTGGCTGCATTGCGGCGCTGGCGCTGATGGTCTATCTGGGCATCAAGGCACGGCACGACAACCGTCCGGCGTGGCTGGGGTTGTATGCCGACACCGACATCTCCCGAGGACGGATGCAAGCGGCAGATGACGAGCTGGCGGAACTGAAAGAAAAGCGCAAGCAAAAACGTGCTGAAAAAAAGGCAAAGCCTGCTGAGGAGCCTGAGGAAGAAATTGTGCCCATCATTATTCGGCGGGAACCAACCGCGGAGGCTATCGAACAGGTACAGGACAGCGAGGAGCAGGGTGACTCCGACGGCGAAGGGGAATGACAGGAACGCTCTTTCCCCTGTTCTCCCATGCAACGAGATGCCGGGCGATGTGTTCCCGCAGCTCCCTGCTACTCCTACGCACAATAATTATCTTATCATTCCTCTACTTTGCGTGATAAGATTGGTGTTTTCCTTACAATTAATGCCGACGCAAAGCGGCGGAATGGATGATTGGCATGGCAAAAATAATTGACGGTAAGGCCGTTTCGGCGGCTTGCCGGGAAAAGATAAAAGGAGAGGTTGCTGCGCTGGCGGCAGCTGGGAATCGACCGGGGCTTGCGGTCATTATTGTGGGGGATGACCCGGCCTCCAAAACCTATGTCAAGAACAAAAAGCGCGCCTGTGAGGAGCTTGGCATCTACTCGGAGGAATACGCGCTGCCCGCTGACACCACCGAGGCTGCCCTGCTGGCGCTGGTGGCACAGCTCAATGCCCGTGGGGAGATTCACGGCATTTTGGTGCAAAGCCCGGTTCCAAAGCAGATTGACGAAAAAAAAGTGCAGGGCGCTATTCTGCCCTGCAAGGATGTAGACGCGTTCCACCCGCAGAATGTCGGGCACATTATGATTGGAGACTATCATTTTCTGCCCTGCACTCCCGCCGGAGTCATTGAGCTGATTGACAGCACCGGCCAGTCCATCGAGGGCAAGAGCTGCGTCATTATTGGTCGCAGCAACATTGTCGGCAAGCCCATGTCCATGCTGATGCTACACCGCAGCGCCACGGTAACCATCTGCCACAGTCGCACCAAGGATCTGCCGTCCGTGACACGGGCAGCGGATATTTTGATTGTTGCCATTGGCAAGGCAAAGTTTGTCACTGCCGACATGGTAAAGCCGGGTGCCATTGTCATTGATGTGGGCATGGATCGCGACGAGAACGGCAAGCTGTGCGGAGATGTAGACTTTGCCGCCGTGGAGCCGGTTGCCGGGTACATTACCCCTGTCCCCGGCGGCGTGGGACCCATGACCATTACCATGCTGATGCAGAACACCGTAACTGCCGCAAAGATGCCAAAAACAAATTAGTTTGTGATTTTTGTAAAAAGGGCTTGATTTCTTTACCGGTTTATGGTAAGCTAATTAAGCTGTTTCTGGGTGTAGCGCAGGTGGTAGCGCGCTACCTTGGGGTGGTAGAGGCCGTGGGTTCAAGTCCCGCCACTCAGACCAAGCAAAGGCTACGTTTTTGGGTATCGCTTAACGGTACCCAAAAGCGTGAAGCTGATTAACCTACCAATAGAACCATCTAAAACACGAGTTGCTTATTAACTTGTTAAGGTTCGTTTGAGGTGCGTGTTTACCGCATTGCAATAAAAAAGGAAACCACCGGCGCTGTCTTAGCTACTCAGTGGCTTCCGTATCCTCTACCCTTTAGGGGGCTTTGGCACTTTGAAG
>JAVVRO010000074.1:4578-8755 GCA_036654695.1 Angelakisella sp. | reverse complement strand
ATGCTGGGGCGGGAAATTTGTGTGGCACGACGACCCCAGTGCGACCGCTGCCCCCTTGACAGCATTTGCAAGCATACACCAAAAAAGGACGCCTAGGCGCCCTTTTTTTCTTGTATTTATCGCTTGTCCAGCATCCGTAAAATATCATCAATGTTAAACTCAGCGGCAGTATCCGGGCTGCTTAGAATGTCATAGGCAGCTTGGCGGCTGTCCACTGGCTCGGCCTTTTTGTGCACGGGTGCTGCCGGAGCAGGCTGCCGTGTGGCGGCCGGGATCGCGGTAACTGCTGGAGCGGCTGGAGCGGCCGGAGCTGTGGGCGCCACCGGGCGCGCCGGAGCAGGTGTGCCCTGCTTTGGCATTTCAAACGCAGGCACAGTAAACTGTGACTTGGTATCAAAGTTCGTAGCAATTACGGTAATACGCACGTCGTCGTCCATGTCCTCATCGAAGGCAACACCCCAGATGTAGTTGACATCCTCGTGGGCTGCATCACGAATCAGCGACGAAGCTTCGTCAATATCCCGCAAGTCGACATTGGGGGAGGTCAGGAAGTTGACAATGACGCCTCTTGCGCCGTCCAGCGAGGTTTCCAGCAGCGGCGAGGTAATTGCCATGCGGGCGGCCTGTGCGGCCTTGCCTGCGCCGGAGGCCTTGCCGACACCCATATGGGCAAACCCGGCGTTCTTCATAATGGACTGAACGTCAGCAAAGTCCAGATTGACCACGCCCTGAATGTTAATTAAGTCGGAAATGCTTTGTACTGCTTGGAGCAGCACATCATCCGCGGCCGCAAAGGCATTAAACAGCGTAATCGGCTCGTCCGAAATGTGACCCAACCGCTCGTTGGGAATCACCAGCAACGCATCCACATTGTCCTTCAGGGCATTAATGCCCTCCTCGGCCTGCCGCATCCTGACCTTACCCTCAAAGGCAAAGGGCTTGGTGACTACGCCGATGGTTAGTATCCCCATCTCCTGCGCAATCTGCCCCACAATGGGTGCTGCGCCGGTGCCGGTGCCGCCGCCCATGCCTGCGGTAATAAACAGCATTTCGGTGCCGCGCAGTACCGAGGCAATCTCCTCCCGGCTTTCCTCCGCTGCCTTTTGGCCAATTTCCGGGCGACCGCCCGCGCCGCGTCCCTTGGTCACCTTGTCGCCAATATGCAGCTTGTAGGTAGCGTTGGAATTGCGCAGCATTTGAATATCGGTATTGATGGAAATAAATTCAACGCTGTTCATCCCGGCGCTGCACATTCTGTTGACGGCATTGCCGCCGCCGCCACCAACACCAATCACCTTTATTGAAACGACCTTTTCGGATACGGTATCCAGATCAATATTCATCTTCATTTATCTATTCCTCCGATTGCAGGCAGCAAAAGCCCTATTCTTGTTTAGTGTAGCACACTATGGACAAATAATCAATGCGAAAATCGGATTTGCAACGGCCTTTGCAAGAAATTTCATGGAAATTATTTTCGTCCCGTTAGTAGTAGCCCTCAAAGTACACCGGATTCATCAGCGTTTCAATATTCTGTTCCCGGCTGTAGCTGCGCTGGTTGTTCGCCGCCGTACTCAGGTCGATGGAGCCGATAAAGCTGTCGCCCAGCTCGCCGATGACCTTCTGGGCAAACTTCATCTTGTAATCCAGTTGCAGTTCGCTGCCCAGCAGCACCAGCACGCGGTTGTCATACAGTAGTGAAACTGCCAGTTCGTCGCTGACATCAAAATACGAGATATCTTCAAAGGCAAGCTGCTGTGCAACCAGCAGCATAGCGCGTGCCGTTGTCAGCTTGCTTAATGCGGCATTCATTCGTTCCAGCTGGGGTCGCAGCGTTTCATCGTCGCCTACTGCGTTGTACAGGTTGTCCAGTGTCTGCCGGTTCACCTTGGTACCCGGTGCAATTTGGGAAAGGTCTGCCCCAAGAACAATGGGAACCCCCTCGGTGCTAACGTCGCTTATGTGCTCCAGCACACGGTCGTTTGCCCCCAACAGGGTATAGCTTTTGCTGCTGTTGACAACGGCCACCGCTGCACTAGTTTCCTCCACAATAATTTGGATGGTGGTGGGCAGCAGCCGCTTCACCTTGACTTGGTCAAGGTAGGGAAAGCTCTGGTACAGCGTGGCAGCGGCTTTTTTTGTGCTGACCGCAAAGATATTTTGCCCTTTGACTACCCCGCTGGCGGCAATCAGCTGCTCGGTCGAGTAGCGTGTCGCCCCTGCTAAAAGGAGCTGCTCAATATTAAAAAACATGGCAAGGCAGATGACCGCCGCAACCGAAAGCACCGTCACCAAAAACGCGGCGGTTGCAAGGAGCTTTCGCCCTCGTTTTTTTCGTTTGACATTGCGCATGTATCTGCCCTGTTCCATTCGTTGTCCGTCCCCTTATCCTTTGATAATCCTGCCGCCCAGCTGCCGGATTGACTCGTCAAAGCGCTGGTAGCCCCGTTCGATGTGTTGCAGCTCGGTCAGGACGCTTTCACCCTCGGCAGCCAACGCCGCCACGACCAGTGCCGCGCCGCCCCGCAGATCGGTACAGCGCAGTGACGCGCCATGGAGCTGCGTCACGCCGGTAACCACCGCCGTCCTGCCCTGACAGACAATCTGCGCACCCAGCCTGACTAGCTGCGCAACATGGCGGTACCGGTTGTCAAAAATGTTTTCCACAAAGATGGTGTTGCCCTCGCACAGGGTGGCAACCGCCATGGTAATGGCCTGCATATCGGTTGCAAACCCGGGGTATGGCCCAGTTTTAATGACACCGAGTTCCCGAAGCCGGCGGGGCGCCACCAGCCGAACGCGGTCGGTGCCGGCAGTTACGGTACAGCCGGCATTGCTAAGTACCGCAAGGGTGGACAGCAGGTGCGCAGGTCGAATGCCGGTTAATTCCAGCTGCCCGCCGGTGACTGCCGCCGCCGCCAAAAAGGTTCCGGCGGCAATGCGGTCTGGAATAATGCGATGGTGGCAGCCGCCCAGCGCCTTTACCCCGTTGATGGTGACATCTCCGTTAATGGCAGTTTCAATCAAGGCGCCGCAGCCCCGCAAAAAGGCAATCAAGTCCGTGATTTCCGGTTCCCGCGCGCCGCCCCGCAGCACCGTTTGGCCTTTGGCTGTCGCCGCCGCAATCAGGATATTTTCGGTTGCGCCCACGCTGGGGAAGGGCAAAAGAATCTCCGCGCCGTGCAGCCCATTGGGAGTGGAGCAAAACAGACTGCCCCCCTGCTCGTCAATGACCGCGCCCATGGCGGTCAGCGCCTTTAGGTGCAGGTCAATTGGCCTGCTGCCCAGCTCGCACCCGCCCGGCAGGGTAAATTCGGCACAGCCAAACCGCGACAGCGTTGCCCCCAAAAAGACAATGGAGGAGCGCATTGCGCTCATAAGCTGACTGGGAACGCGGCAGCTGCCGCCCACGGCTTGCCGTGTCACAATGCTGTCATCCTGCCATGCAGCATAGCAGCCCAGATGCCGCAGAATGTCCAGCGCAACTTCTACATCGCTGAGCCGCGGACAACCCTCCAGCACGCAGTCCGAGCAGAGGGTGGCAGCGGCCAAAATTGGCAGTACGGCGTTTTTTGCTCCGTGTACCGGCAGACTGCCCTCCAAGGGGCGCCCGCCCTGTATTAAATAGAATGGCATACTTCCGCATTCCTTTCGCAGTAAGCTAAGCATTTTTTACGCGATTGCTTGCGGAGTATTCTATGCCAATTTTAGGGTTTCGGTGAAAATTGTGGTGAATTTGGTGCTGCTCTTACAGCAATGCCAGTATTTCCTCGGCAATTTGGGAATTGGCGGTGGTCATGGCCATGGCTTTGGCGTTGGCACCCAAGCGGCTTGCCAAGGTCGGATCCTCGCGGAATCGCTTTACCATCTGGGTCAGACGCTCGCCGGTTAACTCCTTTTCTTCCAAAATTTCTGCGGCATCCCGGTTCACCAGCACCATTGCGTTGTGGTACTGGTGGTTTTCGGCCACATTGGGCGATGGAATGAGGATGGAGGCACGCCCTGCCGCTTGCAGCTCGCTGAGGGTAATCGCTCCCGCCCGGCAGATAACAAGGTCAGCTGCCGCCAAACAGACCGGCATGTTGTCTATGTATTCGCGGATATCCAGCAGCGGGTTGTGCTGCCACGCCACACCGTGCTCGGTAAGCAATCTCGGCAGTAGTTCTACACCGTACTT
>JAVVRO010000074.1:0-4568 GCA_036654695.1 Angelakisella sp. | reverse complement strand
CTCCCCGGTGGGGATGTGCCACGCCATGACGGCGGCAATCGCTTCGTTAATGCGCTGCGCCCCAAGGCTACCCCCAAAGGACAAAATGCAAAAACGCCCCTCGGGAATGCCCAGCTCGCGCCGGGCAGCTCCCCGCTGTGTCTCCACAATCTCCGGACGGACGGGGTTACCGGTAACAATGTAGTGTAAGCTCGGGTCAAGGTGCTCGGCGGCCTTGTCCACCGCCAGCAGCAGGCGGTCAACCCGCTTGGCCAGCAGCTTGGTGGTCACACCGGGAAAGGCATTTTGCTCGTGGGTAACGGTTTTTATCCCCATGCGCGCGGCTTGCAGCACCACCGGTCCGCTGACATAGCCGCCGGTTCCGGCCACCACATCGGGGGCGCAGGCGCGCAGCAGCTTGGTGGCGCGGGGGGCGGCGGTCGCCAGCAGTGCCAGCGACTGCACATTGCGGCAGAGGTTGTAGGGCGTCAGCTTGCGCTGAATGCCCATAGCGCGAAACGGCAAAAACGCAAAGCCCGCCTGCGGTACCAAGCGTGCCTCCATGCCGTCAGGGTTTCCGGCAAAAACAAGCTCGAGTTCCGGATGGCTTTTGCGAATGGTTGCAGCCACTGAAAGGGCGGGATTGATGTGACCGGCGGTGCCTCCGCAAACAAAGAGAATTCTTTTCATGATAGCAAGTTCCTTTCGGCAGAGTATCCCTAGGTCTTTTCCAACGCGGTGTAGCGTGACACCGACAAAATTACGCCCATCTGCGCCAGCAGCATGAGCAGCGAAGTCCCCCCGTAGGAGAAAAACGGCAGACTGATGCCGGTGTTGGGAACGGTGTTGGTGACTACCGCCACGTTGAGGATGGCTTGCAGCCCCACCTGCGCGGTCAGTCCGGTGGCCAGCATGGTGCCAAAGGTATCCCGCGCCTTGAGCGCGATGGAAAAGCCCCGCCAGATGAGCAGCGCAAAGAGCAGCAGCACCAGCACCGCGCCGATAAAGCCTAGCTCCTCGCAGACAATGGCAAATACAAAGTCGTTTTGGGGCTCTGGCAGGAACAGGTACTTTTGACGGCTGTTGCCAATGCCCGCGCCCAGCAGCCCGCCGGAGCCGATGGCATACAGCGACTGAATGGTCTGAAAGCCCGCGTCCTGCGGGTCAATGAAGGGGTTTTGCCAAATTTCGATGCGGTACATGGCGCGTTCCTGAATCTTGGGAATCATCATGGCGACAGTAGCCAGCGCGCCGACCCCCACCACGCCAATGCCGTACCACTTCAGCCCCAGTCCCCCCACAAACAGCATAATTGCCGCAATTAGGAAGATAAGCACCGTGGCCGAAAGGTGAGGCTCGGGGATAATCAGCCCCGCCAATGCCACCAGAATAACCCCAAAGGGCAGAATGCCATAACGAAAGGTATTCATTTTATCCTTGTACAAGTCAATGAGGTGGGCAAAAAACAAAACCATGGCGAATTTGGCAATCTCGGTGGGTTGGATGGAAAAGCTGCCAATCCAAATCCAGCGGTGCGCCTTGTTTACCGGGCGCTGGGTGAACACTATGAGCAGCAGCAGCATGGAAACAATCAGCGCAACCCACGCAAACCTGCGCCAAACGTGATAGTCAATGTTCGCAAAAAAAACCAGCGCGGCAATGCCAATAACGGCAAATACCAGTTGCCGGCTAATGTAGTGAAAGCTGTTGTCCTCGTAATAATAGGCATTGGCATAGCTGGCCGAAAACATCATGACCAGCCCAAACACCAGCAGGGTAAGCACCAGCAGCAAAAAGGTCAAGTCCAGAACGCCGCGTTCACCCTGTGCCGATTGAGATTCATATTTGTTAGAAAGCAGCGACACGTTCTACACAACCTTTCGTGAATGTCCCCGGGTGGGGGAAAGTCGTGGGGTTTACTGCTACAGCTACAGCAGCATGACCGCCCACACCGCCAGCGCCGCACCGACCAGCGTAATCAGTGAAAAAATGGCGACAATCTTCATTTCGCTCCATCCGCTTAATTCAAAGTGATGGTGGATGGGGCTCATTTTGAAGATGCGCTTGCCGTGGGTGGCCTTAAAGTAAAACCGCTGGATGACTACCGACAGCATTTCAATGAGGTAGATAACGCCGATGAGCAGGATGAACAGCGGCAGGCCTGTGCCAAAGGCTAGGGCAATGATAATGCCGCCCAAAAACAGGGAGCCCGTGTCCCCCATAAACACCTTGGCGGGGTGGAAGTTCCAGACCAAAAAGCCCAAGCAGCCCCCCACCATGGCGCAAGCCAGAATGTTCATTTCCCACATGCCCAGCACCGAAGCAATGAGCATATACGCCAACCCCCCAATAAAGGTAACCGAGCAAAGAAGTCCGTCGATGCCGTCGGTAAAGTTGACTGCATTGGACAGTGCCAGCATGGCAAACAGCGCAAAGGGATAGTAAAGCAGGCCAATATCCAAGCTGCCGAAAAACGGAACAATCAGGGTGGTCATGCGGTCGCCCGCCATGTACATCAGCAGCAGGTAGGCCGTACCGCACAGCAGCTGCAACAACAGCTTTTGCTTTTCAGTCAAGCCTTCGTTTTGCTTGCGCACTACCTTAATGTAGTCGTCCGCAAAGCCGATTAGCCCATAGCCAAGTGCCAGCATAATGCCGTAAAACAGCCGTGCCTTCATAATCGGGCTACCTGTTATTACAGTATTGCCCGACAGGTGGGACGGCATACCAATGCGGTAAACAGTAAAGCCCACCACCACCGCCAGTACAATGCCCAGCACAAACATAATGCCGCCCATGGTGGGTGTCCCCTGCTTATTTTTGTGCCAGCTGGGGCCAATGTCCAAAATTGTTTGACCAAACTTGAGCTTACGGAGCACCGGCAGCAGCCAGATGCCCGAAATCGCCGTCACCACAAAGGCTACCACTATGGTGGAAATCATCCACAATCCATTGCTCATCCACTTCACGTCCATTCCAAAAAGTCAGCTTTCCCTTAAGGATTAATTTTCTCGTAGAGTTGCTCTACCGCTTCTTCCAGCTTCATGCTGTGGCTGGCCTTAAACCACACCACATCGCCCGGGCACAGTCGCTGAGCCAGCTGTGTAACCAGCTGCTGCTTGTTGGGCAGTATGTTAACGTCGGTCATGCCGCCCGCTAGTGCGCCTTGGGCGTACAGCGCGGCATGGTCGCCCCACACAAACAGTCCGTCCACACCGCTGGCAGCTGCCAGCTTGCCACTGCTTACATGCCCCTGCTCGGTGGCGTCACCCAGCTCCAGCATGTCGGAAAGCACCGCGTAGCGCTTGCCCTTGCAGGGAAATTCCCCCAAGGTACGCAGCGCAGCGGCAACCGAATCGGGGCTGGCGTTGTAGCAGTCCTCCACCACGGTAATGCCAGAGGAGGTGTTGACCACATGCTGACGCATCCCGCTGGGCTGGTAGTCCCCCAGCGCGGCTACCGCCGCCTGTGGTGTCATGCCCAGCGTCACCCCCACCCCAAAGGCCGCCAGCGCGTTAAGCACCAAATGCCGGCCGGTACCGGGAATAGCCGCGGGGTACTGCCCGCCCTGCCACGCTATGATAAAGTCGGTATGCTGGGCGTCACCGCCGGTAATGGTGCCCCGCAGGGTTGCCTTGGGGCTGTCAATGCCGTAGTAAAGCACCGAAAGGCGAGGAATGCTTACCTGCTCCAGCAGGTCGTTGTCGGCGCACAAAAACAGCGGCGCACCGTCCGGCAGGCAGTCGGCAAGCTCCAGCTTGGCCTTCAGGATGTTTTCGCGGCTGCCCAGATGCTCCAGATGGGAAACGCCGATGTTGGTAATGACCCCTATCTGCGGCCGGGCAGCCTGTGCCAATGCCCGAATTTCCCCAAAGCCGCTCATGCCCAGTTCCAGAACAGCGGCCTGCGTGCTGCTGTCCATGGACAGCAGGGTGCGCGGCGCGCCAATTTCGTTATTTTGGTTGCCGATGGTTTTTACCGTCCGGAAGCCCGCCGAAACCACCGCCGCAATCATCTCCTTGGTGGTGGTTTTACCCACGCTGCCGGTGACCGCAATCAGCTGAGGGGTTAGCGTAGTGCGGTACCACGCGGCAAACCGCAGCAGTGCCTTCACCGTGTCCTCCACTAGCAGGGTGCGGTCGGCTGGGTAGTCCCCGGGACGCTGCACCAGCGCCGCGGTTGCACCCAGCTCCAGCGCCTTGCCCACATAGCTGTGGCCGTCCACCCGCTCGCCGGGGATAGCCACAAACAAGCTGCCCGGGACAGCCTCGCGGGAGTCGGTACACAGGCTGGTAATGGTGCCGGGGTTGTGACACACCGTGCCCAAAACCTCGGCGAGTTTCGTTACTTTAACAGGATTCACTGGGTTCTCCTCCTTTTGGAGCTCCGTAATTTGTTACGTTGTTACCGGATACCCAGTAGCTGTTCCACCACCAGACGTTCGTCTAGGTAGATTGTCTCGTCATGCAGCACCTGATAATCCTCGTGTCCCTTGCCCGCCAGCAGCAGCATGTCGCCCGGTTGCAGGTTGTCAATTGCCCAGACAATTGCGGTGTAGCGGTCGGGAATAATGCGGTAGGGGGTTTTGT
>JAVVRO010000073.1:0-8818 GCA_036654695.1 Angelakisella sp. | reverse complement strand
CCATCTGGCAACCGTCCTCAAAAAAGACCCGGACGCTGTGTGCCCCTGCGACCGGTTCCGCGGTGGCGGCAGTGGGTGCGGCAACGTTGGCTGCTGCGGCGGCAACGGCTTCGTCGTGCTCCTGCTCGCCCTTCATAATGGCAACCTGACGGTGAATCTGGGCAACCAAGCTGGAGGAATCCCCCGGCTGGTAGTCTTCGCTTTGCTGAATTTGGTCGACTTCGTTCTTCAAAAAGTCGGAGGCCTTGAACAACAAATCAAACACGACAGTACTAATGTCCGACATAATTTTTGGGTTTTGTCGGATAATGAAGAACATGTCCTCAATCTTGTGTGCAAGCTCCGAAATGGCCTCAATTCCCATCATTGCTGCCGACCCCTTGATGGTGTGCATAATCCGGAAAATTTCGTTGATATTTTCATCGGTCATGTTTTGATTCTTTTCGGAGTTGAGCAAAATTTCGTCCAGCTGCTCCAGCAGAGTGGTAGTCTCGAAGATAAACATCTCAATCATTGGAACCATGCTTGCATCAAAAACGCTCATAATGTTGTCACCTGCTTTTATTTTTTGACCGTCTGCTGTGTTGTCGTGCAGCAAAACGGCATACTCTGACCCATTAAAAAACAATCCTTAAAAAAACACAAGACAAGCTGTTCAATTTACGGTATGATTGCCGTATAATTATATGGAAGGCCTTGCGCTCAATCCATTTTTCCCTCCAGACAGGGATTGCAAGCTCCATATAATTGCGTATTTTAAAGGGAATTGCCCTATTCATAAAACAGAATAGTCCTTATGGCCATTATAGCACAAAGTACCCGCTGGTTTCTACAATTTTTTATATTTTATTGCATTAAGTTGGATTTTACGAAAGAAAGCGTCAACAGCCGAACAGGAATACGCTGGAATGGAGGAACAGATGGCAGATATCCTTAAAATTAGTACCCCGTTGGTCGACCGCAACAATATTGTCCATGCCAACAAACAAACTCCCGAGCCGGGGGTTCCCTTTCAGTTGGCGGACACCACCCGCGTAGCAAAGTCCAACCCACAAAGCGAGCTGTTGCAGCAAAACAACGGGATGCCCACCCGCGAGGAAGCTCCGGCCATTCTGACCAGCTTGCTGCGGGACCCTGCCGTCACGGTAAATTTTCTAAAAAATATCTACCTGTTGCAGGAGATTATTAACTTGATTCCCGCGGGAAATACCGCCCTGACCGGCGAGATTAACCAGCTGTTTCGGGAGCTGATGGTGGCTCCGCAGGAGATTGCAGGGGAGCTTGCCCGGCAGGAGGAGGGCTCAACGCTGTTTCGGGGGGCGCTGTTTGACCTGCTACGCAACCTAGTGGAGCAGCAGGGCAAGCCGGAGCAGCGCGCTGCGGTTACCAACCTGCTAAAATCGCTGAATGCCATGCTTTCCAAAGGCGACATTCTCCACTCAGTATCCAACAATCTGGAGTTTTTGGCGGACAACCTGCAACCGGCCAAAGGGCTGCACGAACGGCTGATACAGCTGGCCGAGAGCTTCCGGCAACCAGATGCGCCGCAGCAATTCGAGTCGCTAAAGAGTCAGACCCTTGGGCTGCTGCAACAGGTGGAAAGCAGCATCCTTTATTCACCCAAGCTTCAACAGGTGCTGCCGCTGATTACCTATAACCTGTCCCGGTTTTCGGGCAATCCTGACTACATGCAGGACACGGTGAACAGCCTGCTGGGCATGATGGACGACAAGGAGCAGCGGGGACAGCTGATTGAGCAGCTGCGTACCTTCTTGGAAAGCATCCCCTTGCGCCGGGGGGAGGATGGGCGAATTGAAAACCCCGGCAAACAAAACTCTAAGGTAATGGACGCGCTGGTACGGCTGATTAAGCAGGAATCCGCCAGCGAGGAGCTGACCCTTGCCAGCGCCGAAAAGCTGGACAAGATTATCCAAAGCCTGCTGTCCTCCCCCTGTAACTTTACCCCGCTGCTGCATTTTGTCATTCCAGTGGAGGATATGGGGCAGCGCTCCTTTGCCGAGATTTGGATTGAGCACAGCGAGGAACAGCGGCAGGGGCAAAAAGGCAGCGAGGAGTCGATACACCTGCTCCTTGCATTTAATGTGGAGAGCGTGGGGCAGTTCGAGGCCGAGCTGTTTGTCACCGGCAAAAAGCTGGGACTGAACCTACTGTGCCCCAGCGACTATCTGGAAGACTTTGCAGGACTGCGGGACTTTGCCTCCCGCGTAACCGCCGGTACCAGCTACGAGCTGAAGGAAATATTTATCGGCAAGCTGGAACGCCCCCGCTCCCTGATGGAGGTGTTCAAAACGCTGCCGCACAAAAGGACGGGTATCGATGTCAAAATCTAAACAAAACAAGGCGGTGGCGCTGCGGTACCGCGCTGACAACGAAAACGCGCCGGTGGTCATTGCTGCGGGGCACGGCCCGGTTGCCGAACGGATTATTGATATTGCCGAGCAAAAGGGTATTCCGGTATTCCGGGATGACAGTGCCGCGTCGCTGCTGTGTATGCTGGAGGTGGGAAGAAGCATTCCACCGGAGCTGTACGAGGTAGTAGCAGCTATTTACTGTCGAATTCTGGAAATTTCCAAGGGGATTAAGCAAAAAGACGAAAACCAGTCGACGGCGATGGAACCAGCCGAAGAACTGAAACAAAGCCTTGCCCAGGCGCAGCAGAAAGGTAGTGCAGAATGAGTCAGGTTAAAAACTATATGGAGCTTGTGGTGGAGGAGCTGCTAAAAGAGATTTTGGCCGCACCCCATAGTCAGCAGGTACAGCACAGTCCGGAATTTGTAGCGCAGGTAATGGCAGAGGCGCTGAACCACATTCGCCCCTTTTATGTGACCCGCAAGGAGGGCGAGGTATACGGTTACTCGGCGGCCGCTGTTTCGCAAAATAAGGCGGATATTGTAGTGGAAATTACAAAAGCACTTGCAGTTGTGTCGGAAAAAGGCTATACTTAAATAGAATCTATCCACCATTCCCTTGCACCTTATCCCTATTGAAGTACAGGAGGCAGAAAGATGCAGGCGTTACCCAAAGACTATGAATGGTCGGTTTGTGAAGTTAAGACAATGGATAACGAACTGCTCGTGGCGGGCTATATTAGCCAAATTACCGACGAGTACATCCAAATTGGTACCTACAAAGGCGACCGGATGCCGCTTCTCAAATTTGACCTTCCCCTTAAAATTTCCATTCATAACGCAAAAAAAGGATTTCGGGTTGTTGCAGGAACAACCTATATCTCTACCGACGAAATGCTGCGGGTTGTTAATGTTGACAATTTGCAGGATTTTGAACGCAGGGTATTTTTTCGTGTACCGGTCAAAATACCAGCCAAGCTATTTAAACTGACCGACGGAGAGGTTGACCCGGACAAGGAGCCAGAGGAAATTCCGGTGATGGTGGAAAACCTGAGCCTGAGCGGACTGCTGTTTTTGCCGGAGAATTTGGAACGAAGCTTTTTAATGGGCGACAAGTTTATTGTTGAGCTGCCCATTGCCAACGGTAAAATGAACCTGAATATCCGGGTGTGCCGGTACGAGCGGATTGGCAACAGACCCCAAAAATACGGCTGCGAGTTTTTTGGCTACACCCAGAAGCAGTCGGATCGTCTGTGCGGCTATATCTTTGAGATTGAGCGTGAAATGATTAAGAAACGTAAAAATGTAATATAAATCTGAGGAAACGGCGGTCGTGTTGATGGAGCAGCAATACAAGGACAATCCCGCACAGGAATACCTGTTTGCGTTGGACATTGGAACGCGCAGTGTCATTGGCATTGTGGGCTATCAGCAGGATGGCCTTTTTCGTGTGTTGGATACCGAACGGGTAGAGCACAACAAGCGCACCATGTTTGATGGACAGATTGAGGATATTGAGCAAGTGGCGCGGGTGACAGGCCTGGTCAAGGAGCGGCTGGAGCAGCGGCTGGGCATTACCCTAAGCACCGTCTGCGTGGCGGCGGCTGGGCGGGCGCTGCGCACCCAGCGAGCTTCCTTTGCGCTGGAGCTTAACGCGGAAACACCAATTTCTACGCAAAATATCTACCAGCTGGAAATGGGTGCCATCGGCCTTGCACAGGACGCAGTGAACAGCAGCGTGGAAGGTGAGGACGACCGCGGCCTGTTTTGCGTGGGCTATTCGGTCATTAGCTACCTGCTGGATGACTACCGCATGACCACTATTTTGGGGCACAAGGGCAAAAATGCCAAGGTGGAGGTCATCGCGACCTTCCTGCCCACACAGGTGGTGGACAGCCTGCGCAGTGCCATGGCGCTAATTCACCTGAGCATTATTAACCTGACGCTGGAGCCGATTGCCGCTATGAACGCGGTCATTCCCGCCGAGCTGCGGCTGCTCAATCTTGCGCTGGTGGATATTGGCGCGGGCACCTCCGACATTGCAGTGTCGGATCAGGGAAGCGTGGTCGCTTACACCATGGCGACCGTTGCAGGGGACGAGATTACCGAAGCGCTAATGAAGCGGTATCTAGTGGATTTTGCCACGGCCGAGCAGCTAAAATCGGCGGCGGGCAGGTTCGATGACCCCCTGTACTACACTGATATTTTGGGCTTTGAGTATATTCTGACCCGCGAGGAGCTGCTGGAAACCATGTCTCCCGCCATTAACTCCTTGGCGGAGGAAATTTGCAGCCGCATTACGGAATGTAATAACGGCGCGCCGGTTGCGGTGTTTTTGGTGGGTGGTGGCAGCAAGGTACCGCTGCTGGCCTCCGCAGTGGCTAACCGACTGCACATTGACCCAAAAAAGGTGGCGGTGGGCGGCAGCGGCTATATGAAAAAACAGACCACCGGCGACATTGAGCTGACCGACCCGGAGTATGCCACCCCCTTGGGCATTGCCCTGACGGCGGCATCCTATGCCGAGCGGAACTCCATGCAGGTGTTTGTCAATGACCAAAAGGTACAGATGCTGCGCAGCACCGGCTTTACGGTAATGAATGCGCTACTGATGTGCGGCTATCAATATTCCCAGCTTATGGGGCGCAGCGGCCGGGGAATTTCCTTCCGGCTGGAGGGGGAGGATGTTCTGGTGCGCGGCGGACTGCCCAGCCCGGCCGAGATTACCGTAAACGACCGCCCAGCCAGCCTTGCAACCGGCTTGGAGCCGGGGGATAGAATTATTATTATGCCGTCGGTTGCGGGCGGGGACGCTGCCCCTAAAATTGGCGACTATACCCAGACCCAGCAGGAACAGACCGTGACACTGGACGGCATTCCCTATGGGGTGGGGGAGCTTGCGCTCTGCAATGGGACGCCGGTGCGCCGGGACCACATTCTTGCGGACGGCGACGAGCTAAGCATTGTCTGGATTAATAGTCTGGGACAGCTGTGTACCTTTGCCGGGCTGATGACCGAGGGTCGCAGCTTTACCCTGAACGGCGCGCCTGCAACGCTGACTGACCTGCTGCGTGACGGCGATGTGCTTTTGTCGGAGGAGGAAAGCTATGAGTTCCAGGCAGTAACCCGCCCCCGTCCTGCGCTGCAAGAGCAGGGCGAGCAACCGCATCCGACTGCCCCAAACTTTGCGCATTGGTTCGAGCCCTCGGCGGTGCCGGCCATGACCATTACCCTAAACCAGCGCACGGTGGAGCTGTTTCAAAAAGAGGACAAAACCCCCTACCAGTTTATTGACATGCTCAACCTTGTGGACATTGACCCCACCAAGCCGGAGGGGGAGATTGTGCTACGGGTCAACGGCAAGGACGCGTCCTATCTGCAAGAAATACACCCGGGCGACACAGTACAGATTTACTGGGCGCAGCGGGGGATAGAGTAATTTACGTAACTTCATTTTGAAAATAACCACCGCACCAGCCGTACCGGTTGGTGCGGTGGTTTGCTTATGGCGATTTTCTATGTCTAAATGGTACAACTAGTGAATATAGTAGCAGTAAACAAGGGGAGAGGAGTACCGTTTTATGGAATTGAAGCTGAACAAACAGCCGCTTTTTATTAGCGAAATGCTCGCCGATACTACTGTAGAGCAGCCGTTGGAATGTGACGCGCTGCTGCCGGACTATTGCCCGGACATTGTACGCATTCTAAAATGTATGGTCACCCCCACGGTGGCCAGCCGCCGCCTGAATGGGCAGCGCTTGGAGATTGAGGGCATGGCGGTCATCGTTGTGTTCTACACCTCCACCGGGGAGGGCGTTCAAAAAGCGGAATACAAGGTGCCGTTTGCCAAAGCTGTCGAGCTGCGGGGCGAACCGGCCAAGCACAGCCTGTCGGTACAGGTGCGCCCGGGCTACATGAACTGCCGCGCGGTTAACCAGCGCCGGTTGGACATTCGCGGGGCGGTTACCATTGGCATCTTTGCCATTGGCTGCCGGGAGGAGCAGGTCATCTGCGGCGGCGAGGGCGCGGGAATTGAGCTGCGGGAGGAACAGGTGAACACCGGGCGCTTGCTGGGACAGGAAAGCCGCGAGGTTCGCGTTGCCGAAACGCTGGAGCTGACCTATGGCAAGCCCCCCGTGCGCGAGGTAGTGCGCTGCCAGTGCGTGCCGCGGCTGGTGGAGTGCAAAACCGAAGCGGGCAAGGTGGTGGTTAAGGGCGAGCTTGCCATTCACCTGCTGTACCAGCACACCAACGGCTGCGACCAGATGGATTTTACCGTCCCCACGGCGGCGGTTATTGAGCTGGACGGCATTGACGAGCACTGCATGGTGTCGGTGACGCAGGAGATGATGTTCTGCACGCTGGAGCCCTGTGCCGACCGGGAGGGTGAGTACCGCAACCTGACGCTGGAGGCAGCGGTACTGATGACTGCAAAGGCCGAATGCCCTGTTAAAACCACCTGCTGCACCGACTGTTACTCCACCAAGTGCCAGTGCAGCTTCCACACCAAAAGCTACAATACCCTGCGGCTGGAGGACACACTGCACCAGCCGGTTACACTGCGGGAGGTCATGACACTGCCGGACAACATTGAGTCGGTTGTGGATTTGTGGTGCGAGGCAGGCGGGGTCAGCTTTCGCGGTGACCAAAGCGCCGTTGGGTGCGAGGGACGGGTTACCGTGTGTATTCTGGGTAAGCTGCGGGACGGCGAGCTTATCTATTTTGACAAAAACCTGGAGCTTAGCGAGCGCATTCCAGTGACGGCGGCCAACGCCGTGGTAGATGGCAGAGCTACGGTGATGGGCAGCGGCTACAGCTTTTCGGCCAACGATGCCATTGAGGTGCGCTGTGACCTGATGCTGGACGGCAGCATTTACAGTGCCCAGCGCTTTACCGGACTGGATGACATTGTGCTGGACGAAAAAAAGTCCAAAGCGGGCAGTGTGCCCACCGGGCTGTACCTGTACATGGCAGGGGACGGCGAAGCGATGTGGGAAATTGCAAAGCGGTATAACACCAGCGTACAGCGCATTCAGGAGGAAAACCCCAAAACCGAGGGACGGCGGGGCGACGTTCTAATTATTCCGGTACTGTAAGGGAGGAAAAGACATTGGATAGAGCGGCTACTCTGTATCAGGATATTGCCAAAAGGACAGACGGCGACATCTATATTGGTGTGGTAGGCCCGGTACGCACCGGAAAGTCCACCTTTATTAAGCGGTTTATGGAAGCAATGGTGCTGCCGAAAATTGACAGCAAGCCCCGCCGGGAACGCGCGGTGGATGAGCTGCCCCAGTCCGGCTCCGGCAAGACCATCATGACCACCGAGCCTAAGTTTATTCCGGAGGAGGCGGTCAAAATTACGCTGGACGGTAACGCCAGCTTCAATGTGCGGATGATTGACTGTGTGGGCTACATTGTTCCCAGCGCGCTGGGGTACATTGAAAACCAGCAGCCGCGCATGGTAATGACACCGTGGTTTGACCGCGAAATTCCCTTTAACATGGCAGCAGAAATCGGCACCAAAAAGGTGATTACCGAGCACAGCACCATCGGCTTGGTGGTGACGACCGATGGCAGCATCAGCGACATTCCCCGGGGCGAGTACGAGGAGGCGGAGCAGCGGGTCATTGAGGAGCTGCGCACCATCAACAAGCCCTTTGTGGTGCTGCTTAACTGCACTGCGCCCAAGAGCCCCAAAAACCGCGAGCTGCGCGAGGGCATGGAAGAAAAATACGGAGTGCCGGTCATTGCAGTCAACTGCATGGAGCTGGACGAGGACGATATCACTGAAATTCTGACCAGCATTTTGTATGAATTTCCCATTCGCGAGGTTGCGCTGAACATTCCGTGCTGGATTATGAATTTGGAAAAGGGGCACTGGCTGCGGGAGGCTATCTACAATCAGGTGCGCGCCATTGCGCCACAGCTAAACCGCCTGACCGGTGTAGACAAGACCATGCAGCAGCTTTGTGAATGTGAACACATTGACGACGCGCGGGTCAGCGACATCAGCCTTGGCACCGGGAGCGTACACTGCCGCGTGGAGCTAAGCCACGGACTGTTTTACAAAATTTTGGGGGAAGCAACCGGGCTGGACATTGCCGACGAGGAAAGCCTGCTGCCCTGCATGGTGGAGCTTGCCAGAACCAAGGAGAAGTACGACAAGATTGCGGGCGCGCTGGAGGAGGTTTCGGCCACCGGCTACGGCATTGTCATGCCGGGCTTGAGCGAGCTGAGCTTGGAAAAGCCGGAGATTGTCAAGCAGGGCGGGCGCTATGGGGTGCGGCTGCGGGCAAGCGCACCGAGTATCCATATTGCCCGTATCAAACAGAGATTACATCTTCCCGCGAGGAAAGCAGGAAATGACCTACGACACCAATTTGTTTGTGGAGGTGTGAAGAAAGCGGGGGCATGACAGCCTCCGCTAGTTGCGTTTTGAAAAAAAT
>JAVVRO010000072.1:0-8824 GCA_036654695.1 Angelakisella sp. | reverse complement strand
AACCACGCCCTGCACCAAAATTTTACCGATCTGGAACATGCTGTTTTCCACGCCGTTGGGCACGCCCAGCTTCATAATCCGGGCAATCATCCGGCGGTCGGGTCTGAACATGGTTTTGTCCAGTGCCAGCGGACAGGCCGGGTTGCGCAGCAGGTAGATGACAACCACCGCCGCCAGTCCGCGGCTTGCCAGCGAAGCCAGCGCCGCGCCCCGTACCCCCATCCCAAACCCGTAGATGAGGACTGCGTTACCCCCAATGTTCACAATGTTCATGAGCAGGGAGCAAAAAAGCGCGATTTTAGTGTTACCCATAACGCGGAACAGCGCCGCGCCGCCGTTATACAAAGCAAGGAAGGGGTAGGAGAGCGCCGACCAGAAGAAGTAGATGCGCGCATTTTCCATCACCGCGCTTTCCACATTGCCGTAAAGCGTTTCCAGCAGCCAGCTCTGCCCAAACAGGCAAAAGGTCATAATCACTAGCGAGATGAGCGTGGTGGAAAACAGCAGCTGATTGCCGGAAAGACGTGCCTGCTCGCGATCCTCCCGTCCCAGATACTGCGCCGTCACCACCGCGCCGCCGGTGGCAAGGGCGGTAAAAATGTTGATGAGCAAAATATTAATAGAATCTACAATGGAGATGCCCGACACGGCGGCCTCGCCAACACTGGTCACCATAATGGTATCGGCCATGCCGATGGCCACCGCCAGCAGCTGCTCCAGCACCAGCGGAATAATAATCCGCGTCAGGTCCTTCCTTGAAAACATCATATCATGGCCTTTCCCACGCTTAGCTTGCCCACTAAATCGTATTCCCTGCTGTCGGTAATCTCGACCTCCACCAGCTCGCCCATGGCAATTTTGCGTCCGGCGGTAAAGTAGACCCGGGTATCAATATCGGGCGCGTCCATGTAGCTGCGGCCAAAGTACAGCCCCTCCTGCTTGCCCTCTACCAGCACCTGTAGCCGGTTGCCCACACAGCCCTTGGCAAAGTCAAAGGCAATGCCCATTTGCAGCTCCATGACCCGCTCGGCGCGGCGGCGACGCAGCTCCTCGTCCAGCTGGTCCTCCCGTTCGCCGGCAGGGGTGTCCTCCTCCTGGGAGTAGGCAAAGCAGCCCAGCCGTTCAAATTTCGCCTCGGTCACCAGCTTGCACAGCTCCTCGAAGTCCTCCTGCGTTTCGCCGGGGAAGCCTGCAATGACGGTCGTGCGCAGCACCACGCCGGGAATGGCTTGGCGCAGGGTATTGACTAGCGCAAGGATGGACTGCCGGTCGCCGCTGCGGTTCATCTCCCGCAGCACCTTGGCGCTGGCGTGCTGTACCGGTATGTCAATGTACTTGACTACCTTGGGCTCGGCGGCCATAACCTCCATCAGCTCGGGGGTAATGCGGTCGGGGTAGCAGTACAGAATCCGCACCCAGTCCACGCCGTCCACCTTGCAAACTTCTTGTATTAACTCCGGCAGCTTATACTTACCGTATAAGTCCAGCCCGTATCGGCTGGTGTCCTGCGCCACTAGATTAATTTCCCGCACACCACGGCCGGCCAACCGTTTGACCTCTTTTACAATGTTTTCCATGGGGCGACTTCTAAAGTTGCCGCGAATCAGTGGAATGGCACAGTAGGTGCATCGGTTGTCGCAGCCCTCGGCCACCTTGACATAGGCAAAAAACGGCTGGTTGGTCAGTACCCGGTCGCCCTCGCCGGTCAGGTCGTATTTGTCGCCGAAGCGCACCACACGCTGTCCGGCCAGCGCCGCTTCAATGGCCGCAACAATGCCGCCGTTGCTGCCAATGCCCAGCACCACATCGGCCTCCGGGATTTCCTCCGCCAGCTCCTGCCGGTAGCGCTCGGCCAAGCAGCCGGTCACCACCACCAAGCGGGGGCCGCCGGTCTGCTTTTTGGCGCAAAATTCCAGTATGGTTTCAATCGACTCCTGCTTGGCCGCTTCAATAAAGCCGCAGGTGTTAACAATGACCACATCACTTTGCTCCGGGTCAGCCACCAGCTGCCAGTTATTTTTTTGCAGCAGTGCCAGCATCAGCTCGGCATCCACCTGATTTTTGGAGCAGCCCAGCGAAATCATTCCAATTTTAACCGCTTTTTTGTTCATGGTATCAATCCTTTCTGTGACGCAACCGCCACTGCCGCTACAGCAGCTGTTCCTCCTCTATTTTTTGCAGTGCGGCACGGATGTCCCCAAAGCCAAAGCCCCTGCGTTGCAGTGCGGCGATGCTTTTGCGCAGTCCCTCCGGGTCGGTGATTTTGTTGCGGTATTTTTTTAGAAGAAGCGCCACAATGGGGTCAATCTCGTTGTCGTCCCCAAATTGCGTCAGTGCAGCCTCGATGGCCTCGGCGGGCAGCTGCTTTTGCCGCAGGTACTGCCGCAGACGCAGCTGGGAGTAGCCCCGCAGGTTCACACAGTCGGCGGCCATGCGCCGGGCGTAGTCAAAGTCATCCACCAGCCCCAGCTCGGTCATCCGTGCAATGGCACCCTCCACCGCGTCGCTGTCGTAGTACCGGGACAGCTTTTGCCGCAGCATTCCGCTGCTCTGGGCAGCGCGGGACAGGGCATTCATGGCCGCTTCCTTGGCCGAACGCAGCTGGTCGTCCACCCTAAGCTGCTCCAGCTCCTCCACTGTCATGGCCAGCCCCACCCGCAGCTGGGTTTTGTAGTAGCTGTCGGGGTGTACGCTAAACAGGAACTCGCCGTCGGCAAATACCGCATATCGCCCTTTTTTGGTCTTTTGAATGTCGGTAATCTCCATGGCTGCTCCTCCCTTTTTGGTAAAGAATGGGGCTGTCGCAAAACAGCCCCACCACAAAAATGTCTTAGATGTCCTTGCGGGTCACCCCAATGGACAGATCCCGCAGGCTTTGGTCGTCGACCTCGCCGGGGGCTCCGCTCATAAGCTCGCTGGCATTTTGCACCTTGGGGAAGGCCAGCACATCGCGCAGGCTTTCCGCGCCGGTCATGGTCATGGCAAGGCGATCCAGCCCAATGCCCACTCCCCCATGGGGCGGTGCGCCATAGTGGTAGGCATCCACCAAAAAGCCAAACTTTGCTTCAATCTCCTGGGGGGTCAGCCCCAGTGCCCGGAACATACGCTCCTGCAACTGGTAGTCGCTAATGCGAATGGACCCGGAGCAAAGCTCCACACCATTAAGCACAAGGTCGTAGGCCTTGGCGCGCACGGAACCGGGGTCGCTGTCCAGCTTGTCCAGACATTCCTCCATGGGCATGGTAAAGGGGTGGTGCATGGCATCCCAGCCACCGGTTTCCTCGTTGTATTCAAAAAACGGAAATTCTACAATCCACAGCAGATTGAACTTTGTTTTGTCAATGAGCTCCAGCTGGCGACCCAGCTGGTTGCGAAGGGCGCCCAGCACCGGCAGCGTCACCTTGCTTTTGTCCGCTACAATCAGCGCCACATCCCCGTGGCGGCAGTCCAGCCGTTCCAGAATGGCGGTCAGCTCCTGAGGAGTCATAAACTTGGCAAAGGAGCAGTTGGGGGTTTCCTCCGCGTAGCGGATGTAAGCCAGCCCCTTGGCACCAATCCCCTTGGCCGCTTCGGTGAGCTTGTCAATCTCCTTGCGGGTCAGGGTAGCCGCTGCACCCTTGGCAACAATGGCGCGCACTGTGCCGCCCGCTGCCACTGCACCGGAAAACACGCTAAAACCGCTGTCCTTTACCAAATCGGAAAGGTCGGTAATCTCCATGGCAAACCGGGTGTCCGGCTTGTCGCTGCCGTAGCGTTCCATGGCCTGAGCATAGGTCAAGCGGGGCAGCGGCAGGGTGACCTCGTGGGACAGCACCTCGTGGAACAGCTTGCTGATGTAGCCCTCGACCATTTCCAGAATGTCATCCACATCCACAAAGGACATTTCAAGGTCAATCTGGGTAAATTCCGGCTGGCGGTCGGCACGCAAATCCTCATCCCGGAAGCAGCGCGCCAACTGAATGTACCGGTCAAAGCCGGACAGCATCAGCAGCTGCTTATAAATCTGGGGGGACTGGGGCAGGGCGTAAAAATGACCCGGCTGTACCCGCGACGGCACAATGTAGTCCCTTGCCCCCTCGGGGGTGGATTTAATCATCATGGGAGTTTCAATTTCCAAAAAGCCTTGGTCGTAAAAATAGCTGCGGGTAACCTGTGCAATCTTGTGGCGAAGCATCAGGTTTTGCTGCAAGGTACGACGGCGCAGGTCAAGGTAGCGGTACTTTAGGCGCAGCTCCTCCTTGACGTTGGTTTTATCGGTAATCTCAAAGGGCGGGGTCATTGCCTTGGACAGAATGCGCAGCTCGCTGACATAGACCTCAATGTCTCCATTGACAATCTCACTGTTGACGCTTTCCCGACGACGGACAACTCCCTTGGCCATTAATACAAATTCGCTGCGGGCGGTCTGCGCCTTAGCGCGCAGCGCGGCGTCGGTGCGGTCGTCAAAGGCCAGCTGTACAATGCCGGTGCGGTCCCGCAGGTCAATGAAAACCAGCATTCCCTTGTCCCGTATTTTTTGCACCCAGCCGCAAACAACTACCTGTGTTTCCAGTTGCGCCATGGTCGTTTCGCCGCAGTAATTGGTGCGCCGAAGTCCTGCCATTGTCTCTGCCATAACCGTTATCTCTCCTCTTACTCCAACTTGTCGGCGGCCTCGGCCAAGTCGGCGTAGGCTGTCGTCATAATCTCCTCGTATATTGCGTCGGAAAAACGCTCGTCCAGCGGCAGGTCGCGGGTTGCACCGCTGTACATGCTTTTTAATACCGCTTTGTTTGTGCTCAGTTCGCTGTCACCCAGCACAATGGTATACTTTGCGCCTATTTTGTTGGCGTACTTCATCTGCGCCTTCAGGGAACGACCCATCAGGTCGCTTTGGGCAAAAAAGCCGTCGGCACGCAGGAGGTTTGCCAGCTGGAACGCCTTGAGCTCGGCCGCCTGTCCCATGGACACCAGATAAACATCGCAGGTGGCTGGGGGCGGGAAGTCGCATTTTTGCTCCTGCATCACCTTAAGCAGTCGCTCCAGACCCATGGCAAAGCCAATACCCTCGTAGTCCGGCCCACCCAGCTCCTTAAGCAGTCCGCCGTACCGGCCGCCGCCGCCGCAGACACTTTTGGTGCCGTCGGGGGCAGTGTAAACAAACTCAAACACCGTGCGGGTGTAGTAGTCCAGCCCACGGACAATGGTGGGGTTTAACTGATAGGCAATGCCGCTTTGGGTTAGCATCGCTTTCACGCCCTCAAAGTGGGCAGTACATTCGTCGCACAAAAAGTCCAGCATCTTGGGCGCACCGGCGGCAATCTTGCCGCAAACCGGGCTTTTGCAGTCCAAAATGCGCATGGGGTTTTTGTCCAGCCGTTCCAGACAGGTTGGGCAAAGATCCGCTTTGCTGGCTTCAAAATATGCCCGGAGCGCCTTGTGGTATTCGGCACGGCAGGTAGGGCAACCAATCGAGTTGAGCTCAACATGGATATCCCGCACGCCCAGCGTGTTGTAGGCCTCCTGTACCAGCGAAATCATCTCGGCATCGGCGGCGGGGGCGGTGGAGCCGAACAGCTCGACCCCAAACTGGTGGAACTCCCGGTACCGCCCGCTCTGGGGCTTTTCGTAGCGGAAGCAGGGAATGACATAGCTGACCTTCAGCGGCAGCGCGTCCCCCAGCAGGCCGTTTTCAATCGAGGCGCGCACCACACCGGCAGTCCCCTCGGGGCGCAGGGTCAAGCTGCGGTCGCCCTTGTCGGTAAAGGTATACATCTCCTTGTTGACTACATCGGTGGTTTCGCCCACCGACCGGTTAAACAGCTCGGTATGCTCAAAGGTTGGCACGCGGATTTCCCGAAAGCCAAACAGCTCGGCGGTGGACAGCAGGGTACGCTCAATGTACTGCCACGCGGGGGTATCCTTGGGCAGAATGTCGTTGGTACCGCGGGGCGCGGTGGTTAATGGAGGCATATTGATACTCCTTTTAACATTACTATAGATGCAAAAAAGGGCAGACTACCCCCTTTTGCAAAAAATTGTACAATTTCTATTCGGTTAATTTGGCTGCGGGGTTAGCCCATTTTGGGGTTCACAATGTCACGCCAGTCCAAGTCACCATGCTCCAGCGCATGAATTAGTGCTTCGCCGGTGGCAATGTTGGTGGCAATGGGGATGTTGTAAACATCGCAAAGCCGCAATAGGTTTGCCTCGTCAGGCTCGGTGGATTTGGCACCAATGGGGTCACGGAAAAACAGCAGCAGGTCAATCTCGTTGCAGGAAATACGAGACGCAATCTGCTGGTCCCCCCCTTGGCTGCCTGCCATAAAGCGAACAATGGTCAGCCCTGTGGCCTCTGCAACCATTTTTCCGGTGGTTCCGGTGGCGCAAAGGTTGTGCCTGCTGAGAATGCCGCAGTAGGCAATGCAGAACTGAACCATCAGCTCCTTTTTGGCATCGTGTGCGATTAACGCAATATTCATAGGAGAATGCTCCTTTCTATTGGGTAAAATAATGGCCTCGCCCTTCCGCCAACAGGGTTAATTCCCGGTCAACTCCGCAAAGCCGTTGGGCAATGCGATAGACCTCCTCGGCGGCCTTGGAATGCCCATCCCGCTGTGCAATGCCCGGAGTCAGACCCTCCGGCACCGCGCCCAGCAGCGGTACTCCAACCAAATCAATGACATCGTCGAGGTCGCGAATTGCTTTATTTTGCGGGAGTACCCGCGGAATGCGGTTGATAATCAGCCTTTGCTCGTGCAACCCTTTTTTGTGTAGCAAAAGGGAGGTTGCCGCGGCGGCGCGCACGGCGGCCTGCTCCGGCGTAGTCACCAGCAGTGCCATGTTGCAGTTTTGGCTCATTCCCGCCTGCCATGGGCCGAAGCCCGCGCCACAGTCGCAAAGCACAAAGTCGTAGCCTCGTAAGGAAAGCTCGCCAAACAGCGCCGTCAGCCGGTCGGTACGCGGCAGGTATTCCGGGTCGTTTGGTGCACAGATTAGTTCGATTTTATGTTTGGTGTGCCGTAACAGCGTTTGGTCAAGGGTACTGCGCTGTTCCAGCAGGTCGCTCAAGTCATACAGCGCCCTGTCCTGCAAGTCCAGCGAAATATCCAGCCCGCGAAAGCCGGTATCGGCCTCCACCACCAGCACACGCTTGCCTGCCGCACACAGCCCTGCGGCAACCCCAAGGCAGAGGATGCTTTTGCCTACGCCGCCCTTTCCGGAGGCAATCATAATCCTTTTGGTCACGGCAAAACACTCCTCCTTATGGTTATTTTCCATTGTACCACAAATCAACTACAAAAGAAAAGGGGCAATGCAACATTTTTTTGGATTATTATGGCAAAACCTCTCCCATTGGGCGCACCAGCTCGCTTTTGGAGCCACCGAAAAAGTATTCCTCGGCAATCAGACGGGCAACCGGCGCTGCCACATTGCCGGAGCCGGCGTTTTCCAGTGCTACCGCAATGGCAATCTGGGGGTCCTCGGCGGGGATATAGCAGATGTAAACCGCGTTTAAGTCGGCCTTGCTAACCACCTCCGGCGTACCGGTTTTGGACGCGACGGTCAGCGGAAAGCCCGTCCACTGCCAACCGGAGGTACCGCCCGCGGCGGTGGCGGCAATCATGCCCTTGCGCACCGTCTCAAACACCTCGGCAGGTGCCTCAATGCGATCAATCTCGGTCACCGGGGTTTCGCTCACCGTTTCCTTAAAGTCGTAGCTTTTGGTGGCTTTGACCAGATGGGACTGCATCCGCACGCCGTTATTGGCCAGCGTGGCAGTATAGCTGGCCATCTGTACCGGAGTAAACAGGTGATCCAGCTGGCCAATGGCTGACTGAATGATATCGCCGTTTGTCCAGATATCCCCGCCCGCCTCCTGCGTTGCCGGCGAGGAAAGCTGCCCGGCGTCTTCGGAAATCTCAATGCCGGTGGGATGACCCAGCCCCAGCTGGGCGCTGTATTTGTTCATGCGGTCAATCCCTAACCGCCAGCCGGTTTCGTAAAAAAAGATGTTGCAGGAAACCTGCAGTGCGCGCATAACATCAATAGGGCCGTGCAGATACATGCAGGTCGCGGGATAGTCCGAAAATCTGGTGTACACATGGGTGCAGTTAATGGTTTCGGTCAGTCCAACGACTCCCTCGGTCAGTCCGGCCACCGCTACCGCCGGCTTGTAGATGGAACCGGGGCGGTACTGCCCCATGGTAGCGCGGTTCAGCAGCGGTCCGGGCTTTTTTACCCTAAGCTCCGCGTAATCCGCCAAAAACGTGCTGCCGTCGTAGGTGGGGTAGCTGGCCATCGCCAGTATCTCGCCGGTTTTAACATGCTGCACCACCACCGCTCCGGCATTGGTTCCCTTGCCCTGCTCGTATTTAAGGTTCGGGTCGTTGTTGTAGCGATGAATGGTATGCTCCAGCGCGTCCTGCGACGCACGTTGCAAGTCCCGATCCAGCGTGAGCACCACCGTGTTGCCGGGCGTGGGCGGTATGGTGACCTCGACCGATTCCACATTGCCCCGATAGTCCAGCGACACCAGCCGTTCGCCGCTTTTGCCCCGCAGAACGGATTCGTACGTCAGCTCAATGCCGCTTTTGCCCAGATACTCATTCCCCCGGTAGCCGGTGGGGTTGGTCTTGGGGTCGTACCAGCGGCCATCTTTTTTTAGCGCCTCCATATCCTCCTTGTAAACCGGCCCGATGCTGCCCAGAATATGCGGTGCCAAGGTGCCGTCCACATACTCCCGCACCGGACTTTCAATGACATCCACCCCCGGCAGCTGGTAGCTGTGCTCCAAAATGGTATCCCGTGCCACCGTACCCACATCGCCGGCAAAGGTATAGGT
>JAVVRO010000071.1:0-8833 GCA_036654695.1 Angelakisella sp. | reverse complement strand
CTGGTATTCCTGTAGCAGCAGTCCCTTTTCCGCTTCGCGGATGCCCTGCCGGATCACATGCTTGGCCGACTGCGCCGCAATGCGCCCAAACTTTTTGGGCTCCAGCGGAATTTCCACAATGTCGCCCACCTTGGCGCGCTTGTTGACCTTGAGTGCCGCATCCAGCGTAATCTCGGTTAGGTTGTCTTCAATCTCCTCCACAACCAGCTTGCGCATAGCCACATAAAACTTTTTGGTTTCGGGATCAATCTCCACGATGTTGTCCTCACTGCCTGCGGGGTCTTTCTTCACCGCAATGCCAATGGCGATTTTAATCTTTTCTACCAAATATTCAGCGGGGATACCCTTTTCCTTTTCCATAAGGGTAAGCGCCTCAAAAAACTCATTATTCATTTTTCATACCCACTCCAATCTGTAATATATCAAATGTTTAAAACTCGTAGTATAATCTAACATGGGCAATGTCAGCGCGCTTAAGCGTTACTACGCCCTTGTCCTCCACCGCCAGTGTCAGCACGCCGCCTTGGTAGCCGGTCAGCGTTCCCACATAGTCGCGCACACCCTCCACCGGACGAATCAGCCTTGCCGTTACTGCCTGCCCCATGCAGGCGTCAAAATGCCAGTCCCGGGTTAGCTCACGCTCAATGCCGGGGGAGGAAACCTCCAGCGTATAGCTTTGCTCAATGGGGTCGGCCGCATCCAGCAAGATGTCCACCTTGCGGGAAAACTGCTCGCAGTCGTCAATGGCAATCCCGCCTTCTTTGTCCAGCAGGTAGCACAGCACCCAAACGCTGCCCTCCTTGGCAAAGGTGACATCCCACAGGATTAGTCCCAGTTCGTCGATGAGTGGCGCCGCCAGCTCAATGGCCAGTTCTACAGTTGATTTCTTTGCGCTTGACAAATAAGTACCCTCCTAAAAAACCTCAATATATAAAGTAAAGAGCGGGTTTACAACCCACTCTTTTACTTACCTTACTATTACCATAGTATAGTACCACACCTATGGCAAAAATGCAAGGGTTTTTTAGCGATTTAATCCCACGGCTGCTCATCAAAGCCCTTGATACAGGTCTGCTCCCAGCTGTCCTCGTCCGGTTCCGGCACCAGTCGGCGGCGCAGCAGCAGGTACCCCGCAAACAGCAGCAGACTGACCACCGTAACCGTTACCCCCAGCCACAGTCCGGGGGTGGTGTACTCAAAGCGAAGGGTGCTTTCGCCCCCGGGGACGCGTACCGCCATAAAGCCAAGGTTTGCCCGCTCAATCGGCGCCGGTTGCCCATTGACCGTGGCGCGCCAGCCCTTGTCGTAGGGTACGCTAAAGAACACCAGCTCGTCCTCTGTGTAGGCAGTGGTCGCGGTAAAGCCCTTGTTGTCGGTGGCAAAGCTGACGCAGGCCGCATTGGCGCGGTCTTGCGCATCCACACCAAAGTCACGGTAGGACAGCTCCCCTCGCCAGCCCCCTGCCACCGGCTCCAGAATGTCGCTGTTGCGCTCAATGGCCTCCTTGTCTAGGTAGACGGCATACAGCAGCGCCCGCGCCCGGCTTTCTTTGTCGATGTTGTCCCAGTCCTCGGGGTTCATGCAGTAGTCGTAGGCAAAGCCCATGGGAATAAAATTGTCGTTTTGGTAAATATTGTATCCCAGTCGGGTATCCGCCAGGGTGTAACCGGGCATGGGGTTTTGCTCCTCCTGCTGCTCGTCAATGTACAGCCAGCGTACCGACAGCAGAGAACGCAGCTCCGGGAACTTGGTTTCCGGCTTGGAGGAGACATCCCGCTTGACCCCCACCGCCGGGTAAAACTCCATAAGTGAGGCGGGTACAATGCTATGGAAGGTTTGAATATTCGGCAGATTCCAATACATCCCCAGATTGTCATTGCCCTTGTAGATGTCGCTGCGGGAAAACTCTCCGGGTGCGTCCATTGACATCTGGTCGCGGCCGGGCAGCGCAGTCTCGGTAATCCAGCGGTTGTCGCTATAGGTCGCTTTGCCAATCATCAGGACAGAGAAGGTGTACAAAAAGCAGCCTACCACCAAAAATGCGGTCAGCCGGTCACGGAACTTGGGCGAACGCACAGCGCGCATCAGCAGTCCCACCGCCAAAAAGCCCACCAAGGTTATGGCGGCGGTGGCAAGGAACTTTTCGGGGTATTTGTAGATGCCCAGCTTCCACTCCTCCCCGGAGCGGCTGGGGGTCAACCCCGCAATGACCAGCAGTACCATCATTGCGCCCAGCGTAACACAGTAGCCCTTGTGGAAGGGAATGTCCCCCTCGGCGGTCTGGTTTTCCACCGCCTTGGCGGTTGCCAGTACCATAAGTAGGGTAGGCATGTAGAACCAGCGCGCGTAGTAGGAATAGTTTTCCAGTACAAACAGGTGGTTCAGCACCGGCACCATGGCAAAAATGCCGCTGGCAATAATCATGCGCCCCAGCCAGTCCCGGCGGCGTGCCAGCAGGTAGGCAATGACCCCGGCAGTACTAAAAAACGGAAGATAGGCCGACAGCGACGACCATTGTGCGCCGTGGTCGGGGAACCAGTTATTCAGTGCTGGCATATCTGGGGTAAATAATACAGAGTGTATTATTCCAAGATACCGCTGCGGGTTACTGTAGTACCACAAATTATTCCCCAACAGCAGGTTTTCGCCGGTGGTGCGGGGGTTGCCCAGAATGGCTAACACCGAGGGCAGCAGCGCAGCCATGGCCATGCCCAGCCCCAGCACAGCCTCGCAGCCCAGCGACCAAAACCGCCGCCAAGTGAGCCGCCACCTGCGGTCGGTAAAGCGCACCACAAAGTAGAGCGCCACAAACACCGCTTCGCCGATGAAAAACCAATAGTTTACCACAGCGTTGACGGTAATGGCAAGGGCAAACCGTCCCCACTTTTGCTCGGTCATGGCTTGCTCCAGCCCAATGAGCAGCAGCGGGAAGAAGATGATGGCCTCGTGGAAGTGGTTAAAAAAGATGTTGTAAACCGAATAGCCGGAAAAGGCATAGAGCAAGCTGAACAGTACCGCATACTGCTGGTCGCGCAAAAACCGCTTGAGGTAGAGGTAGCCGGTGGCGGCAGCGCAGCCCAGCTTGAGCGCCAGCAGCGGTGCCATCAGGTAGGGGGTTGCGGCAGGCGGGAACAGCAGCGACAGCCAGAAAAACGGGCTGAACAGCAGGTAAAAGCTGTAGGAACCAATGAAGTTTGCGCCAAGGTCAGTCTTCCAGCTCCACCAGATGTTGCCGGAGCGCACCGCGTCATTGGCCAGCTGGTAAAAGGGAATCTGCTGCACATTGAAGTCGCCGTAATAGAGAAAAAGTCCCTTATCAAAGAATACATAGGGCAACAGCGCGGCCGCGCCCACCAGTGTGCCCAGCAGCAGCGCTTCCCAGACTCGGTTTTTTTGCGGGGTCAATTGTGTCGTCATGGTGTTAAACGTCAACCTTTCAAGGTGTAATATATCTTTGCCATAATAGACCAGTGTTCATTCTAGCATAGATTACTGCAAATGTTAAGGGGAAAAGGGAAGAAAAATGAAATTTGCACCATCCCGAAATTCGTGCTACAATAACCGTGCGCTATTGTAGCGAGCCATGCGCAATAAACTACAACCTACATCATTTTCCTTGGGAGGTACCGCCATGAGCTATAGCTTTTTTGCAATGATTAGCCGGATGAAGCACATTGTCCGTTGGGGACTGATGCGCAACAGCTCCCCCGAAAACCTCAGCGAGCACACCTTGGAGGTCGCCTACCTTGTCCATGGACTGACGGTGCTGCACAACGCGCTGCCCGCTGCCCCGCCGCTGGACTGCGGGCAGGCGGTGCTGTATGCCCTCTACCACGATTGCAGCGAGATTCTGACCGGTGACATGCCCACGCCGGTAAAATACCGCAGCCCTGCGCTTAAGGCCGCTTACAAGGCTGTGGAGCAGGATGCCGCCAACCAGCTGCTGGGAAAGCTGCCGGAAAGCATGATTGCCCAGTACCGGCCATGGTTTGCCCCCACGGAGGACTACCGCCCCATTGTCAAGGCGGCCGACCGGCTTTCGGCGCTCATCAAGTGCATTCAGGAGCGCAGGATGGGCAACAGCGAATTTGACACTGCCTATGACAGCATTCTGGCCGCGTTGCATGCCATGCAGCTCCCGGAGGTCGAGCAGTTTTTGGAGCAGTTTTTACCCGCCTACTGCCTGACACTGGACGAGCTGTAATGCCGCCGCCCTGCGTCCCATGGCAGATGAAACCCTCTTGGGGGTTCATGGAATGGTGGTATAAGGGAGTACAGCAAAGAGGAGAAGCCTGACGGCCTCTCCTCTTTTTTTATCTTGGGATTATTTTGCGTATTCAATGGCTCTGGTTTCGCGGATGACATGCACCTTAATCTGGCCGGGATACTCCATCTCGTCCTCAATCTTCTTGGCGATGTCCCGGGCGGTAATGACCATCTGGTCGTCGCTGATAACATCTGCCTTAAGCATAATGCGCACCTCGCGTCCGGCCTGAATGGCAAAGCACTTTTCCACACCCTCAAAGGAGTTTGCAATGCTTTCCAGCTTTTCCAGACGTTTGATGTAGTTTTCCACGTTTTCCCGCCGTGCGCCGGGACGTGCCGCAGAAACTGCGTCAGCCGCCTGCACCAGACACGCCACCACCGTCTTGGCCTCCACATCACCGTGGTGCGCCTCAATGGCATGGATAACCTCGGGGCTTTCCTTGTACTTCTTGGCAAGGTCAACGCCGATGGCCACATGGGAGCCCTCAATTTCGTGGGTCAGTGCCTTACCAATGTCATGCAGCAGTCCCGCGCGCTTGGCAAGGGTGGGGTCCAGCCCCAGCTCGCAGGCCATAATGCCGGCAATCTGGGACACCTCAATGGAATGATCCAGCACATTCTGGCCATAGCTGGTGCGGTAACGCATCCGCCCCAGCAGACGCATCAGCTCGGGGTTAATGCCGTGTACGCCAGTCTCGATGACTGCGCGTTCGCCCTCCTGCTTAATCTTGTGCTCCACTTCGCGGGCGGCTTTTTCCACCATTTCTTCAATCCGCGCGGGGTGAATCCGCCCGTCCTGAATCAGCTTTTCCAGGGAAATCCGGGCAACCTCGCGCTTGACCGGGTCGTGGCTGGACAGGGTAATGGCCTCCGGGGTATCGTCAATAATCAGGTCAACGCCGGTCAGGGTTTCCAGTGTGCGGATGTTACGACCCTCGCGGCCAATGATGCGACCCTTCATTTCATCGCTGGGCAGCGGCACCACCGAAACGGTAACCTCCGCCACATGGTCGGACGCGCAGCGCTGGATGGCCTGAGAGATAATCTCCCGTGCTTTTTGATCCGATTCATCCTTGCAGCGCTGTTCAAACTGCTGAATTTTCAGTGCCTTTTCGTGTACCAAGTCGCCCTCCAGCTCGGTCAGCAGGTGCTCCTTGGCCTGATCCTGAGTAAATCCGGAAATTTTCTCCAGCATATCCAGCTGACGTGCCATAACGGTATCGGCTTCTTTCATCCGTGCCTCGGCATCGCTGAGCTTTTGCTGCAAGGTTTCTTCCTTTTTCTCCATGTTTTCGCTCTTGCGGTCCAGGTTTTCTTCCTTCTGCTGGAGCCTGCGCTCCTGACGCTGCACTTCGCTGCGCCGCTCTTTGGTTTCCTTTTCGGCATCGTTTTTCAGCCGGTAAATTTCGTCCTTTGCCTCGAGCAATGCTTCTTTTTTCTTGGTTTCCGACATCTTAATGGCGTCGCCGACCAGCTTTTTTGCTTCTTCCTCAGCCGAGCCCAGCTCAGCCTCTGCTACTTTCATTCTATACTTAACGCCGGCGAAAAAAAACAGCCCTGCGCCGACAAGAAAAGAAATCAGTCCACAGACAATTAGACTAAGTAAACTAAAATTTTGCATTGTTTTGTCAAACCCTCCCTTTCGTAATTTTATCATCAAGTGAAACTAAATGATTAATGAATATTTGCTCTATTACTTGCACAAATACCCATCTTATTTTATAGTTTTTTATTACTTTTGTCAAGAAAAATCTACTTTCGCACTTTTCCTATTGACAGTAGCATTGATAGCTTATACAATTCAGTTGCATTTGGCAGGGATAGTACCAGAACAATGGCGCGTTGGAACTTAGTATTGACAAAATTCATACCCAGTGGTATAGTGTATAGAAATTGTTTATCTCGTTGACGGAGAAGCTGCCCAAAACTTCCCTTTTCAGAGAGCTGCCGGTTTGGTGTGACGGTGGCAAAGGGCTTTGGTACAGTACCACTCCCGAGTGCATGCAAAAAAGCATCGCCGCTTTGACAGCGTTATCATCGCAGGAGGCGCGTCGGTTTTTCGGCGCAATTCAGGTGGAACCGTGGGAATATTCCCGCCCTGTATGTTTGTACTGGGCGGGATTTTTTTATTATTTGCTGTTGTAATTTGAAAGGGAGGTTTTTTTCTATGATAAAATTAACGCTGAAGGACGGCTCGGTCAAGGAGTTCCCCGACTCGATTACCGCCGGCGATGCCGCCAAGGAGATTAGCATGGGGCTGTTTCGCAATGCCTGTGCTGTTGAGGTGGACGGAGCTCTGCGCGACCTGCGCACGGTAATTGATCAGGATGCCAGCTTTGCAGTGCTGACCTTCGAGGACAAAAAAGGCCAGTGGACCTTCAACCACACCGCATCCCACATGTTGGCACAGGCAGTGCTGCGGCTGTTCCCCGGAGTCAAGTTTGCCATTGGTCCGGCCATTGAAAACGGCTTTTACTACGACTTTGACATTGCGACTCCCTTTACTCCCGCCGATTTGGAAAAGCTGGAGGCCGAAATCGCCAAGATTGCCAAGGAGAATATTGCCATTGAGTCCTTTGTGCTGCCGGGCGAGCAGGCCAAGGAGCTGATGGCCGACCAGCCCTACAAGCTGGAGCTGATTACCGAGCACGCCGCCAAGGGCGAAAATATCAGCTTTTACCGGCAGGGCGACTTTACCGACCTGTGTGCCGGCCCGCACCTGCTGTCTACCGGGGCGGTCAAGGCGGTCAAGCTGACCTCCTGCACCGGCGCTTACTGGCGCGGCAGCGAAAAAAACAAGATGCTCTGCCGTGTGTACGGTACCGCATTTCCCAAAAAGAGCCAGCTGGAGGAGTTTTTGGCACAGCAGGAGGAAGCGAAAAAACGCGACCACAATAAGCTGGGGCGCGAGCTGGGCTTCTTTACCACCTCGGAGCTGATTGGACAAGGGCTGCCCATTTTACTGCCGAAGGGTGCCCGAGTCATTCAGCTGTTGCAACGGTTTGTCGAGGATGTGGAGCAGCAGCACGGCTGGCAGCTGACCAAAACCCCGCTGATGGCCAAAAGCGACCTGTATAAGCTGTCCGGCCACTGGGATCACTACAAGGCCGACATGTTTGTCATGGGGGACGAGGAAAAGGACAGCGAGGTGTTTGCCCTGCGTCCCATGACCTGCCCCTTCCAGTATCAGGCCTACCTGAACAAGAGCCGCAGCTACCGCGACCTGCCCATTCGTTACAATGAAACCTCCACCCTGTTCCGCAACGAAGCCAGCGGCGAAATGCACGGGCTGATTCGCGTACGGCAGTTTACCATTAGCGAAGGCCACCTCATGTGCGCCCCTGACCAGTTGGAGGGCGAATTTAAGAGCTGCTTGGAGCTTGCCATCTTTTTCCTCAAGACGCTGGGACTGTACGAGGATGTTTCCTATCGCTTTTCCCAGTGGGACCCTGCCGACAGCGGCAAATATATTGGTACTGCCCAGCAGTGGGATGAAGCACAGAGCGTCATGAAAAAGATTCTTGACCATCTGGAAATTCCCTATGTCATCGGCATTGGCGAAGCGGCATTTTACGGTCCCAAGCTGGATATTCAGATTCGCAACGTACACGGCAAGGAAGACACCCTGATTACCATTCAGATTGACCAGATGCTGGCCGAAAAATTCGGGATGGAGTATGTTGACCGCGACGGTACTAAGAAGAACCCCTATATTATTCACCGCACCTCGATGGGCTGCTACGAGCGGACGCTGGCGCTGCTAATTGAAAAATACGCCGGAGCGTTCCCCCTGTGGCTGGCACCTGTGCAGGTCAAGCTGCTGCCCATTGCTGACCGGCATCTGGACTATCTTGGGGAGGTCAAAAAACAGCTGGAGGCACGGGGCATCCGCTGTGAGCTGGACGACCGCAGCGAAAAGATTGGCTACAAAATCCGCGAGGCACAGCTGGAAAAGGTTCCTTATATGCTGGTGGCCGGCGACAAAGACATTGAGGACGGCAGTGTGTCGGTTCGTTCCCGCAAGGACGGCGACTTGGGTGCAATGACCACCGCGGAGTTTTTGGTCAAGGCCATGGAAGAAATTGAAACCAAAGCGCTGTAACAGGAAACACTATGTGCTGCTTGTTGCAGCACATAGCAAAAAGAGCGTGACCAGACGGTCACGCTCTTTTCTTGTGGTTCGATAATTACTTATCGGTGTTAATCTTAATGACAACGCCGGAACCCACGGTACGGCCACCTTCACGGATAGCGAAGCGAAGACCCTCTTCAATGGCGATGGGGGTAATCAGCTCAACATCCATTTCGATGTTGTCGCCGGGCATGCACATCTCAACGCCCTCGGGCAGGGAGATAACGCCGGTAACGTCAGTGGTTCTAAAGTAGAACTGAGGTCTGTAGTTGTTGAAGAACGGGGTATGACGTCCGCCCTCGGACTGCTTCAGCACATAAACCTGTCCACGAAACTTTGTATGAGGGTGAATGGAGCCGGTCTTGGCCAGAACCTGTCCACGCTCGATTTCGTTTCTCTGAATACCACGGAGCAGTGCGCCGATATTGTCGCCCG
>JAVVRO010000070.1:0-8932 GCA_036654695.1 Angelakisella sp. | reverse complement strand
AAACTACACCGGCGAAAAAGGCAAGGGCGGCACCTGTCAATTGGAGGACGGATTTGCCAAAAATGCAGCTCGCGACCTTGGTACTGGCTGGAAGGTTAACCCCTTTATTGTCATTGCCCCCGGTGCCACCTTTACCATTGCCGACATTGCCGGCTCCGGCTGCATTCAGCACATCTGGCTGACCCCTACCGGCAAGTGGCGCAACACCATTCTGCGCGCCTACTGGGATGAACGCGACGACCCCTCCATTGAGTGCCCCATCGGCGACTTTTTCGCCAGCGGCTGGGGCGAGTTTGGGCAAATTTCCTCGTTGGCAGTCTGCGTCAACCCCGGCAGCGCCTTTAACTGCTACTGGCCAATGCCCTTCCGGGAGCACTGCCGCATGACGCTGGAAAACCGCAGCGACGCTCCGGTTACCATGTTCTACCAAATTGACTACACCCTGACCGAGGTTCCCGCCGATGCGGCCTACTTCCACGCACAGTTCCGCCGGGTCAATCCGCTGCCCTACAAGGAGGATTATGTCATCATCGACAACCTCAAGGGGCGCGGCCACTATGTCGGCACGGCCATGAGCTGGGGCGTGAACAACAACGGCTGGTGGGGCGAGGGTGAAATTAAATTCTTCCTTGACGGCGACAAACAGTACCCCACCATCTGCGGCACTGGCACGGAGGACTATTTTTGCGGTTCCTATGACTTTGAAGACATGAAAACCCATCTGTACCAGCCCTTTACCACGCCCTATGCGGGGCTGAATCTGGTAACCACTCAGGACAATGTTTACCGCAGTCAGCTTCGGTTTGGAATGTACCGCTGGCATATTATGGATCCCATCCGCTTTTCGGATGACCTGCGCGTGACCATTCAGGCGCTGGGCTGGCGTGAGGGCGGTAAATATCTGCCGTTGCAGGACGACATTGCGTCGGTGGCTTTCTGGTATCAGGAGGGGGTAGCGCAAAAGTTTCCCGCGCTGCCTGACCGCGATTATCTGGAAATTATATAAAAGTCCCTTGAAACACCACATGATAAGGAGAAACTGTTATGACACTGAAAAGACCGAAGATTCTGGTCGTTGGCAGCCTCGTGATGGATTTAATCGTCAGTACCGGCAAATTTCCCGGTTCGGGAGAAACCGTGTTTGGCAAAACCTTTAGTACCGCACCGGGCGGCAAAGGCGCCAATCAGGCCATGCAGGCCAGACGCATGGGTGCCGAGGTAACCATGGTCGGTAAGGTGGGCAACGACGGCTTTGGCCGGGAGCTAACCGAATCGGCTCGCGCCTGTGGCATGAATGTCCAGCACCTTCTGGTGGATAGCCAGCACTCCTCCGCTGTCGGCAACATCATTCTGGAGGTGGCCGAGGGGGAAAAGAGCAAAAACCGGATTATTGTGGTGCCGGGCGCTAATATGGCGATTACTCCCGCCGATGTTGCCTTTTTGGAGGAAGAAATCAGCCACTACGACATGGTGCTGCTGCAACTGGAAATTCCCATGGCCATCAACGAGCTGGTGGCAGAGCTAGCATATAAAAACGGCGTAAAGGTCATGCTCAATTCTGCACCCTATGCGCCCATTTCAGACAAGCTGCTGCGCTGCCTGAGCTATATTTCCCCCAACGAGCACGAGGCCGCCGACATGACCGGTGTCCCCATCCGTAAAAACGGCAAGGAGGCCAATGTTGATGACGTAAAGGCCGCCATTAAGGTGCTGCTGGGCAAGGGCGTTGAAAATGTTATTATTACGCTGGGCAGTAGCGGTGCTGTAGTGGCCACCCGCGACAGCTTTGTCCTCAAGCCCTGTGTGGATATTGTCAAGGTGGTGGACCCCACCGCCGCGGGGGATAGCTTTGTAGGTTCCTTCTGCACCGCGGTTTGCGCGGGGCTGTCCCACGAACAGGCGTTGGATGTGGCCAACTACACCGCTACCATTACGGTATCCCGCATGGGCGCGCAGCCCTCGCTGCCAACCTTGGCCGAGGTGGTTGCGCTAATGAAGCAGGACGGTTACACAGGCTTTGACCTGTCAATACTGGACGCGCTGCTATCAGTGCCCCCGAAAGGATGAGGTTTCATGTTGACAGAAAAAAATATTGAGCATCTGGCAACCTATCGCAGCACCATTACCGCCGAATTTGAGCAGATTGTCGCCGGAGTCACAGCGGAGGCTTACCAAAAGGCGGTTGACCTGATTCTTGCCAGCCGCAAAAACGGCGGTCGGGTACACATTACCGGCATTGGCAAGCCGGCACACATTGGCGGCTACATCGCCTCGCTGTTGAGCTCCACCGGCACCCCGACCTACGAGCTGCACGGCACCGAGGCGGTACACGGCTCCTCCGGTCAGGTACTGCCCGGGGATGTGGTCATCGCTATCTCGAACAGCGGTGAAACCGCCGAGCTGCGCGCCACTGTTTCCACGCTGCGGAAGAACGGCGCCGTGGTCATCGGCGTTTCCGGCAACGACCACTCCTGGCTGGCCACAAACAGCAATGCTCACCTCTTTGCCGGCATCAAGGCCGAGGGCGGCCCGCTTAACCGCGCCCCGCGCGCCTCGATTCTAGCCGAGGTGGTTGTGCTGCAAGGGCTGACCGTCCTGCTGCAAAGCATTGCCGATGTTACCCCCGCGCAGTATGTTAGCTGGCACCCGGGCGGCGCGCTGGGGCAGCTGCGGGACAATGAAAAAAAGTAGGTTACTCTTCCCTTTTGCACAAAAATCCCCCGGCTCCAGCCAAACGCTGAAGTCGGGGGATTTGTTTTGCTGTACTACAGGCACTCACCATTTTGGGCAATGACCTGCCGGTACCAGTGGTAGGAGTCCTTGGGGATGCGCTGCTGGGTGGCGTAGTCGGTATATACAATGCCAAAGCGGTCATTGTAGCCGTTGCACCACTCAAAGTTGTCCAAAAAGCTCCACTGGAAGTAACCGGCGACATCCACACCCTCGTCCACGGCCTGCTTGAGCCACCGCAGATGCCGATGCAGATAGTCAATGCGCTGAGGGTCGTGTACCTTGCCGTCCAAGCTGACCCAGTCGTGGGACGACATGCCGTTTTCGGTAATGATAATCGGCTTTTGGTACCGCTCGTACAAAAACCGGCTGCCCCAGTACAGGCAGTCAAAGTTAACATGCCATCCAATGGCCGTTTTGGGGCTGCCTTGGGGGTATGCCACCGTCTCGAAGCCGCCCTCCGCCGTTGCGCGGGTGGGTACACCGCGGTAGATATTCTGTCCGTAAAAGTCCAGCGGCTGGCAAATATTCTTCATGTCGTCGCCGGAAATCTTGGGCAGCTGTTCTTCCAAAACCCGCAGTCCCTGCGCGGGGTAGTGCCCCAAAACCACCGGGTCGCTCCACCATGCGGTGTCCCACGCCCAGTAACCATCCTCCGGCATGGTGAAGAATGCCTTGCGTGCGGCCTCCACATCCTGCGGGCTGTCGCTGACCGGCACCGGTACGCTGCTGGTGGGCGCGTAGCCTATTTTTGCCTGAGGCAGTACACTGCGAATTGCCTGCGCTGCCAGTCCGTGCGCCAGCATAACATGGTGCGCCATCCGCAGCGTGTCGCGGTTGGGCAGCTTGTACCCGGGGGCGTGTATGCCGTCTACAAACACCTGCCCGATGAACACCTGCGGTTCATTAAAGGTAATAAAGTGTTTGGCGTAGCCGCCCAACCGCTGGGCAACCACCGTGGCGTACTGGGCAAACCACTGGGGGGAGTCGGGGTTCAGCCAACCGCCCCGCAGGTAGAGCGCTTCGGGCAAATCCCAGTGGTACAGCGTAATGTAGGGGGTAATGCCATACTGCTCCAGCTCCCGCAGCAGGCTTTGGTAAAAGGCAATTCCCGCTTCGTTGACTGCCCCTGTGCCCTCTGGGAAAATTCTGCTCCAAGACAGGGAAAACCGGTAAGCCTTTACTCCCAGCTCGGCCATCAGCTTTACATCCTGCCGGTACCGGTGGTAGTGGTCACAGGCAACCGTGCCGTCGTGCCCCTCAAAGATATTTCCCTTTGTCTCGCAAAACTTGTCCCAGATGGAAGGTCCCTTGCCGTCCTCGCAATAGGCGCCCTCAATCTGGTAGGCGCTGGTGGCAACGCCCCATGCAAAATCTTGTTTAAAACTCATTTGGTGGTGGCCTCCTCAAAGAATATTGGGTTAGAAAACGCAAGAAATTCCTGATCCTGCGCGTCCTTTAGCTCTACCAGATAATATTTTCTGGGTTCTGTGGGAAAGTCAATTTCAAACATTCCATTGGTGGTAGTCACCTGATTATAGTAGGCAGTGCCTTGGTCGGTCAGGATTCGTACCGTCAGCTGGTCGGGGGCGTTGCCAATGCGCACCTTCAGGTTTTGTTCCGGGGCGTACTGGGCAGTGCCGCCCATGGGGGTTTCCCCGCAGGCAAGCTGAATGTAGGGACCCTTTGCGGCGCTGACCGACAGATTCCCCGCTTTCAGTGCCGCGAAGGTATCCGCCGCGGTGTTGCCGGTCGTAAACAGGTGTGCGGCGGCTGTGCCGGTTAAATCCCCGTGTCCGTCGGTACCCGCCAGCGCGTATACCTTGTGGCCGCGCTGTAGCAGACCGTACCACAGGTTTTTGGCATATTTGTTGTTGCAGGAACCACTGCTGGCCAGCCCCTTGGCAGTGCCGTTCCAAATCTCTACATACTTTGTTTCCAGCTGTTCCCACACCGCAAGGTTGGGCATTCCGTCCACCACGGCAGGCTCCCGCTTAAACACCCATGGCAGCTGCAGTTTGTCCAGTGGTTCACTGTCGTTGATGCCCGAAAAGGGGTGGTTAATCGAAGCAACCCCGCCGATGCTCTCAATATACTGCATAAATTCCTTGTGCAAGGTGCCGTTTTCCGGCTGAAGACGCTCAATTTTGCGAAGGTTAATCTGCATCTCCTTGCCCCAGAAGTCAGAGGTATCCTGCATTGGCTTGCCGGTGCCAAGGGATACTTTTTTGCCCTTGTAGGTAAAATCCCCCACCTTTTCCAGCGATTCCTTATCGGGGAAAAACACATTGATATGTCCGGTTTTGCTGGTCCACTCCATGGCGGGCAGGGAGTTTTGCGCGGTCAGTGCAGGGTTTTGCTGGTGGTACCAGTTGTTGTGGTCAGACAGCGCTAAAAAGTCGTACCCCGCGCCGTCCATTTGGGATACCAAATCCTCCACCGAGGTTTTTCCGTCCGAATAGAGCGAATGCAGGTGCATGTCGCCTGTACGCTTGGAACGACCCGCATAGGCCTTATCCAGCCCCTCCATCTCCGGCTTGACGGCAATTTTTTCATGGCGGTCGGTGACTAGCTCCGGGTTGCTTACCGCCCCATAGGAGCCGTCATCAAATGCCTTGACGGCCTGTTCCACATGGTATTGGGCAGGCGCGCAGGAGGTCAGCAGCAGAATCGCCGCCAGTAGCGCAAGAATTGACTTGTTCATGGTAGCAGTTCCTCTTTCTGTTGTTTTATTTTGCCATCTCCAGCAGCTTGTGTCCCACCAGCACCGACAGGCGCAGTCCCTCGGGCTTTAGTGCCTCCGGCATGGGGTTGGTAAAGCCGTGTGTCTCGTAGGTCAGCTCGCCCTTGTAGTCAATGTCCCGCAGCGCGGTCATGACATCCTGCCAGTCCACATTGCCCAAAAACGGCAGGGTGTGGATGTCCTGCACGCCGTGGTTGTCGTTAATGTGCAGCGAGGTCAGGCGGCTGCCAATGACCTTGAGCTGCTTGCTTTGCTGCCGGTAGCCCTGAATGTTGGCGTGGCCGGTGTCCCAAGTAATGCCCACCATGGGGTCGTGGATGGTATCCACCAAGTCCACCAGTTCATCGGCGCTAACGCTGTACCGGCGGCGGCAGGGCGACTTGTAAAAGTCCGCCATGTTTTCAATGCTTATGCCCACATTCAGCTTTTTTGCCAGCTCAATGTAAGGGGCGAAGTAGGCAAGATTCATCGACTTGGAGCAGGTGGGGCGACAGTCGTTTTCCATGTCGGTAAAGGCATGGACGGTAGCCCACTTGACCCCCAGAATGCCCGCCGCGTAGTAGGCACGCTCTATCATCTTTTCAAACCATTCGTGCTTGGCCGGGTCGAACCAGTTGATGTCCCCGGAGTTGTAAAACGGAATGTGGCACTGGGCAAAGGTAACGCCCAGCGACGCTGCATGCTCCGCAATCTCGTGGCATTTGCGCTCCCAGTCGTCCTTGATGAGGAAAAAGTCCCGGTGTACAATCATCGCTAAATCCATGTCCAACAGCTTGTACCCATATTGGTGCAGCATGTCAATACTCTCAATGGGGTCGTACAGACCTCCGTCAAACCGTCTTTCGTACAAATTAATCGAAGTGGCTAACTGCATTGTAATCCATCCATTCCGCCGCTTGGCATCGGCTTATATTCCCAAAAGTAGAAAAGCGCGAATGCCGCCGGCCGTCAACGCGTGTGCGCAGACTGCCGGCAGCATAGTGACTCAGTGTTCTTTATTTGCTTGCTGCCAGAAACGCGTCAACCTGCTTCTGTGCTGCGGTAATCATGTCGTAGTAGCCGGCCTTTTTCAGCTCCTCGCGCATGGAGGTCAGCGAACCGTCAATATCTGCGATGCTGCCGGTAGTCAAACCGCCGCGGTATTTGTTGATGATGGTGTCGCAGGCAGACTTGGTGGCCTCGAACTCGTCGATGTAGTTAAAGGTGAAGCCAACCAGCTTGTTCTCGGGGGCAGCGGCCATCAGTTCCTTCAGCTGCTTCCACTGGTCAGGCTTTGCAGGTGCCTGGGGAATCAGCTCGAAGAAGGAAGCCTGGGTGAACGCGCCGGGAACGTAGTCCTTGTTTAGCAGCTCGACGGTACCCTGATCGTTGAGCTTGTAGTTGGTACCCTCGATGCCGTAAGCCAGCATGTTGCGGTAGGCTTTGTTGGTGTTGGCGTATTCCAAATAGCGAAGCGCAGCGTCAATGTTTTTGGAGTCGGCATTGATGGCGTTCAGGGAACCGCGGATGGTGGTGGTGGAAATGTTCGGGCCGCTCTTTTGGTTCATGACAATCTCGTGGCCTCTGGACTGTGCCCAGATGGATTCGGCACCGGGGAAGCCGGGCTGATCCCAGATGATGCTGTCCTTGGGCTCCTGCTTGTTGGCCAGCGCATCGGCATTGATGTAGCCCTTTTCCACATAGCTGCGGATGGTTTTCAGGTCTTCAATGTAGCCGGGGTCGTCGTACATGGAGATAACCTTGCCGGTGGCGTCGCCGTACTTCACGACAATACCAAAGGAACGGCCAACCAGAGTGTCGAAGTCGGATTCAAAGGTGTCATTGCCCTTGTAGTCCATTTTGTAGGGAGTAACGGCGGGGTCAATCTTCTTGCAGGCCGCCATAAAGGGCTCCAGGTCCTGGAGGGTCTTAATCTTAGTGATGTCGTAGCCGGTCTTGTCAACCCAAGCCTTGTCGAAGGTCCAGTAGTTGATTTCGGCAGAATCCTTGTAGGTAGGAACAGCCATAATCTTGCCGTCAATCTGGGCGCCCTTCCAGATGAGCTCGGGGATGTAGCTCTTAAGGGTAGGGGCAACGGTTCCCAGCTTGTCGGTCAGGTCAGCGTAGTAGCCCAGCTGAGCATTATCCGCAAAGTTGTTGTACCACGAGCAGGTAAAGGTAATATCCCAGTCCTCGCCGGTGGCCAGTGCGGTCTTGGTTTTGCTCTGGTCATTGTAGTTTTTTACAGTTACGGTCACACCAATATCCTTGGCGGACATTTTGTTCAGTTCTTCCCAAACCTTGGCCTGATCCTTCATTTCCTTGTCGCGGATAATCCAGATGAGGTTGACCGGCTCGGCAGGAACCTCGGACTTGGACGCAGGGACAGCCTCGGACTTGGACTCGGGGGCAGCCTCGGACTTGGAGGCAGAGGCCGACTGGGAGGGTGCGGAGGAGGCCGATGCCGCGGGGGTCTTTGCACCGCAGCCGACAACCATGCTAAGGGTTGTGGCCAATGCCAGAACGGACGCTAAAACTCTAAGTTTCTTCATAGTAACTCTCCTTCTACTAGTTGCATATTTTCAAAGCACTCGGCTTTTTTGGGACAGTATTGGCTACTCCTTGGTAGCGCCGACGGTCAGGCCGGAAACAAAGTACTGCTGGAAAAACGGGTAGATGCAGGCAATGGGCAACACCACAATCATGACCAGCGCCATGCGCGCGGTTTCGCTGGGCAGGTTGTCAATCATGCCGATGACCCCGGAGCCAATCATCTGGGAGTTGGTCGTCAAAAATTCAATGTCGTTTTCGATGCTAATCAGCACATATTGCAGTGGGAACAGCTTGGCCTCATCCAGATACATCATGGCCGAGAACCACTCGTTCCAGTAACGGAAGCTGAGCATGAGCCCGACGGTTGCCAGCGCCGGCAGCGAGATGGGCAGCACAATGCGTAAAAACACTGTCAGCTGGGATGCGCCGTCAATCTTGGCCGATTCCACAATGGCCTCCGGCACCGAGGTGGTAAAGAAGGTGCGCAGCACCATAATGTAAAAGGTGGATACCGCGCTGGGCAAAATGAGCACCCAAATGGTGTCCTTGAGGTTGAGCAGCTGGGTAATTACTAGGTAGTTGGCCACCATACCGCCGCTGAACACCAAGGGAATTACAATCATGATGTTAAAAAACTTGCGGAACGGAAAGCTCCGTCTGGAGATGACATAGCCCATGCTGGCCATGAGCGACAGCCCCACAATGGTGCCCAGCACCGTAATAAAGATGGAAACGCAAAAGGCGCGGAAAATAACGTCGCCCTGTTCCCAAATGTAGCGGTACGCTTCCAGCGAAAATTCCTCCGGGAAAAAGCTGTAACCATTTTTGGCGATGGAGGCCTCCGAGGTCACCGAGATAATGCCTGTAAAGACCACCGGTACCACAGCCACCAACGCGCACATCACAAAAACCAGTGAAAACAGGAAG
>JAVVRO010000069.1:0-8969 GCA_036654695.1 Angelakisella sp. | reverse complement strand
TGACATAGTACATGCCAAACTTGTACTGGTCAAACAGCTTAATAAAGTTGTCAAGAATGAACTGGTCGGGCAGCAGCTTGGGCGGGAAGTAGTAGAATTCCGGGAGCTTTTTAAACGCCCCAAAGAACATGAATATTAGGGGATAAGCAAAGATGATTGAACCGAGCACCAGCGCCCCGTAGAACAGAATGCGTTTTATGATGTACCATGGTGTAATAATTTTACCTGACATGTTGCTTACCTCCTATCTATACAGTATCCAGCTTGACAATTTTCTTTTGTGCAACGGCTAGCACCAGCACCAGAACAAACAGAATCATTGACATGGCCGAAGCGTAGCCCATGCGCATGTTCTTAAAGCCCTCGGTGTAAATGTAGTTTACAATGGTCTTGGTGCTGTCCAGCGGGCCGTCCAAAATATAGGTTTCCTGAAAAATCATAAACAGGCCAATGGTCTGCGTCATAAGCAGGTAGATGTGCTGCGGACGCAGCAGCGGTAGGGTAATGCGGAAAAATGCTTTGGTATTGCTGGCGCCATCCAGCGCGGCAGATTCATATAGCTCGGTGGGAATGTCCTGAAGACCCGCAAGGTAGATAATCATAATCGCGCCTGCGCCCTTCCAGAGCTTGAACAGAATAACCGACATCAGCGAGGTGTTGGGATCCTTGACCCAGCCGATACCTGAAATTCCGAATGCACCCAAAATAGAGTTGAGCAGGCCAAACGAGGGGTCGTACAGCCACTCAAAAACAATAGCCGCGGCAATCGTCGAGGTGACTACCGGCGCGTAAAAGGTAACACGGTAAATGACATTGCCAAAGGACTTTGCATTGACAAGCAGTGCCAGCAGCAGTCCCAGCGCCAGCACCAGCGGGATGTAGGAGGCCATGCAGATGGTGTTCCAAGTCGTTTCAAAAAACATGGGGTCCTGGAACAGCAGCTGGTAGTTGGAAAAGCCCACAAACCGGGGCTTGGGGTTGGTAATGCTCCAATTGGTAAAGCTAATGGGCAGCGCCATCAGCGCGGGAATGAGGGTGACCGAGGCAAAGTAGAGGATTGCGGGTCCCACAAAAAGATAGGGAATCAGTTTGTTTCGGTTCTTTGAGGAAAGCAAGGATGACAGGCTCCGGTTTGGAGACTTTCCCCCCTTGGATGGTATTGTGGCAGTAGCTTTCATTTGGTTTCCATTCCTTTCCGCCTGTATTCCGTTGGTTGACGGAGGCTGTCGATGTAGTACCATCGGCAGCCTCCGTAATTGAATTAGTCTGCCATCAGCTTTGCGCGCTCGGCATTCAGCTGCTTTTCAGCATCGGCCAGAACTGCCGCGGGAGCTTCATTGTTCAGTACCAGACGTTCCCAGCACTTCTTCCAAACGGAACCGTAGGCGCTTACTTGGAATTTGCCATAGGAAGCGCTCTTAATCGAGTCAATCCCAATCTTAACACGGGGATCCTTGTTAATTTCGGCAGAGTCATGCAGTGCCTTGCGGGAAGGAATTTCGCCGGTCTTAACAGCCCACTGGGTTTGGGCTTCTTCGTTGGTCAGCGCATCCAGCCACACCGAGGCGGCAAGGGGGTCGGCCTTTTTGTCAATGCCGAATGCCCAGCTGGTTACTGCAACATTGCGGTTGCCCTTGTGCTCGGGAACCAGCGCAACGCCAAAATCAACATCGGGAGCGGTTTCAATAAAGTTACCAAGCATGGCGGGGTGTCCAAAGACCATGGCGCCCTTGCCGGTACGGAACGCTGTCCAGCGGGACATAAACTCGGGGTGGTAAACCTTATCCTTGGTTACCAGCTCGGAGGCAAAGGTGTAGGCTTCCAGCACCTCGGGGGTGTTGACGGTGAATTTGCCCTTGTCGTCTACCAGCTTTGCGCCGCACTGCAGCATAAAGGACTCAACCACAGGGGAGTAGCCGCCCATGCCCAGCCCGGACTGTACAATTTTGCCATCTGCGCCGTACTTTGTCAGCTTTTTGGCATATTCTTGCAGTTCTTCCCAAGTGTTAGGCGCTTTTTCAGGATCCAAGCCGGCATCCTTAAACAGTGCCTTGTTCCAGTACAGCACAATAGTCTGCACGTCGGTGGGAATGCCGTAGTACTTGCCGTCGCGCTTAAGCGCCGAAAGTGTTTCGGGAATAAACGCGCTTTCAAACTCGCCAACCGGGATGACACGCTCATCGATGGGTTGCAGGTTTCCGTTCTTTACAAAGCGCTCAAACTGTCCGGCTTCAATCTGCATGGTATCAGGGCCGGTGCCGGCTGCCATTGCGGGCAACAGCTTGGTGTTGTAGTCGCCCATGGGCATGTATTCTGTAGTGATGGTAATGTTCTTGTTTTTCTTCATCAGACCCTCGGCAAGCTCGGTGACAATGGCGTTACGGGCGGCTGAGGTATGCTGCCAGTGAACAAGGCTGACCGGCGCGGTAATGGAATCGATGGGGGCAACCGGTGCTGCGGGAGCTGGCGCTTCCGATGAGGCAGCGGGAGACGCTTCGGATGAGGCCGAGGCGCTGGGTGCCGCCGGAGCGGACGAGGATGATGGCGCTGGTGCTGCACCACAGGCTGCAACCGATAGCATCATTGCGATGCAAAGGGACATTGCGATGACCTTACTGGACTTTTTCAAAATAGAATCCTCCTTTAATGACACAACAATTATTTTTACCCCAGCTGTGGGGCGGATGAACCATGGAGGGGACTGTGCGGGGCGGTACTTTTTTTAAATTAATAATAAGTTATGCTTTGATTATAGCCAAGGTAGTTCTTGAAGTCAATAGATTCTTCAAAGTTTGTATGTATTATATAGCAAAACTGTTCATTTTTTGTTCATTTTAATCAAGTGATTCTGCGTTTTTTCCCAGTATCAGTAGGTTTCTCTTGATTTTTTCAGAGAATTTGGCCAGAGAATTGACAAATTGAAAAAGCAGAGGTATAGTAAGGGAGTAAAGTCAAGTTTGTATACTTTTAAAATAACTAATTGTCATATTCTAAATAGGAGGAGAGGATTATTATGAACGGGCGCTTACTCTATATTAATTTGGATGGCTTTGGACGGTACTATTTTGATGCAATACAAAATAAAACCGCCGAGCTGCCCAACATTACCGCACTCATGCAGGACGGTGTGTTTTTCGAGAATGCCTATACCGGTATTCCGTCCATTACCTGCCCCATGCAGTGTGCCATTGTCAGCGGTGCCTATTCCGACAAAACCGGCAACTGCTATAAGTATTATAATGGTAGCACCAACAGCATTGACCACCACTACCGCCACAATGACGCGCAAACCATTGCCGAGCTGCTGGCGGAGCAGGACAAAACGGTGCTGTCCATTCAGCAATTCGCGGTGGAAAAGCATGGCTGCACGCGGGAGGACAAGGAGCATCTCTACATACAGCCCTGCGGCGACTACCGCCGTCGGTTCGACATCCTTTGCGACCTGATTGAAACCGGCACGCTGCACTGCGGCGACCAAAGCTGGGACTACGACCGCTTCCCCGATGGGGTGCTGCTGTATATTGACGATTTGGACAGCGTTGGGCATAACCCCATGACCAATCTGGCTCCCACCGAAAAGCTGCGGGTCAAAAATGTCACTGACACCCTAAAGGGCATTGACCGCTGCCTTGGGCGGTTGGTTGCCTTACTGAAGGAGCACGACCTGTACGAGGACACCTATCTGCTGCTGACCACCGACCACGGCATGGTGCACTTTACCGGGAAAAGCCACATTGACGAGCTGCGTCAGGTGTTTGTGCAGCAGGGGCTGGCTTGTGTCGCGGTTTGCGATTCCGGCACGGTGCCCAAGCAGGACTTTGATGTACTGCTGACCTCCCATGACATTGAATGTCAGGTGTACCTGCGCAGCCCCGCCGTGGTGGATCAAGCTAGCCTAAAGGCAGCGCTGCTGAAGCTGGACTGTGTGGAGCAGGTCATGACAACGCAGGAGCTGGCGGCGCGCGGCGTTACCCCGCTGTTTGGTCAAATGCTTATCTCCCCCAAGGAGGGCGCGCATTTTAGCGACAAACACGCCATGGTTCCATGGATTGCCGCCACCCACGATTCTTTGCATGAAAAATGCCAGCATATTTTCGCGGTGATGTCCGGTCCCACCCTGCAAAAAGGACTGGTCTACCAGCCGGAGGTTCATAACATTGATTTTATGCCCACCCTTTGCACCCATCTGGGGGTTCCAGTGATGAAGGACGCGACCGGGGAGCAGATTTCCGGCATCGCCAAATAGAGAAAGGATTGTAACGTTATGGTAAGGATTGCATTGATTGGCTGCGGAACAATGGGGCGCACCCATGCCGGCGGCTACCTGAAGCTGGAGGATGCCAAGGTCGTGGCGTTTTGTGACATTAATGTGCAGCGTGCCGAGCCGCTTGCGGCAAAGCACGGCAGCAGGGTGTTTCCCGACTTTGACAGCCTGATGGCCTACGGAGAATTTGATGTGCTGGATGTCTGCCTGCCCACCTACCTGCACCGGCAGTACGCCGTAGCGGCAATGCGCGCGGGCAAGCACGTTTTTTGCGAAAAACCCATTGCGCTGACCCTTGCGGATGCGCAGGAGATGGTTGCCACCGCCAAGGAATGCGGCGTTAAGTTTTCGGTTGGGCATGTGCTCCGCTTCTTCCCCGCCTATAAAAACGCCATTGCACAGGTGGAAAAGGGGCGCTTGGGCGTGCCAAAGTTGATTCGCACTACCCGCAACCAAGGCTTCCCCCAGTGGAGCTGGGAAAACTGGTATCAGGATTACAGTAAAAGCGGCGGTCCCATCGTTGACCTCATCATCCACGACTTTGACTGGATTGTCCACAATTTTGGGCGGGTCGAGCGAGTATTTGCCCGCAGCTTTAACGGCAAGGTAGCGGGGCAGGAGCACTGCATTGCCCTGCTGCGGTTGGAAAACGGCGCGATTGCCCATGTGGAGGGCAGCTGGGCTTACCCTCAGGGTTCTACCTTCCGCATGACCTTCGAGGTGGTGGGCACTCAGGCGCAAATCGCCTTTGACAGCGTGGAAAGCTCTCCGGTTGTCCGTCAGACGGTGGAGGACGGCCAGCACCGCACCGCACAGTTTTCGCCGGTTCGGGGCACCTTGGAGCCCTACTGTGCCGAGCTAAATGAATTTGTGCAAGCGGTCAACCACAACACACCGCCTATTGTTACCGGCGAGCAGGCCATCGACGCGCTGCGTGTTGCGCTGGCTGCCATCGAGTCATCCGTTACCGGTCAACCGGTAACGCTGTAAGGAGGACGCTGCAATGAAGAAGATTAAAATCGGCGTAATCAGCTTTGAGCATATGCACGCTTTAAGCTACACCACCGCTCTGCTGGAGCTGCCGGGAGTGGAGCTGGTCGGCATTGCCGACAGTGATGAATTTCGCGGTACCCGCATGGCCGCCCGCTTTCACACAAAATACTACGCTGACTACCGCGAGCTGCTGGATACCGACATTGACGGAGTCATTATCTGCACCTGCAACCGCCTGCACTGCGAGGTGTCGGTAGCCGCCGCCAAAAAGGGCAAGCACATTCTGGTGGAAAAGCCCTTTGCCATCGACCTGCCCTCTGCCGAGCTGATGCTGCGCACTGCCAAGGAAAACGGCGTTTGCATTATGAATGCTTTCCCGGTGCGCTTCAACCCCAATGTGGTAGAAGCGAAGCAGATTATTGACCATGGCGACATTGGAGAGATTCTGAGCATCACCGGCATTAACCACGGCAAAATTCCTTCCGGCTGGTTCCTTGACCCCGCGCAGTCGGGCGGCGGCGGCGTAATGGATCACACGGTGCATCTGGCCGACATTATCCGCTGGTTTACCGGCAGCGAATTCTGCTCGGTATACTGCGAAAGCGGCAGCCTGCTCCATAACAAAAACATTGACGACTGCGGCATTGTTATGGCCGAGCTGGACAGCGGCGCCTTTGTAACCATCGATTGCAGCTGGGCGCACCACAAGAACTACCCCATCTGGCCTCAGGTGGATTTGGAGATTATTGGCACCAAGGGTGTGCTGGAGGTTCGAGCATTCGGTCAGGTCAATCATCTGGTAGACGGCGAAAACAACCGCAACGAAGATTTGGTTTACAACGAAGACGGTGACGAGGGACTGGTTCGCGAATTTGTCGAGGTTTGCAGAACCGGACGGGAACCGACCGCCTCCGGCTTGGACGGTGCGCGGGCGCTGGAGGTTGCGGTCGCGGCCTATCAGTCCACCCGCAGCCACCAAAAAGTGGCGGTAACGCACCTCGAGGCGTAATACGGAAGTACCGTTACAGGGATCAACTCGATGGAGCTGCTGGTGACCCTAAGTCCTGTAGCTAGGCGCTACAAGGAATATTCTGCTGCCGAATGTGCAAATACCGTACAGCTAATCCACAAAAGCAAGGGCAACCTTACCGCTTAGTCGGCTTGGTTGCCCTGTTTCATTTCCCTCTTTTTATGGGAGTATCTGCCGCTTTTTACCTTGCCCGCACCCCTGTCGCAATGGACTCTGCCAGCGTGTCATAAAGCTGCTGCGGTTCAATGGGCTTGGCAAGGTGACCATTCATTCCGGACTCTATACTGTTTTGCACATCCTCCGCAAACGCATTGGCGGTCATGGCAAGAATGGGGATAGCTTTGGCCTGAGGGTGCTTGCAGTCCCGAATGGCTTTTGTCGCTTCATATCCGTTCATCACCGGCATCTGTACATCCATCAGGATAGCATCAAAGGTTCCCGGCGCGCTTTTTGCAAAGGCTTCGTACCCCAGCTGCCCATTGTTGGCAACTGTAACCACAACCCCTGCCTTTTCCAGAATTTTTGTTGCCACCAGCTGGTTCATGGGGTGATCCTCGCAGAGCAGCACCCGGGTTCCGGACAGGTGGAAGGAACGCGCGGGTATTTTTTTCGTTTCTTCTTCCGGTGCGGCTTGCTCGGTAAAGCGCAGGGGAAGCTCAATGACAAAGGTGGTGCCGTTGCCGGGGGCACTGTGAACAGCAATGGTTCCTCCCATATAATCCACAATGCTTTTGACAATGGAAAGCCCCAAGCCGGTACCCTCAATCTGCGCGGTCATGGAGTTTTGCACGCGGTAAAATGGCTCGAAGATATGCTGCTGCTGCTCGGCACTGATGCCAATGCCGGTATCGGAAATTTCAAACCGGTAAAGACTGATTTGCTTATGCTCCAGCACCGACTCGGTAAGGCGATAGGTAATTTTGCCGCCCTCCGGTGTAAATTTAAGCGCATTGGCAAGAATGTTGTCAATTACCCGGTGAATGCGCACAATATCGCCACAGCAGCTATCGTGAATGATGTCCACTGTCAGCGCAATGGTCTGGTGCTTTTTACCAGCCAGCGCCCGCGCTCTGCCGGTGGCAAGGCGTAGCTGCTCGGAAAAGGAGAACGACTCGTTAGCCAGTACTATCTTCCCGCTTTCAATGCGGTTCATGTCCAGAATGTCCGTAATCATGGACAGCAGCAGTGCCGCAGACTGCTCAATAATCTGCAAGCTTTCGTGTACCTGCTGGGGGTTGTGTTCGTCCGAAATGGCAAGGTTGCACATGCCCACAATGGCATTCATGGGCGTACGGATGTCGTGGCTCATGGAGGAAAGGAACTTGGACTTGGAGTTGTTTGCCTGCTGGGCAATGGTCAGCGATTCCGAAAGGGCAATTTTCTGCTTTTCCTGCTGCGCCAGCATATCCGTTACATCGGCGCGGCTAAATACCACAATGCCCGCCGCTCTGTCATGTACGGAAAATCTGGTTTGCTTGGTGCGAATTTCCCCGTTTGCCTCTCGCAGATGGTAGGTAAATTCGTAGCTGTCCTTTTCCGACAGCTGCTGTGACACATTGGCAATGGTCATCTGCTCGGTGTACATCTGCTTATCCTTGTCAGTCACATAGCACTCTGCCGTATGCTTCACCGCGTCCGTGTAGGAGTAGGAAACCCCATACTGGTAGTCCTTCAGCTGTGCCATCTGCTTGCGACTGTTGTAAAACACTACCGTGTTGGAATGCAGGTTAAGATGCGCCACATAATCATAGCCGAACTGAATCACCGCGTCCAGAACCTGCTCCTGCATCTTACTGGTGGAAACATCGGTCACCGTCAAGAACCCGATTAATTCGCCGGTTTCCGGCTGCAATGCCGTGTCCACATGGGTGGAAATCCAGCGGATGCCGCTTTCCTGTCCAAGCCGGATGGTGCAGTCGTAGTCGTGCTGGGTAATGCCCAGCTCAAAGCTGTTTTTTGTATTTTCGTTTCCAAAGGTTTTCATAAAGGTCTGCTGCTGTTCTTCATTGGGAATTAAAGACGCAATGCCGCGGAAAAATTCCTCCCGCACCTTCCCAAACCGCTGCTCCACCTTCAGACCGGTTCTGTCCTCCACTTCCAATATCACATTGCGGGTCACATTGCAGTGTCCCGCCAAAAGGACATTTTCGCCCAAGGTGCGGTAGCGGTACTGAATGGCGTCTTGGTATTTTTGCTTAGTCTCCATCTGGTCGGTGACCTCTACGGCGCTGCCCAACGCGTAAATCGGTTTTCCGGCTCGATTCGGCAAAATGGTATAGGTACAGCGCTTCCAGATGTAGCTTTTGGCGCGAATATCCCACAGGCGCACTGTGGTGGTCACTTGGGTTTCCCCCTGATGCAGCTGTTGGTAAAACTCCCGAAAGCGTGTTACATCCTCCTGATGGCACTGCTGTTGCGCAATTAAGCTTTCCGGAACGTTGGGAATTTCCATTCCGTGAATGCCGTAAATATCCTCGGTGTTGTGGTTTTGGATGATGGTATGGTGAGGCATGTCGTACAGCCAAGTGTCAATGTGATTCTGCTCCAGCACGGTGGTAAACCGGCTTTCCAGCGCTTTGTACTCATCGATGTTTTCCGCTGTGGCAACCGCCCAAAATGGCCGCCCGTCTTCATCAAAGAGCGTGGTAAACCGGACTCGCTTCCAGATTAAATTTCCTTTGC
>JAVVRO010000068.1:0-9081 GCA_036654695.1 Angelakisella sp. | reverse complement strand
CATAGCGCTTAGCTCCGCTGCGGTAGGTCTTGTCGCTGTAGCTTTGCCCGCTATCGGCATCCTTGTTGCTATAGCCCTTTTCTGTGCTGCCAACAGCTTTGTAGCTGTGAAGCAGCTCGGCGTTGCTGGGGGTATCACCGCTGTTCACAGTAAGGCCGCTAAGGGGGTCGAGCTCCGGCTTGGCAACATCAGGAAAGAGACTTGCTCGGTTGTCCTTGGATTGCAGGAGCTCCTTCATGGCGTCCTTGGGCGAAAGTGGAGTTGCGGTGGACTTCTTGCCCGCGGCAGAGTCCTCAAAGAGTGGCTTTTTACCGCTGCCGCTTACCGGCTTCAGGAGCGCATCCATTGCCTGCTTGGACGAGATAGGCTCCTCAAAGAGCCGCCGACCGCCGCTGCTGCCCTTGTCGGCCAAAAGCTCCGACATCAAGGCGCGATCTCGAGCAGAGCGCTGGGGAGGCATTGCCATGGCGGGTTTGCCGCCTGCCGGTACCGGCACCCTTGCGGGTAGGCTGGGCTTGGCACGGCTTGCCGGTGCCTTGGAAAGTCCCGGAATGCCGGCACCGCCGGAAGGCTTCTTTTTCTGATCCCGGAACGCTTGCTTTTCCCGCTCATGACGCTCGCCACGCTTTTTGCCAATATTGGCCATCATGTTGTGCGCTCCACCCATGGCAACCCGCCCAAGCTTTCCCGCTGTGTGTGCAAAGACCGCACCACCCGCGGCATTGGCTACCATCGACTCGCTTTGCGCCGCTTGGAAGTTTAGCAGTGAGGTAATCAGCGAGCTGGACTTGAGCACCGCCCACGCGCCGCCAATGACAAAAATTAGCTTGATGACATAGTTCATTTCGGTGCTGTACTGCCCGCCTGCCGTAAAGTCGATGGTGTTGCCCATGACAATGGGAATGGTCATTAGGTAGACCCGCATTCCAATGGCGGAGCCAAAGCCGGTAAACATTTTTGCAATAAAGAGTTCACGCCACTTGCCAAACTTTTCCCCCTCATCCAGCGGCATGATTGATACGAAGAGGGGGGAGACAATGTAGAGAACAATAATTTCAAAGATACGCTGTACAAAGAGGATAAGACACATTCCCAAGATAACCAGCATGAAGATGGAGGAGCTGTAGCCCACAATATAGTCAATTTTGGATAGCTTAAAGTCCTTTTTTACCTGCTCGTAATCGTGGTAGGTCTTTTTGCCAATGTTGTAATCGTGGCGCAGGGCATCATCCATGCTGGGGTTGGTGTTGAATGACTCCACCTTGGCCGCATTAAGCGAGGAGATTAAGAAGATGGTGTTGCCCAGTGTCGTGTTGCTGTTGCCTTTTAGCGCATGGTCAACATTGGACAAAATGAGCCCCGAGAGCTTAATCATCACTAGGACAAACAGCGGTACCATCAGGAAGGTCACTGCTGTTTTCATGCAGGTCTTTAATACTTGACCTACGGGACGGCTGTTCTCCATATCCAAGTCAAAGGCTGAATGCGCCGCCGCGTAAATTGCTAAGAGAAAGGCAATCCCCAGCCCCAAAAGGGTAATCTGCAAAAATACGATGCGAATGGAGGGCTGCCCAAAGAGTGCATCCAACAGGGGGAGCTGCACCGCGGGGCCAACTGCCGGCCGGTAGGTGACGGGGCTTAGCCCAATGAGAACGTCAAAAGCAATTTGGATGTAATCGATAATGGTGAGTACTGCCTGCAAAATTTTGAAAAAGACGGTGGCCATCATCTCGAAAACCATGTTGATGGCCCACTCGACAATGGGCATTACCACCGCTTCAATCAGCGGACCCAAAATGGTATCGAATACCCAGCCCAGCACCACCGACAACAGGTTTGCAATAAACTTGAAGACTGGCGAGAGTATTTTATCCATAATCCATGAAAGGATATCGGCAAAAAGCCCCAGATAGGCTATCTCCATTGTTATTTCCCCCCTCTAAAGGCCTGCCCTGAAGACCCGCTCTGCGGTCCTTCCGGGGGCACAACCATGGAACCCACCGCTTTGGCAGCCTGCCCGGCACCGCCGCCGCCGCCACCGCCACCCTTGCCGCCGCCGCCACCGCCACCGCCCTTGCCGGTGACAGCACCCGCTGCCGACATGGCAAGCCCGGCGCCGCCGGTAGCAAGGCCAACCACCAGTCCCATAATGGCAGCGGTTTGCGCCTGTGCCGCCATTGCGGCCTCTGGGTGCAGAATTTGCAGGATGAGGTGCTGGGACTTAAACGCTGCCCATGCACCGCCAATGATGATAAACATTTTAAGAATGGAGTTAATGACAGGGTCGGTGTGCAGTGTAATGGATGGCCCAGAGATAAGGGGTACCAATGTTAAAAACATCTTCATGGTAAACACTACCCCAAAGCCGGAAAAGAGCTTTGCGACAAAGAGGTCGCGCCATTTTCCATACATTGCGCCATCGTCAATGGGCATGGTGGAAACAAACAGCGGTGACACTAGGTAGAGGATAATCACCTCGAAGATTCGCCCCACAAACAGGAAGATACTTAAAATTAAAATAATAATCATTAGCAGGGTGGAGACAACCGCCGTTACAATATCAAATTTTGCAGGGTCAAAGTCCCGTTCCAGCTGCTCCATGTTGCTGTAGCTGGCAGTACCGTTGTAGTATTTCATCCGCAGACCGTCTGTAAAGCTGGGGTTTTTGTTGTAAGCTTCATCCTTGGCGGCATTGAGCCCCCCGGTCAGGAAGATGATGGTACCTAGGGTCGGTGGAGTTCCGGTACCGCCGCTGTCGGCAATGGTATTGCTGACCCGCACCACAACAATACTAGAAAGCTGCAGCATGAAAATAACCAGAATCGGGGTCATCAAAAAGGTAACGGCGGCCTTAAGCCCCCTGCCCAGAACCTTACCAACGGGGTTTTTGTCGGTCATGGCCATGTCCGAAACAGACTTTGCCACCACAAAAATGGTCAGCAAAAAGGCAATTCCCGCCGCGAAAAGAGATATCATCAGAAAGGCTTGGCGAATTTCATCCCGCTCTAGGAAGGCATCCAGCAGATATTCCTGACGATAGTTGACCATAGTGCCCTTGGGGATGATTTTGGTGACTCCATCCACAACCCGATATTCGTTGGTTTGCAAAACGTGGTTTAAGCCGTCGGTGACATGGACATACCGCGTCCCCGAAAAGATATCAAAGATAGCGGACAAAAAGTCAACTATTTTCAGAATAATCACAAGGAATTGTAGCAACAGCTTTCCCAAAATCCCCATGATGAACGCGCCAGCTTTGTTAAAAAGGATGGTGGTAATATCGGTTAGCACAGGGGTCAGGATCATATCGAAGATGCCCTCGAACACCTTTTGCAGTGTTTCAATGAAGCCAAGAAAAGCGATGTTCACGACCCTTTTCCCTCCCTTTTAAAGTAGCTAGCGAACCAAGATATCTTTTTTGGTATGCAGGAAGAACACTACCCCTGCCGCCGCCAGCAGCACAACCAGTAGCACTGCCAGAATGGCCGACACATTTAGGCGATAGGTCAGGACAAACTTTGCCGAAGACACATTGCCGGCTTTGTCCAGCACCTTGAGGGTGTAGTCCCCGGGGTCGGTTATTGTGTAGCCCGCAAACCCTTCAATCGTTTTCCCACCATCCAGCAGCTCTACGCGCTCCAAATCGTCGGAGCTGTATTCTACTGTGACAGCGGTGCCGGTGGAGCGGCCATTTTCCACGCCGACCAGCGTAAATACCGGCGCAACAGTATCCCGAACCAGCTTGACCGTGATTGCCGGGGCATCCCCGGAAACCGAAGTCATGGAAATCTCGTAGCTTCCATCGGTGGTCAGCCGCAGCGGGGTTGCCTTGCTGGGAAAATCAGCGCCGTCCAAAGTAACCTTGTCAATGGTGAACCCCTCGGGCGGGTAGTAAAAGCGGGTATCCCGCACCGGCTTTGCAAGGATGCGAAAACTGAATGCCGGAATGGCTGTGGTGTTGGTCAGGTAGCTCACCGAGCTTTCCTTGAGGGTCATGCGGTAAACGCCATGCTCCTCAATGGGCGCGCCCGCCAGATAATCTACCGGCTGGCCATTATGCAGCAGCTCAATGTCCAAGGGACTTGCAAAGCTAAAGTAGACCGGCCCGTTGACCACCGCGCCATTGGGAATGCTGGTGTAAAATTTGGTACCGGAGCCCATCTGCTGTAGGTAGCTCTGCTTTTTGGAATCATAGGTTTGGGCAAGCCCGGTATAGGCCGCCGTTCCCGCCATGTTGTGGGTTTGCTCTGGCTTGGTCAGCTCCTCCACCATGTTGCTCAGGTCCTCCTCGGTGGGAGTCTCGCTCAGACCCTCCTCCGGGACTGATGGAAGCTCGCCGCTCGGGGGAAGGGGCGGTACAATAACAGTGCCTTCCTCTTGGGGCTGGGTAGGGGATACCCCGGTAGGCAGCCGCTGAATCCGAAACCGGAACAGGCCTGTTGCCGTGGTACCGTCCGGAAGGGAGCGCTGCAAGGTCAGGACATAGGAGCCCAGCTTGGTAATTGGCAGCTTGTTTGTAAATGGTGTGGACAGTCCGTCCTTTGCCATGGTTACCACTACCCCCGCCGGAATGTCAAGGGTGACGCTATGGGCTGTAATGGAGCCGTTGCTGACATTGGTATAAAAGTAGACACCGGTAAATTCCTGCTCATAGGTTTCAAAGTCGGCGTGGTAGGTTTCCCGAATCGGTGTCAGTCCGTCGTCGCTGGCATAATAGCCGCCGGAATAGGGACCGCCAAAGCTTATAATCGGGGCTTTGCTGTAGCTGGTGTTTGTAGATACGACCCCGCCAATTGCAGGCTCCCCAAAGTTGGCACGCCCGGGGGAAACCGCGTTTTTGGGAAGCAGGGAACCGGAGGAATAGTCTATGTCCGGCTCCGATACAAGGCGGTCTATCACAAAGGACAGCTGGGTGGTTTCTTCCTTGCCGCCTACGCCGGTGCTCTTAAAGGTAATGGTATAATTTCCGGGGTCACAAAGCTCGGTGCCGCTGACATATACCTTGGGCTGACCTGCATCCTTGGAGTAGGTGGCAGTCATGCCGGCAGTCAGCATAAACTTGGCGGGCTGTGTCAGCCTTGCATTCTCGGTAACGGTGGTAATGTAGCTTGCGCCGCTGGCATGGTACACTACCCGCCGTGCCGGTGCATCTGCCTTGACCGTCACCAGCGCCTGTGTGCCAGCGCCGGAGCTTCCCATTAGTCTGGGTGGAGCATCCTGCTGCTCTGGGGCAGCCAGTACCGTAAAGGCAAAGGAAGCATAGCTGCTATCTCCTGCGCTGGCAGGGGTTACAATCTTGACAGAATAGCTGCCGGGGGTAGAAAAAGTGTGCGTTACCATGCTTTTGTCACTGCTCAGGGTACCAGTCAGCGGTTGCTTTCCCTGATACACTGTGCAGCTGGACAGCACCGACAACGTAACCTTCCCCACGCATTTTCCACCATTTTTGACATTGGCAAAAAAGTATTTTCCGGTACCGTTCATGCGGTGGGTAAAGTAACTGCTGTTGCCGCTTTGGGTCGTGGTAATGCCGGTTAGCATCTCTTCGGCGCAGGCAGTCACCGGTAGAACGCAACAGAGCATGACTACCGTCATCATGCCGGCCAGCAGCCTTTTAGTAGCGTTCATTAAGCAGTCACCTCCTGTTCTTCTATGGGGATGGGTTCACCTTCCGGCTCCTCTGGGGTTGGCTGGTTGAGCACCAAAAAGTTTCGTTCCCCAAGGTCATAATAGACATCCTCCCCAAAGAACACGTTTTCCTGCACCTCGGTCAAGCTCATTTGGCCTGTTTTGTACAGAGGGCACTTGTAGCTGGGGGTGTATTTCGTTTTCAGTGGGTAGTTGCCGAAGGTCACAATAATGGCGTTGCCGGTATCGGTCTTGTTGTTCAGCTTTTGCAGGTCACTGGGATAGATGAGCGGGCGTGCCTGAATCTGCGAGGAGTAGCTCATCTGTCCGCTCTTGTCTCCGGTGGAGGAGGAAACGCTGGTGGTGGAGATGGTCATGTTACCGCACAGCTTGGAGAACTCCTCGCAGGTGCCAATATCGTTGGAACCGATAAACATTTTAAGTCCGCAGTTGGACTTGATAATGTCGGCAATGGTGTCGCCGTAAACATTGTTGAGCTGGGCGTAGGACTGTACCACCATGTTAAACCAGATTTTGCGGCTTCGTCCTACGGTAATCATCTTGTCAAACTTGTCAATCTTGGGCATGTTACCAAACTCATCCAGCAGGAAGTAGACATTGCGCGGCAAGCTCAGGTCTGCCTGCGTGGAGGCCTTTTTGACCAGTGCCTTGTAGATGCAAAGGATAAATACCGCTGCCAGCGCATGGCGAGTGTCCTTTTCATCGGGGATTTTAAGGAACAGCGCGGTAGGGTGGTCGGCAAAAATTGTCGGGTCGATGTCGGTGGCCGAGGTTAGCGCGCACAGTCCTTCGTCGTTAAACATGGAGAGCTTGTCAAAGGCAATGGACATGTAGGAGGCCAAGGTGCTTTCGGCAGCGGACAGAACCTGCTTGGAAAGGTTCACCGCCTTGGAAAGCGGGGAGCGTCCCGCAAAGTAGTTGCGGAGCTGCTCAAAGTCGTTGTCACTGTTGCCAATGGCCTTGTTTACATTGTAGAAGCAGAATTTGTCCCGGGTCATTTCCAGCTCTGGATTCCCGCTATCCTCCAGCATGGCCAATACAGTAGCCATAATAATGGAGCGGGCGCCTTTTTCCCACACCGGGTCGTCCTTGGACTCGATGGGGCAGATGACGCTAATTAGGTCGTTGAGGTCCTCGTAAACCTCATCAAAAATCTTTTGCTTTTCCACCCGGATGGAATCCATCAGCCGCTTACAGACCGCATACGCTTTGTCGTTGTACTCGTACCACAGCTCGCCGTAGCTCTCCGGCGCATCCACTAGGGTTAAGCCGCTGCCCTGCGCACTGTCGGTACGCTTGTAGATAATGTCGCCGCAGGTCAGGTAAAGCTGGTAGCGGTCGTAGATGTCCTGCAAGGGGTTCCAGCGGAAGGAGGAGTAGGGGTCGCGCAAGTCCAGCACCATGCACTTGTAGCCCCGTTCCACCAAGCGCTGACTATGCAGCTGAAACAGCTCGCCCTTGGGGTCGGTGCAAATCATCGAGGAACCTGCCGCTGCGGAGGCCAGAACCTGAATGGTGGGGTTAATAAAGGTGGTCGTTTTACCGGAGCCGGTAGCACCGATAATTAAGCTGTGCATTCCTGATGCAATGTTAATCTCCACATCCTTGGTTTTGGGGTTGTAAACGGCACGCACCGGAACGCCGTCCTTTTTTACCGTTTCTAGCTTTGTGTATTTTTGGGGCGGAAAGTTAAAATCCCGCTCCTTGTCATTCATAAATCTGGAGTTTTCCAGCGCGCCCTCAATGCCCTTGGCCTTGCCGGACAGCATTTCCTTGCGGCGCTTTGCGCTAGGGGTTCCAAACAGCACCGTCATTAGCACAATCATTGCCAGACCCACCGCGCCAAACAGGTAGGTATCCAACCGAAGAAACACAGTAACATCCAGCAGCTTTATGTAGTTCCCGTCCTGAAGCACATCCATTAAATGAAGGAACAGGGTGTTTACGATAAAGCCAATGGCGACAATAGCAAGCAGCCCCAGCCCAATTTTCGTAATTACTTTTTTCAGAGTCGGCATGTTTTTTCCTCCCAGCATCGTTAAAATTACCCCCAAAGAATGCAGGATACGCAACCCTTGCGTGGTTATGCAGGGTTTTTGGTGTCACACCAAAGAAGGAGTGCTGCCACGGCCGCTCCTGCCACAAGACAAAACCACAGCATGGGTACACTGTGTAACAGTACAGCGGCGACATTCTTGGGTGGAAGCACCCCCAAGGTAATGGGAATTGCAGAAAAGCAGTTGAAGCCAAAATGCACCATGACGGAAGCTGTCAGGTCGTCCAACCGCACTGCCAGCCAGCCCAAGAGTACACCCATAAGCAAAGCGTAGAGCGCCCAGATGGGGTGCAGATGCAACACAGCAAAGGTCAGAGCCGTTATTAGGATGGCAACCCAGCTGCCAAACCCGGTACGCAGGGTACGCAGGACGAAGCCGCGAAAAATGATTTCCTCACTGAGCGGGGAGAAAAGAAGTACAATGGCAAATCCCAAAAGAATTCCTCTGTCGCTGAACACGGCAATTGCGTTTTGCTCGTAGCCCTGTGTCCATGCTGCGGGTAACAGAGCGAGCAGGGAGGACACCGCACAACCCAGCGCTAGACCTGCTCCAAAGAGGCGGGAAAGTGTTGCACGGCGTAGCTGCCCTCTGTGCAGGTTGATTGCCTTGCAGAACCCCATGCCCTTTTTTTTGGCCAGCGTTGCCAGTAGCTGAATTGCCAGCAGGTACCCAGCTACCGAAACAATGTCAAAAAAATAGTCGGGAATATCTGCCGAACTGCTGCCGCCCACCAGCAACATGGCCACCCAGAGGAGCACCGCCGGCACCAGCAGGTAAATTGCCAAAATTTTGGCGGCACCAAAAAGCGCCTGCTGCTTTTCCCGTGTCATTCTCAGCCCTCCATCCGCTTTGCCAATTAGATAATTGTAAGTGTGCCCGAAAAACCAGTGACCTCAAAGATTTCCATAATGGGGGGTCTTACGCCGGTTAGCGTCAGCTTTCCACCCAACGCATTTGCTTTTTTTTGCGTCCCCAAAAAGACGCGCAGTCCCGCGGAGCTGACATAAGCCGTCTCGCTAAGGTCAAACAGGATATTGCTGTAGCCTTGGGTGAATACTGCCTTGACCTCCGCCTCGAATTCTGGAGAGCTGTTAGAGTCCAGCCGTTCAGGAGCCATTATTTTTATTGCTTCACTCATTGTGTATCAATCCTTTCTTGAAATCAGAACCCACATTAGGAGCTTTTTATTCTTAGGTAGCAATGCGCCCCTGCGCTGCTATTTTCCATCTTCCTCAGCAGAACCCACATTAGGAGCTGTTTATTCTAATGTAGCAATGCGCCCCTGCGCTGCTATTTTCCATCTTCCTCAGCAGAACCCCCATGCCCGAGGTGCTATAGTACCATTATAAATTGGATAAAACCCGATGTATACCCC
>JAVVRO010000067.1:0-9168 GCA_036654695.1 Angelakisella sp. | reverse complement strand
TGGTAAATCAGCGCATTGAAGGCTTGACAAATGGCACCATGAATCCGGATACTTTTTTTGTAAGCGGGAGCAGGACATTTTTGCAAAAATTGCATGATGCCGGCATACAAATTTATATTGCCAGCGGTACAGATGAAGCTGATGTGCAGCGCGAGGCTGGTTTGCTTGGAGTAATGCCATTCGTACGCTCCGTCAAGGGCGCACCACCCCGACAAAAGGATTGTTCCAAGGTAGCAGTCATCAAAGAGCTTTTGCAAACGCACTCACTGTCGGGCAGGCAGTTATTAGTGGTCGGTGACGGCAAGGTAGAAATTTCACTTGGAAATGAAGTCAACGCCATCACTATTGGAATTGCCAGTAATGAACTCCTAATGGACGGAACCCCCCACCCTAAGAAGCTGGAAAAGCTTCGGCAAGCGGGCGCCAACTACATTGTACCGGACTTTAATATCCTGAATGCGCAGTGGGAATTGTTCCGTAATAGTTAAATACTGCTAATCTCCAATTAGGACATTGTCTTATTGGGAGATTAGAAAAATAACCCCTTTTACGTTCCGGTAATATCTATTCCATTGTAAATTTTAGCTTGAGCAGCTATGCCTTGTCCTCTATTTCCATAATTTATTCGCCTACGTCCTCCCGCCCCACACGCTGGAGCCGCAGTATCCCGGTGCGTGTCAGTCCCTGTGGTCGCTGGGCGACTGCTGGGACGAGGATCGGCTGTACCGCAACCGTGTAGCCATTATCGAGCTGTGTACACGCATTGCGCGGCTGCATAAAAGCGCCTCTAGCTACCTGTATGCCGCCGGTTCACTAATTACCCAGTTGCAAGGCTCCGCCGACGAGGCCACTGACCATCAAAAGGTGCTGCGGCTGGCCGATTCCATTGCCGCCCGGGAGTTTCCCAAAAAAGACAGCACCGGCCGCGAGGAAATCCGCTTTGTTTCCGGCATAACCAACAAGGGACAGGTCATCTTCGAGGACACCATTGCCGCGCTGGCACCCCGGCGGTATGTCATTGACGATCCTTGGGGCGCGGCCGCCCCGCTCCTGCTGTCCGTACTGCGGCAGCGGGCGCTGCAAACCGGCTACCGCGTTGTTACCTGCGCCTGTCCTTTGTTCCCCTTTACTAAAATTGACCACCTGCTGCTGCCGGAGCTGGGGCTGGGCTTTGTAACCCGCAATAAGCTGCACCCGCTGACGTTGCCCGGCGAACGTACCATCCACGCCCGCCGCTTTACCGACCTTGCAAAAATGCGCGCCAAAAAGCACCGCACGAGCTTTTTGCAGCGCGCCGCCGGCAACATGCTGGAACAGGGCGCGGCGCTGTTGGGCGAAGCGAAGGAAACCCACGACCTGCTGGAACGCTATTATGTGGCGGCAATGGACTTTGCGCAGGTAAACGAAAAAACCCGACTGCTCATCGAGCGCTTCCGGGCGTTACAGCGGTAAGTGTACCGCCAGTCATTTCGTTTGTTCTATCTGCTCTGCCAGTTCGTTCAGGTACACCCAGCGTTCGGTTTGTACCTCCAGCTGCGCTTCCAGCGCTTCCTTTTGCTCCATCAGCGTCTGTAGCCGAACATAGTCGCTGCCCGACTGGGCTAGCTCCGTCATACAGGCGGCAAGCTCTGCCTCCAACGCGGCAATGCTCTGGTCAATTGTTTCAAATTCCTGCTGTTCCTTGTAGGAAAACTTTAGCTTTTTAGGCTTGGGCGTAGCACCCTCCGGGGGTGCAGACGGCGTAGTCCTGCCCTTTCCGGCAGCAGGCTGCGCCGTTGGGCGTTTGTCGGTGTAGTCAGCGTAGTTCCCGGTGTAGCAAGCAATGCGCCCGCTTTCGGTAACCTCAAAAATGGAGGAAGCTATCTTGTCCAGAAAATAGCGGTCATGGGATACTGCCAGTACCGCCCCGGGGAACGACTCCAAATAGTCCTCCAAAATTGTCAGCGTCTCGATGTCCAAGTCATTGGTCGGTTCGTCCATGAGCAGAACATTGGGCGCTTCCATTAGAATACTGAGCAGATACAACCGCCGCCGTTCGCCGCCGCTGAGCCTGCCAATGACTGTGTACTGCATTTCCGAGGTAAACAAAAACCGTTCCAGCATCTGGGACGCGGTAAAGGTACCCTCCTCCGTTTTAATCTCGCTGGCAATGCGGCTGATGAAGTCATAAACTCGTTGGTCGTAGTCCAGCTCACGGCATTCTTGGGTAAAGTAACCCACCTTTACCGTAAGCCCAACCTCCACCGTGCCGCTGTCCGGTGCCAACTGTCCCGCAATAATGTTGAGCAAGGTGGACTTGCCGGCGCCGTTGCGGCCGATGATTCCCACCCGGTCGTTGCGGGAAACCAAGTAGGAAAAATGGTCAATGACAGTCCGCCCGCCAAAGGCCTTGGACACCTCCTTCAGCTCAATAATCTTGCGCCCCAAGCGGCTGGACAGGGTGGCTAACTGTACCGCATCGTCCCCCTCCGGCGCCGCCTGCTCCGACAGTGCCTCGTACCGCTGAATGCGGTCGCGGCTTTTGGTGCCCCGGGCACGCGGTCCGCGCATAATCCACTGGTATTCCCGCCGCAAAATGGCCTGACGCTTGCGTTCGCTGGCCTCGGCCATCTCCCCGCGCTGTGCCTTTAGCTCCAAGTAGTTGGAGTAGTTGGCCTCGTAAAAATAAAGCTTGCCCCGGGACAGCTCAACCATGCGGGTGACCACCCGTTCCAAAAAATACCGGTCATGGGTCACCATAATCAGCCCACAGCGGATGCGGCAGAGGTACTGTTCCAGCCAGCAGACCATTTCGCTGTCCAGATGGTTGGTGGGTTCATCCAAAATGAGCAGGTTGGACGGGCGCACCAGCGCAGCAGCCAGTGCCACACGCTTGCGCTGCCCCCCCGACAGCGTACCTATTTTCGCCTCAAACTCGGTAATGCCCAGTCGGTTGAGCATGGCCTTGGCCTCGTAGCTGTTCAGCTCTCTCACTTCGGTGGAAACATCTTCAAACACCTGCTCCAGCACGGTAAAGTCATCGTGCATAACAGGGTTTTGCGGCAGGTACACTGTCTGCACACCCGGATTCATCACCAAGCTACCCTCGTCGGGCGGTTCCAACCCGGCAAGTATTTTTAGCAGCGTGCTCTTGCCTGTGCCGTTTAGCCCCACAATGCCCATTCGCTCTTTTTCGTTCAGGTACAGCGACACGTCCGACAGCAGCTGCTTCATGCCGTAATTTTTAGAGAGATGCTCCGCCGATAATAACATGATCTTCCTCCACTACCAAAAACTTTGGGTACTGCTGGGCAAACCATGCTACGTTGCCCCGTTCCAGCGGCATAATTTGAGTGGGGTGAACTGCCTCCACCAGCGCCTTGACCGCCATGGCGTTGGCGTGACCGCTGCAACGCAGGGTGTGTACCGCCAGCCCCTTTTGCGCCGCAAAGGCAAGGTATTCCTTGGTTACCGCACGGTCGGCAATGGCATCCGGTAGCAGGTTTACCAGCAGGCCGTCCCGCAGGCGCAGCTCCTGCGACAGGGTTTTCAGGTATTTTTTCATGCCGGGGCGAAGGCAGAGGACAAACCTTTGCTCCGCAATTTCCGCCTTGCTAACCCGGGGAAGGGCGGTAAACATCTGGTAGCGCGGGTGCTCGGCCTTGTAGCCTGTAGTCAGGTATGCCCGCACACCGGCGCGGTCGGTTGGGTTTGGCATGGCCTTGCCTGCCGCACCGGCAATCTGCGCCAGATACAAATCCTCCAGCAGCACACGCTTGCAGCGCTTGGCCACTTGGAACAGCGTTTCCGTGCGGTCAAAATCCACCGGCGACAGCAGCGCAAAAACCGGTCCCTTGGCCGTTTGCAGCAGCGCCTCCAGCTGTTCCTCCAGCTTGGGCTCGGTGACCGGGTTACTGTCCTGCTCGGTCAACACCCCACCCTCGCAGAGCACGGCATCCACCCGGTTGGGCAGTCCAGCCAGCATCTCCTCAAAGCGTTTGCGTCCGTTGGCGCGGTAGTCCCCGGCGTACACCACCCGCTTGCCCTCGCCCTCAATGAGCAGCAGATAGCCCTCGTGCAGGCTGTCGTCCACCAAAAATGGAGTCACGCGAATGTCCCCTGCCACAATGGGCACCCCGTGGGCATAGTAGCCCGCAAAGGGAAAGGGCTTTTTGGCCTTGTAGCCCTCCGCCGCCGTTGCCATTTTGGCGGCCAGCTTACCGGCGTATACCGGCACTGCGTCCAGCAGTCCCCGCGCCATGGTCACATGGTCGGTGTTGTAGTGGGAAAGGAACACCGCGTCCACCTTGGAAAAGGCATACTGCGCTTGCAACTCCGGCAGCAGCAGCACCTCGTTTTCCTCCAAGGTGACCCCGCTGTCAACGATAATTTTGCTGGTTGCCGTGGCCAGTTCCACTAGTACGCTGGTCTGATTTTGTGCGCGGTATACTGTAATATTCATGTTTTTCGTCCATTCTGCCGCTATCCTTCGGCATAAAATTGTCCTAGTAGGATGGTGCCAAAAAAGCCGCCGATTGACCGGCGGCTTTTACTGTGTTACTGCAAGGTTCGTTACAGGTACCGGCCAAACACTGCCGCGCCGATAATGCCCGCATCGTTGCCCAATCGACAGATTTCCACCCGGCTGAAGGTTTGATCCATCAGCGGATACTGCTCGGCATGGACGCGCTTGCGCACCGGACCGGCCAAAATCTCCCCTTCGCCGCTAATGCCGCCGCCAATGCAGACGACCTCCGGCTGAATAAGGTTGATGATGCTGATGATGCCCGCGGAAACATAGTCGATATAGCCGTCCACCACCTTAATAGCAGTGGCGTCACCCTTACGCGCTGCCTCGAACGCGGTGCGTCCGCTTACCTTTTCCAGCACACCGACCATCTGCCACATCAGCGAGCTTTTGTCGTTCTGCATGGCCTCGCGGGTTTGACGGATAAGCGCCGTGGCGGAGGCATAGCTTTCAAAACAGCCCTTGCGCCCGCAGTTACAGGGGTGGCCGTTGTGTACCAGCGTAATGTGGCCGCCCTCGCCGGGTAGTATTTTGCCATTCAAAATAACCCCGCAGCCAACGCCGGTGCCCAGTGTAACGGTAACCGAGGAGGTTGAGCCCTTGGCCGCGCCCGCCACTGATTCGCCAAAGGCGGCGGCGTCGGCGTCGTTGCACAAAAAGCTGTCAATACCAAACTCCTTTTTAAGCGCGCCGCCTAGGGGTGCGTTGCGCAGTCCCAGGTTGCAGGCAAAAACGACCTCGCCCTTGGCGGTGTCCACCTGTCCCGGTGTGCCCACGCCCAGACAGACGACCTGCGCAAGGCTAATGTTCATTTCATTTAACAGCAAATCGGCAGTCATCTTAATGGCCTTGGCCAAGGTGTCGCTGTCGGCGTTCTGGGGGGTGGGGGAGGATTTCTTTTTCAGCAGATTGTACTGCTCGTCCACCAGTCCCACCGCAATATTGGTACCGCCAAGGTCTACTCCCAAATAATAGTTCATAGTTCCCTCCACAATTAACGGATATTCCGTCTGTTGTCAGACGCAAAGTATACTTTACTTATAGTTTAACAGAAATATTGTAATGGTCAAGCAACTTTAGAAAATCTTCCGGCCACGGCGCAAAAATTTCCAGCGGTTGCCCTGTTACCGGCTGCAAAAAGCTAACCCTTCCACAGTGCAGCGCCTGCCGGCCAATCTGCTCGCTGGCGCTGGAATAAAGCAAATCCCCCACCAGCGGGTAGCCAAGGTCGGCCATGTGCACCCGAATCTGGTGGGTGCGGCCGGTTTCCAACCGAAATTCCACTAACGAAGCCCCATTCCCGGCGGCCAACACGCTGTAGTGGGTAATGGCGCGCTGCCCATCCGGGTCAACAATCCGGCGCTGCTCCATGGGCAGCTCTTGGGCAATGGGTCGGTCAACCGTTCCCTCATTGGGGACAGGGACACCGAGCACCACTGCGTAGTAGCGCTTGTCCACAGCCTTCCACAGCACACCGGCGGCCAGCTGGTTTTTGGCGACCACCACCGTGCCGGTGGTGTCCTTGTCCAGTCGGTTAATGGCTCGCAGCGAGGCAGTACTGCCGGTGGTTTGCAGCATGTGGGCGGCGTAAACGCCGTCGAGGGTTCCGTGGATGTGCCCGCCCGACTGGTGTACCGGCATTCCCGCCGGTTTGTTGTACACCAGCACATCGTCGTCCTCGTACAGCACCGGCACCACAAGGTCGCAGGGTGGAATGCGCTTGGACGGCTCCGGCAGGTTTAACTCCAGCAGGTCACCGGGGGACAGCAAATCGATGGTGCGGATGTGGATTCCATTGCAAAGCAGGCCATCCGGTAGCTTTTTGAGGATGGTAATCACCCTGCGGGAAATTCCGTGCCCGCGTATCAAAAAGTCGTCTACCCGGCGGCCTGCGTCCTGTTCTGAAATAGAATAGCGTACTGTCCTCATGCAGCGTTACTGCTTGCAGACAATCTTCGACCAGCCAAAGGGGTCGGGCTGTGTGCCAAACTGAATCCCGGTCATGGTGTCGTACAGCCGCTGGGTCAGCTTGCCGATGCTGCCGTCGCCAATTTGAAACACCTTGTCGGTGTACTTTAGCTCGCCCACCGGGGAAACCACCGCAGCGGTACCGGTGCCAAATACCTCCCGCAGCTGCCCCTGCTCGGCGGCGGCGGCCAGCTCGTCCACCGAAATACGCCGCTCGGTAACCAAGACATTCCAGCTCTTGAGCAGTTCAATGGTGGACTTGCGGGTAATGCCAGGCAGAATGCTACCGTTGAGCATGGGGGTCACTACCTCGTCCCCAATGACAAAAAAGATGTTCATGGCGCCCACTTCTTCAATGTACTTGCGCTCCACGCCGTCCAGCCACAGCACCTGAGAATAGCCCTGTGCATGGGCTTCGTCCTGTGCCGACAGCGACGCGGCATAGTTCCCGCCTGCTTTGGCCTCGCCAATGCCGCCGCGTACCGCGCGCACATAGCTGTCCTCCACATAAATCTTGACCGGAGCCAAGCCGGAGGAATAGTATGCGCCGGAGGGCGAAAGGATAATGATAAAGTAATACTCGTCCCCGGGCTTTACGCCCAAAATGCCGTCGGTGGCAATAATAAACGGACGGATGTACAGTGAACCATCCGCCGCCGCGGGAATCCAGTCCTTTTCCAGCTCGACCAGTTGGCACAGCGCGTCCATGCACAGCTGCTCGTCAATGGGCGGAATGCACAGGCGCTGGTTGGAGTGGTTCAGGCGCTTAAAGTTTTCCTCCGGGCGGAACAGCCGCACCGTGTCATCGGCGGCACGGTAGGCCTTCATGCCCTCGAACACGGTTTGCCCGTAGTGGAAGCAGGCGGCGGCAGGGCTTAGGGAAATCGGCCCAAAGGGCAGAATGCGCCCGTTGTGCCAGCCCTTGCCGGTTTTGTAGTCCAAAATAAACATATAGTCGGTAAATACCTTGCCAAAGCCCAGCTTGGTGGAATCGGCGGGCTTCGCCTTTTTCTCTGACACGGGGGTAATGGGAAACTTCATATTGTCTTACGTCCTTTCAAAACCGTCCGGCACCCCGCCCAGCGGGATACCCCTTGGCATATTGCAGTTAGTAGGCAACGCCTTGGGCAATCATTGCATCACATACCTTAATGAATCCGGCAATGTTCGCGCCGCTTACCAAGTCGCCCTTCACGCCGTACTGCACCGAGGCCGCGTAGGCGTTTTGGAAGATGCTAACCATAATCTGGTGGAGCTTTGCATCGACCTCCTGAAAGGTCCAGCTGTAGCGCATGGAGTTCTGGCTCATTTCCAGCCCGGAGGTGGCTACGCCGCCCGCGTTGGCTGCCTTGGCGGGAGCAAACAGGACACCCGCCCCTTGGAACGCTTCTACCGCTTCGGGGGTACTGGGCATGTTCGCGCCCTCGGCCACGGCCAGCACGCCGTTTGCAATCAGCGCCTTGGCGGATGCACCGTTTAGCTCGTTCTGGGTGGCGCAGGGTAGCGCAATGTCGCAGGGCACCGTCCAGATGCCGGAGCAGCCCTCGTGGTAGGTCGCACCGGGTACCCGCGCGGCGTATTCCTTAATGCGCAGGCGCTCGACTTCCTTAATCTGCTTGACAACTTCCAGCTGAATGCCATTTTCATCCACAACATAGCCGGAGGAATCGGACAAGGCAATGACCTTGCCCCCCAGCTGGGTCGCCTTTTCGGTGGCGTAGATGGCAACATTGCCGGAGCCGGAAACAACAATTTTTTTACCCGCCAAGCTGTCGTTCTTCATCTGGGCAAGCATTTCCTGCGTAAAGTAGCACAGGCCGTAGCCGGTGGCTTCCTTGCGGGCAAGGCTGCCGCCATAGGTCAGCCCCTTGCCGGTAAGCACACCGGTAAAGCTGTTGGTAATGCGCTTGTACTGGCCAAACAGGTAGCCAATTTCCCGCGCGCCCACGCCAATGTCCCCGGCGGGAATGTCGGTATCGGGGCCGATGTGGCGGTACAGCTCGGTCATAAAGCTCTGGCAAAAGCGCATGACCTCGCCGCTGGACTTGCCCTTGGGGTCAAAGTCACTGCCGCCCTTGGCACCGCCCATGGGCAGGCCGGTCAAGCTGTTTTTCAGTGTTTGCTCGAAGCCCAAAAACTTAATGATGGAGGCATTCACCGACGGGTGCAGGCGCAGGCCGCCCTTGTAGGGGCCAATTGCGGAGTTAAACTGTACCCGAAAGCCGCGATTGACCTGTACCTTGCCGCTGTCGTCCACCCAAGACACACGAAACAGGAGGAACCGCTCCGGCTCCACAATGCGGTCAATGACCCCTGCCGCTATGATATCGGGGCGTTTTTCCACCACCGGTGCCAGCGAGGTAAGAACCTCCTTAACGGCCTGAATAAACTCTGGTTCCCCACTGTTGCGTTTGCAGACAGTTTCAAATACCTGCTGTAGGTAGCTGTTCGTAAAATCCATCGCTTCATCCTCCTTAAAATCTAATATCCTGATTTTATCATTTTGCTGGGGAATATGCAATATTTCTTTGCCCAAAGTTTCATATTGTCCCATTCATTTTTTTGGTGATACAGGATATGGTTGCTATTTTTAAAAAGCGATGGTATAATATCCGTTGAGTATGCTGGACAGCAGCGGAAGCAGTGCCGAAAGGCCGCTTACGAGGAAAGTCCGAGCTTCACAGGGCAGGATA
>JAVVRO010000066.1:0-9188 GCA_036654695.1 Angelakisella sp. | reverse complement strand
ACCGACAAGCTCATTGCGCTGGCGGGTGTCTACCAAATTTCCTTGGATGACCTGCTGGGGCTGACGCCGGTGCCACCCTGCCCGCCGGAGCTACCGGTGGAGGTAGTCGCCGTGCCGGTGGAGGAATCGGTGCCGGAAAGCCCGATAGTAGCTGCGGGGGAAACCACACCCGATGCTATCCCCTCCCACACGCGCCTAAGTCCCGGCGCGCTGCATCTGCTCAAAATGGTCGGTGTGGTGTTCTGGGCATTCTGCTTTGTCATCTACGGTGTGCTCAGCATGTTTTTCCCCAACCTCAAGGCTGCCTACCCGGTGCTGTGCGCCCTCATCTACCTAGTCATGGGCTTTGGGTTCCACTGGTGGCACCCCGGCTGGATTATCTTTTTGACCATCCCGCTGCTGACCTTTATGTTTTAAGTGACCCCTGTTTTGGCAGAATACTGCACTAAACCAACAAAAATGAGCCTTGCAAAAAAGCTCCCAATGGTAGGATAAAAAAACTACGATTGGGGGCATTGTTCTGTCAAAAAAGCAGTACACCCCAATACCAGCGAAAAAAGCAGGAGTGTTGGAGCTATCAGCACAAGGAACAATGCAATAGGCAGCGGCAAATTGGGGTATTGATAGGCAGAAGGAGGTGTTCCGATTGAGCGACGAAGAATGTGTGGAAGAACTAAAAAAAGAAAATACTCAAGCCATTGGTGCCTTGATTGACCGGTACGGAGCCTATGTAGCCAAAATATTGTACAGCTTTTTGGGTTCCGGGCTAACCGCGCAGGATTTGGAGGAAATAGCCTCCGATGTGTTCTTTGCCCTTTGGCAGCAGCGGCACAGGCTGTCCGAAAATAAGAGCTTAACGGGGTACATTGGGGCAATCGCAAAAAACACCGGGCGAAAACGACTGCGGAGCCTAACACTGGTAGCGCCCTTGCCGGAGGAGTTTGACCTTGCGGCGGAGGGGCTATCCCCCGAGGAAACCGCTGAGTTGTCGGAAAAGCGGCAACGAGTGCTGTCCCTGCTGGCCTTTTTGGACAAGCAGGATAGGGAGATTTTTTATCGCTATTACTTTTGGGAGCAAACAACAGGAGAAATTGCAAAGCTAACCCAGCTGAACCGGTCTACCGTTATGAGTAAGCTGGCACGGGGACGATCGCTGCTAAAATTAAAGATGGGAGAGTCGCAGAATGAATATTGATTTAGAACGCGTAAAATACCTGACCTACCAAAAAATTGAGCAAAGCAGTCGGCCGTCCAAGGTCAAAATTCATAAAATCCTGCTGGTGGCGGCAGTGGTTGCTACCTCAAGCGTCCTGATGCTGGGCGCGGCAAGGCTGTTTGACTGGAAGGTTATGGTCAACGGCACCCTTCAGCAGGGGAATTATGGGGAACCCATCCTAGTGGGGGATGGGTTTGCAGCCATGAGCCCGCTGCCCGCCGACCAGAGCAAACCGGAAATTATTAGAACCAATTTTCCAGACAGCGAGCCCTACCAAGCTGCAAAAGCCGGTGAGCTTTCCCTGTTCGGGTACCAGTCGGAGGATGGCAGCGTGCTCAGTTGGTTAAACGGCGTTACCTGCGAAAAGACGACCGAGCTGGCGCAGCTTCAGCTGCTTGCCGAAAATGCGGAAGCCAAAATCCATTGGCCAGCGGCAATCGGCACCAATTACAACCTGCGCAGCAGCTTCATCGCGGTTTACACCAAACAGGAGCAGCTTAAAAAAGCAAAGGTACAGTATAGCAACTTTGGCGAATGGAAAGGTCAGCAGCTGATTTCGCTGCCGGAGGGCTATGACAAGTATATTGCCCTGATGAATGTCCAGCTGGAGACCCCGGAGGGAAAGGAGCTTTGCTTTTTCAGCCACATTGAAGCAAGCAATTCACAGGTGTATGGCGGTAGCGACAGCTCCATCATTGAGCCGCTGGAGGTGGACGGCTACCACAGCGTCGTCTTTGTTTCGGACAATGGTTGGAATCAGCTCTATGCGTGGCGAAAGATTCCCGCCATCCAGTCCATCGACTTTCTGGAATTTGGAGAAAAAGAGCGCCCGGCCGGGAACCTTTTGGATGCTTGCCGCCGGGAAAACACCGTCTACCAGTGGCAGCAGTACTCCTTTGACAGCCATTCTCTCTCCAAGGAGGAGCTTTTGCAACTGCTTTACAGCATCGACCTGTCGAAGTAATCCTATGCTTCCACGAAAGCACTGTTGCCGCCCCACACCGTCGGTGCGGTTTAACACTCATCAATAAATTTTAAAATGAAATTAGTCTAAGCCGCAACCCAGCTGCAAGCAAAAAAACACCGCACTCACTTATTACAGTCAGTGCGGTGGATTTTTTTGTTGTGCCTAGGGGCGGTGTCGCTGTGGGGGGCAGGCGGTAACGCCCTGCTCTGTAACGGGGCATGTCCTGCCACAGGTGTTACTTGCAGTCCACCGTCGCCATGTGCTTAATGAGGTCAAGGAGCTTGTTGGAATAGCCCCACTCGTTGTCGTACCAGCTGACCAGCTTAACAAAGTTGGCATTCAGGGAAATGCCGGCCTTGGCATCGAAAATGGAGGTGCGGGGATCGGTGTAGAAGTCGGAGGAAACAACATCCTCGTCGGTGTAACCGAGAATTCCCTTGAGCTCGCCCTCGCTGGCAGCCTTGACGGCGGCGCAGATTTCTTCATAGGACGCGGCCTTTTCCAGACGGCAGGTCAGGTCAACCACCGAAACATCCAGCGTAGGAACGCGGAATGCCATGCCGGTCAGCTTGCCCTTCAGCTCAGGAATAACCAGTGCGCAAGCCTTTGCCGCGCCGGTGGAGGAGGGGATAATGTTGCCAGCTGCTGCACGTCCGCCTCTCCAGTCCTTCTTGGAGGGAGAGTCGACGGTCTTCTGGGTGCCGGTGGTGGAGTGAACGGTGGTCATCAGACCCTCGGCAATGCCGAACTTGTCGTTAATCACCTTTGCCAAAGGAGCTAGGCAGTTGGTGGTGCAGGAGGCGTTGGACACTACGTTCATATCCTTGGTGTACTTGTTGTTGTTTACGCCCATGACAAAGGTAGGAGTTTCCTTGTCCTTTGCGGGAGCCGAGATAACGACCTTCTTTGCGCCGCCGTTCAGGTGCGCTTGGCAGGCCTCGGTGGTGTTGAACACGCCGGTGGACTCGACAACATAGGTCGCGCCAACTGCGCCCCACGGAATTTCAGCAGGGTCACGCTTGTCAAATACCGCAATCTCGTGGCCGTTGACAATAAACTTGCCGTCCTTGGACTCGGCAACGCCGTCAAAACGACCGTGAATGGTGTCATACTTGGTCATGTAGGCCATGTATTCCGTGTCAATGAAGGGGTCGTTGATGCCGACTACCTCAAATACCTCAGGGCTTGCTACCGCTACGCGGAACACCAGTCTGCCGATACGACCGAAACCATTGATACCAATTTTAATCGCCATTTTTAAAAACTCCTTTACAGCTTTATTCAGCCTGCGTATTACTCGCACCAGCCATAGCTCTTATTTTATACCAAAAAACGCAAAACTTCAATAGCTTGACAAACTGTTAACACAAAGTTCTCGACTTATGACAGTTTTTCAATGGCAGCCTTAACCCGCTTTAGAGCTTCTGCCTTGCCAAGCACCGCGCACAGCTCAATTCCGCCACCGGGGGTAAACTGCTTGCCGCTGACGGCGACCCGCACCGGCCACAGCAGGAAGCCGTTTTTGACCTCCAGCTTGGCAATGAGGTCGAACAGCCGTGCATGAATAGCCTCAGCGGTAAAGCCATCCTCGGGAATCTCCTCCAGCTCCGGCAGCACTACCTTGAGCGCCTCCAAGGAGGTCTCCGGGGTGGTTTTCATCTTTTTGCTGGTGTACATGGCAATGTCGTAGTCCGGCACCGCATCAATGAAGTCCACCTGCTCGGGGATATCGCTGAGCACCTCGCACCGGGCTTGCAGCACGGTGGACAGCTCCCGCAGGTCGGCAAGGTCGCTCTTGACCGTCTGGCGCATCCACGGCAGCGCCAGCTCGTAGAACTGCTGCGGAGACAGCGCGCGGATGTACTCGCTGTTAATGTACCGCAGCTTTTGTGGGTCAAAGATGGCGGGAGATTTGGAGATGCCCGCAATGTCAAACTCGGCGGTCAGCCCCGCAAGGTCAAAGATCTCGCGGTCGCCCTTGGGGCTCCAGCCCAGCAGCGCAATGTAGTTTAGCACCGCGTCCTTCAGGTAGCCCTTGGCAATTAAGTCCTGATAGGACGCATCGCCGTTGCGCTTGGAGAGCTTGTTGGTGGCATCCTTCATCACCGGCGGGCAGTGGATGTACAGGGGAACCTCCCAGCCAAAGGCCTCGTACAGCAGGTTGTACTTGGGGGTGGAGGACAGGTACTCGTTCCCGCGGATGACATGGGTAATCCCCATGGTGTGGTCGTCCACCACGTTGGCAAAGTTGTAGGTGGGCATTCCGTCGGCCTTAATGAGGATTTGGTCGTCCAGCGTGGCACAGTCCACGGTTATGTCCCCAAACACAAGGTCATGAAAGGTGACGCTGCCCTGGGTGGGCATCTTTTGACGAATGACATAGGGCGTGCCGGCAGCCAGCTTTTCGGCTACCTCGTCCGGGGTCAGGCGCAGGCAGTGGCCGTCGTAGCGGGTCGCCATGCCGGAGGCCTGCTGTACCGCGCGAACCTCCTCCAAATGCTCCTTGTCGCAAAAGCAGTAGTAGGCCTTGCCCATCGCGATGAGCTGAAGGGCATATTCCTTGAACATCCCCATCCGCTCGCTCTGGACATAGGGGCCAACCGGCCCGCCAATATCCGGGCCCTCGTCCCAGTTTAGCCCGGTTTCGTGCAGGGTGTTGTAGATAATATCCACCGCGCCCTCCACATACCGCTCTTGGTCGGTGTCCTCAATGCGCAGAATATAGGTGCCGCCTTGACTTTTGGCCACCAGATAGGCATACAGCGCCGTGCGCAGGTTGCCGACGTGCATGTAGCCGGTGGGGCTGGGGGCAAAACGCGTTCTTACCTTGGAAAACTCCATATGATAACCGTCCTTTTTTGTTCCTTTTGGTGTTACTTATTGTAATACTACCCCGATGCCGCAAAAAAGTCAACAATACGTTATTCGAGAAAATCTCCCACAATTCTACAAATAGTATATTGCATGTTAAGATATACACATTGTGACAACCTTCGATTTCATTTCGGTGTACACTGGCTAGTACAATGACTTAATAGCCTATGTACAGGAGGGGTTCTTTATGCAGGGCGTCACTGAATTTACCGGATTAAAGCTTTCTCAACGGTTGGAACAGCTGGTCACCGCCGGCAGTTATCCGGTGCTGTGCTGCTGCTACGCCGTGGGCGGTGCGGTGGCGGCTTTGGCCAAAATTGTAGGGGGCGGCGCACCCTTTGGGGTGGCGTGGCTGGCGGCAATACCGTTTCGGTTTACCCTGCCCTCGACACTGGGGGTACTGGTCGGCTACCTGACAGGGCTGGGCTTTACCGGCAGTTGGCCCTACTTGGCAGCGGCGCTGCTGGTGTCGGTGCTGCGCTGGCTGCTGCGTCCCCAGCGCTGGGCCAAGCAGCGGCTGTGGCTGACTCCGCTGACTGCTGGTACGGCAGTATTTGCCGCAGGGGTACTGCCCGCGCTTTACCGCGACCCGCTGGTGTACGACATTATTCTGTGGCTGACCCAGATAGTAATAGCGGCGGCCGCCGCCGCGTTTTTGGAGCGCGCCCTGCTGCTGGTGGACGGACACGACCGCACCAATGCGGATGATACGGCATTGTGGGTACTGCTGTCCATTGCCATTATGGGGCTTTCCACCCTGCAACTCAGCGGCGTATCGCTGGGGCGCATCTTTGCGGCGGGAGCAGTGCTGTTTGCCGCACGGGCAGGCGGTGTGGTACCCGCCACCATGACCGGTGTCATCTGCGGCTTTGCGGCAGGCTTTACCGGCGGCAGCTTTACCCTGTATGTTACCCTGTACAGCCTTGGGGGGCTAATGGCAGGACTGTTTAGCATCTTTGGGCGGGTGGGCAGCGCCGTTGCCTTTACCGCCGCCTACGGCTTTATTGGAATGCTGGCGGGGGGCAGCGGGATTGAGTTTGTGGAGGTTGCCATGGCGGGCATTCTCTTTTTGATGCTGCCCCAAGGCTGGGTGACAGTGTTTGCGGCAACGATAGCCCACCGGGAGGGCAGCACCACCGTTAAGACGCTGGTAGCCGAGCAGCTGACTGCCGCTTCGGCGGCGCTGCGCGATGTAGCCGGCACCACCGCCGAGGTTGCCGCAAAGCTCAACCGCATGTACACCGGCGACATCAGCGGCATTTACGACCGGGCGGGGGACACGGTGTGCCGCCGCTGTGCTTACGCCGGCCGCTGCTGGCAGGAGCAGTACACCGACACGGTGGATGCCCTTGCCCACGGACTGCGCCACCTGATGATTCACCAAACCCTGTCGGTGGAGGATTTTCCAGAGCAGTTTGGCTACTGCCTGAACAAGGGCGAGCTGGTGCAGTTTTTGGCAACCGAATCCGACCGCTACAGCCGCAAGGACGAACAGCGCCGCCGCGCAGCGCAGACCCGCCGCCTGCTGGCTGACCAGCTGGAGGGCGTAGCGCTGGCGCTGGGGGACATGGAGCAGCAGCTGGAGGACATCAGCGGGTCGGACAGCATACGGGAGGCCAAAATTGAGGCGCTGCTAGCCGAACAGCGGCTGGAGCCGGTCAAGGTTATCTGCTGGCAGAACCGGCTTGGCCGCCTGTCGGTGCTGGCCGAAATTCCGGAGTACAAGGAGTCCCGCTGTCAGGTTGACCTGCTGACCCGGGAGCTGGGCGCGCTGCTGGAACGCCCGCTGGCCTTTCCGGTGGTAACGCGGCGCAACAAGGTCAGCCGGATGGTATTCTGTGAGCGTCCCCGCTACGCGCTGGAATACGGCTCCTGCCAGCTGTGCTGCGGCACAAATCCGGTCTGTGGCGACAGCTTTCGCATTTTGGGCGGCAGCACCACCACGGCAAACCTGCTGCTGTGTGACGGCATGGGCAGCGGCAACAGCGCGGCGGTGGACTCGGCCATGGCGGCGTCCCTGCTCAGCAAGCTGCTGGGAGCGGGGCTGGACTACCCAGCGGCGCTCAAGCTGATGAACGGTTCGCTGCTGGCAAAGTCCGGCGACGAATCGCTGGCGACGGTGGATGCCGCGCAGATAGACCTGTACACCGGGCGGGTATGTTTGTACAAGGCAGGCGCTGCCCCCACGGTGGTGCGCAAGGGCGGCAAGGGCATCGAGATTGCGTCGACCTCACTGCCTGCGGGTATTTTGGAGGGGGTGGAGTTTGCCGAAAGCCACCTGACGCTGGAGGACGGCGACCTGCTGCTGCTGCTTTCCGACGGGGCGGTGCCGGACAGCAGCGACTGGATTGCCCGCTGTACCGAATCCTTTGACAACGGCGACTTGGACGCATTTTGCCGCAAGCTGGCGACTGGTGCGCGGCTGCGCCGCACCGATGGCAAGGACGACGACATTACCGTCCTGTGCTGCCGGCTGACCTTGGTTCCGCGGGAGCGCTAATGGGAAATATCCTCATAAAAAAAGACCTCCCAGCCGCGCTAACACGGTGGGAGGTCTTGCACTGTAGTTGCCTTGAAAAGAGCCTTACACCTTAAAGTTTTTGACTGCTTCGGCAAAGGCGAGCTTGAAGTCCTCTGGAACCTCGGCCTCCAGCGAGATGGGGCGAGAAAGGTCAAGGCTGAAAATTCCCATAATGCTCTTGCCGTTAACGCAGTACTTCCCGGAAACCAAATCGACACCAAAGTCAAAATCGGAGATTGCGGAGACAAAATCCTTGACCCGCTCCACCGTGGAAAGTTGAATATTTAATTGAAACATCAGGATACACTTCCATTCTGTAAATTGCGGCGTTTCTCGCCGTATATCTTCTCTGATTATAGCAACTATAATAGAGGTAGTCAACTGAATATTTGTAACCAGCTAGTTGACAGCATACCCCTCTTGGGCTTAAGATAGAGACAGAAAATTCATTTTACAGCCGACGCTGCTTGCGGACGGCAGAACGGAGGAAGATATGGAGAAGCACGAGGAAGAGCGGGACGTAATCAATCTGCTGGATGAGGAAGGTCAGGAGCACGAGTTCGAGATTGTCGACGCGGTGGAGCTGGAGGATCAGCAGTATTTGGCGCTGGTTCCCATTTTTGACCAACCGGAGGACAGCTTGGAGGATGACGGCCAGCTGGTTATCCTGCGTGTCAGCGACGAAAATGACGAGGACGGCGAGCAGTTTTTGGAGGCCATTGAGGACGAGGACGAATACCAGCGCGTAGCCCAGCTGTTTATGGAGCGTCTGGAGGACGAATTCGACTTTGAGGACGAGGACGAGGAAGTCCCCGGTGCTGACGAGGTTTAATGGCATTTGGCGTCCTGCGGTGTGCGTGATTGCCGCTTAATATAATCCAACACTTATATTAAAGGGAGCCACAACTCTGGCTGTGGATTGCAGACCTCCCGGCCGCAAGGCCGGACGCAGGGAGCGTGAAGCAAGCAGGCGGCACCCACCTGTCTTTGACGGGTTTTATTCACCGGTACACACGGCATTCGCGGGACTTTTTAGGCATTACAAAACGGCGGCTTCGTTTAGAACGAGGCTGCCGTTTTTTTGGGGGGATGGGGTGCTTTATCCTAACTGAAAAAAGTATAAAAGGTTTTCATCGAATCGTCGCACTAGCGAAATTTCTCCATTGGATACAGTCCATCTTCATCCAATACTTTCTCTCCATTTTTATAATGGTAGCCCATTTTTTCATAAAATTTGCAGGCCGTTTTAGAGGATGGCAGTTCTATTCGATTTGCCCTGTAAAACAATTCATCTTGCTCTAAGGCTTTTATAATGGCGGTACCGACGCCTGTTCCATGGTACTCCGGCAAAACAAAAATGGTCAGCAACATGCTTTCTGTTTCGCTACCGCAAAAACTGCCGATAGCGCCTGTACCAACAATACGAGCGTCCTCTGTTACAACGTACATGTGAGCATGAGAGGCAATGCTCTTAATTTTGTCGGGATGGTAGCCTTCGGCCAACTGTTCCATTTCTGCCAAAGGATACTCCTTCCCATTAATTTCAATCAGATTTCTGCAAACCAATTCCGATACTTTTTCAGCATCCTCCTCTTTAAACCTCCTGATAT
>JAVVRO010000065.1:0-9215 GCA_036654695.1 Angelakisella sp. | reverse complement strand
AAAAAACCGGATGCCATTGCCCTTGCTGACTACTGCATTTGCATGGCAACCCCACAGCCGGAGGTGCTGCAAACCGCCTTTACAGCCTTTGCCGCACAGGAGAGCATTGCAGTCGTGAAGAAAACAAAAAAAGGCGAAAAGCAGCTTGACCTGCGCCCGCTGTTTACTGTCGGCGGGGTGGAGTACAGCGAGGGGGCGGTAACGCTTCGCCTGCGACTGGCGGCAGGCATTACCCTTAACATCAGTCCGGCACTGCTGCTGGAGGCGTTTAGTGACTATTTGGGGTACCCAGTTGAGGATGTCGCGGTGGAGCGTCTGGCTATCTTGACCGCGGATGGCACGGAATGGCACTAATACTTCTGATTCGAGGAAAAGATGAAGTCCTCCTTTCCTTAGGAAATTGGAGAGCTCCGCTGCACGTTCCAGCGCAGAAAGAATAGCATGGACGACCTAGTTGCGAGCATTCCCGCTACCATGCGCTGCATGGCAAATTAAAGCCGCTTGGTATTAACTGAATAGTAGTATCACAAAAAAGAGTCCGTGGAGCTATGCCACAGACTCTTTTAGTATCTCGCGAAAACTACAGAACCCCGCCACAGGTCGCAGGGACAGGTTCCTCCGTCGTCTCCTCCTGTGCCGCCATTGCCAGCATCAGCTTAATGCGGTTTTCCTGATTTACTCTGGTTGCGCTTGGGTCATAATCAATGGGTACAATGTTGGCATTTGGGTGCAAACTCTTAATCTTCTTTAGCATACCACGCCCGACCACATGGTTTGGCAGGCAGCCAAAGGGCTGGGTACAGACAATATTTTCATAGCCCAGCTCCACCAGCTCCAGCATTTCGGCAGTTAGCAGCCAACCCTCGCCCATCTTGTTGCCGTAGCCAATGACCCCGCCAACTAGGCTTTTTAGGTGGCGATAGGTGGAGGTTGCCACAAAATGTGTGGTATGTACCGCGTCGCGGATTGCCGATTCAATGCCAAAGAGGTAGCCCATCAGTACAGTGACAAATTCCTTTTTTACCAGACTGCCGCCGTATAGCTTAATGTCCTCCAGCCGGTTGTCGAACTTAAAGAGTAAAAACGACAGCAGACCGGGAATCATGACCTCGCAGTTCTGGGAACGCAAAAAGGCTTCCAGATTGTTATTGCCCAAGCTGGCGTATTTGACATAGATTTCCCCCACGATGCCTACCTTGGTTTTGGGCTGGCTTGTTGTGGGAACTGCTGCAAAAGCAGCAGCAATTTTGTTCAAATTCGCCCGCAACCGTGGGTTGCTATGGAAGATGCCAGCGCGCAACTGCGGGGCAAGCCCCAGCACACAGCGCCGAACTAGCGCGTCGGTATCTCCAAGGTGCTGCTCATAGGGGCGGGTCTGGTTGCTCAGCAGCATAATGAGGTCGCCGTAGGCCACTGCCGCAATCATCTTTTGCAGCATGGGCAGCGTCAGGTGAAAGCCCTCGTTTTTTTCCAGCCCCGAAAGGTTCAGTGAAACGACGGGAATGTACTCGTACCCCGCCTTAATCAGCGCTTTGCGCAGCAGATGGATGTAGTTGGAGGCGCGGCAACCGCCACCGGTTTGGGTAATCATAAGCGCGGTGTGCGCAAGGTCGTACTGCCCGCTGTTCAGCGCGTCCAGCATCTGCCCAATGACCAGCAGCGCGGGGTAGCAAGTATCGTTGTGCACATACTTTAGCCCCTCGGTTACCACCGTCGGGCCATTGTTTTTTAACAGCGCAACCTTGTAGCCCTCGTCTGCCAAAATGCCCTGCAACAGCTCAAAGTGAATCGGGAGCATGTTTGGCAGCAAAATAGTGTGTGTTTTCTTCATTTCCTTGGTAAATTCAATTCTAGGCATTACTGCTCCAATTCCTTTCGCGGCATAGTGGCAAACAAACTGCGCAACCGAATTTTGACCGCACCCAAGTTGGTAATTTCATCAATTTTAAGCTGGGTGTAAATCCTCCCGGCCGATTCGATAATGGAGCGAACCTCGTCAGTGGTAATCGCGTCCACACCGCAGCCAAAGGATACCAGCTGCACCAGATTCATGTCGGGCTGATCCTTGACATAATTTGCGCTGGCGTACAGCCGCGCGTGGTAGGTCCACTGATTGAGCACCGTAACCGGCAGCCGTTGCCGAACAAAGGGGACGCTGTCCTCGGTTAGCACCGCCGCCCCAAAGTCGCAGATTAACTTGTCAATTCCATGATTTACCTCTGGGTCAATGTGATAGGGTCTGCCTGCCAGCACAATAATCGGCATCTTTTGTTCCCGTGCCGCCGTAAGCATAGCAAGCCCCTTGGCTTGAATGTCGGCCATGTGGCGGTCGTAGGCGGCATAGGCTTTCTCCGCGGCAAGGGCGACCTCCTGCCGGGAAATGCCGGTGAAATACTGTTCTAGTACCTGCGTCATCTTTTTGGTAAAGTCCTTTGGACGATGCAGCCCCACATAGTCGCAGAGAAAGGGGATACTGCTGACATTGTCAACGTTGGAGCGAATGACCTCAGGGTAGTAGGCGACTACCGGGCAGTTGTAATGGTTGTCCCCCATTTTTTCATTTAGGTTATAGGTCATACAGGGGTAAAAGATAGCATCCACGCCCATGTCCAGCAGCGCTTCAATATGGCCGTGTGCCAGCTTTGCCGGGAAGCAAACGGTATCGGAGGGAATGGTATGCTGTCCCGACAGGTAGAGCGCCCGGTTGGAGGGCGGCGAGGTGACGACCTCGAACCCCAGCGCGGTAAAAAAGGTGTGCCAGAACGGTAGCAGCTCGTACAGGTTTAGCACCATGGGCAGACCAAGCCTGCCCCGTGACCCCGGCTGCGGTTGGTAAGCGCTTAGCAGGCTGCGCTTGTACTCAAACATATTGAGCTGTTCCCGGGGGGTGCTGCCGGTAATGGGACGGTCGCAGCGGTTGCCGCCAATGAATCGTTTGCCGCCAGCAAAGGTATTCACCGTCAGCAAGCAGTGGTTAGTACACAGGCCGCAGTTGGCGGTTTTTACGCTGTGAGTAAATTTTTCCAGCTGACTGGCGGTCAGGATGGTACTCTGCTCCGGCTTTTGCTGCTTTGCGTACAGTGCCGCGCCATATGCCCCCATCAAGCCGGCAATGTTGGGTCGAACAACGTTTTTGCCAATCTCCTGCTCGAAGGCGCGCAAAACGCTGTCACTGTGGAAGGTACCGCCCTGCACCACAATATGCTCGCCAAGGCTCTTGCCGGAGCTGGTACGAATGACCTTGTACAGGGCGTTTTTGACCACGCTCACCGACAGCCCGGCGGCAATATTTTCTACGGATGCGCCATCCTTTTGTGCCTGCTTGACCGAAGAATTCATAAACACGGTACAGCGCGACCCCAAGTCCACCGGGTTTGGCGCAAACAGCCCCAGTTTGCCGAACTCCTCCACCGAGTAGCCGATGGCACCCGCAAAGGTCTGCAAAAACGAGCCGCAACCAGAGGAGCAGGCCTCGTTTAAAAAGATATTGTCAATTGCGTTGTTGCGAATTTTAAAGCATTTGATGTCCTGCCCGCCAATGTCGATGATAAAGTCCACATCGGGCATGAATTTTTTGGCACCGGTAAAATGCGCTACCGTTTCTACAATACCGCAGTCTACGGCAAAGGCGTTTTTGACAATCTCCTCGCCGTAGCCGGTTACCGCGCTGGCTTTTATCTGAATGGTGGGGTAACTGGCGTACAGCTGGGATAAAAACTCCTTGACCAAGGGGATGGGGTTGCCGCTGTTGGGCAGGTAGGTGGAGGTAATCAGGTTTTCCTCCTCGTCAATCACCACCGCCTTGACGGTGGTGGAGCCTGCGTCAATGCCAAGGTACGCCTGAGGGTGGGCAGGGTTAAACGGGACGGTGGGGACGCTGCTTTGCTGATGGCGCTGGGTAAATTCCCGGTACTGTGCCTGATTTGCAAAGAGCGGCCGGCAACCCGCGTAGGCGTGGGTGGGCAGGTAGGCTTCTATCCGGCCGATTACCTCGTCCAGCGCAACTTTTGCGTGCTTTCCGGCAGAATAGGCAGCACCCAGCGCCACAAAGTACAGCGAGTTTTCGGGGCAGAGCCCGGTGGTCTTTAGCGTAGTGTCAAATGCCTTGCGCAGCTGGGAAAAAAAGGTCAGCGACCCGCCCAGATAGACCACCTTCCCGCTGATGCGTCGCCCCTGTGCCAACCCGCCGATGGTTTGGTTTACCACAGCGTAGAAGATGCTGGCACAGATATCCGCCTTTTGTGCGCCTTGGTTGAGCAGCGGCTGTACATCGGACTTTGCGAACACGCCGCAGCGCGATGCAATGGTGTAAATCTGCTGCTGCTGCTCGGCCAGCTCGTTGAGCTGCTCCACCGAAATATTCAGCAGCGAAGCCATCTGGTCAATGAACGCGCCGGTGCCGCCCGCACAGGAGCCGTTCATACGCACCTCCAGCCCGCCTTGCAGGAATAGAATCTTTGCATCCTCACCCCCCAGCTCAATGACCACATCGGCGTCAGGCACCAACCGCTTGACTGCCAGCTGTGTGGCGTAAACCTCCTGCGCAAAGGGAATGTTCAAGTCAGTGGCAAGCCCCATGCCCGCCGAACCGGAAATCACCAAATCCACCTCGTCCAAATCGGGCAATTCCCGCTGTATTCGGGTTAGTAGCTCCACGCATTTTTGCTTAACGTGGGAAAAATGCCGCTGGTAAGACTGAAAAACAATGCTATCCTCGGCGTTCAGTACCACGCATTTTAGCGTGGTCGAGCCGATGTCCAAGCCAATTCTCATTGGTATCGCTCTTTCCATTTTAGTATAAAGTAGGGGCGGCCACCAAGCCGCCCGAATTAGAGTAGATGCAGCTACTAGTTGAGCAAGGTAATACAGTACAGCTCCGGCGAGGTGGGAACAGCCTGCCCGTTTCGTTCTACAATGGGGTAGGCCATCTTTTCCCGGTCAACATACAGCACAGTGCCAATGCTGTTGTCGCTGAGCCTGACCAGCTTGCCGACAAACGCCAAGCCCACCTGAGTTAAAAAGATGTTAGCATAGCGAAAATCCAGCATAGAAAACTTGTCAGTGGCAAATTGCCCCAGAATGACAAAGGGAGACAGATAGACATCTTTAATCTGCTTTTGCACCAGCCCCACATAGCTGTCGGTAATGGCAAGCAGCTTGGAAAACTCAGGAATTTTATCCACCTTTAGCCCGTCGGGGTACCCGGAGCCGTTGAGCATTTCGTGGTGGCTGCGCACCGCGGAAAGAATTTCACTGTCGCTCATGCCAGCATGGGAAAGAATTTCCTGAGAATACAGGGGATGCTTGCGCAATAGGGCAAATTCCGCGCTGGTAAGCCGGGTAGCTTTGTTAAGGAGCTCCGGCGAAATGCGTGTTTTGCCCACATCGTGCAGTAACCCAATGGTAATCAGCTGCTGGGTGGGCTTTGCCGCCAGCTTAAGCCACCGCGCAAGCAGGCCGCTCAGCAGTGCTACGTTCAAGCTGTGGGTGCCCAAATCGTTCTGGTGGGGAACGCCGATACATTGCAGCAGCACCGCAGGCTCGTTGTCGTCCATCTGCTGCTGCAAGGCGGTGACCATCTGGTCAACCAGCTGCCACGGAACCTGGTCGGTTTTGGAGATGACCTCCAACAGCTGTGTCATGGTGGCACACTGCTTGTCGTGTGCGCGCTGTTCCCGACTGGGCGGCTCGGTGACCTTGTAGTGCCGCCCCATCTGCTGATAGTAGGCGCTGTCCAGATACAGGTCGTTGCCGTCGGCGGCAAAGTCCATCAACTTAGCCACTAAATCCTCAGTCAAGGTCGCGTGGCTGCACAGCAGCAAAAGGTTGTCATTACGCTCGACGAACAAATCGGTACCCACATACATTCCGACAGTAAAGTCGTAGGGAGAAATTTTCATCAAACCGGAGTTGATTCCGCCCATTTGAGGTGCCTCCTTTATAAAAGCGCTTTTGTATTGCTGGCCGCTATATTTCATACTATAGTACACCAATCGGCGGCGGCATTCAAGTATAAAGGCTAAAACTATTAAAACTGTTTATAAAGTGTATATTTTTGACAAGAAAGCAGGACAAAATCTTGCAATGTTGGGTAGACTATGATACTATTTAAGGGTATATTAGGCATAATATGGCAAGCGAGGTGAGCGAGATAAAAGGTAAATCTGCACTGCTAACGGGGGCGGGAATCCTTGGGGTAGCGCTGTTGCTGCTGGGTTCCATTTCCGACTTTACCATTCACCTAGACCAAATGATGCGCAAAAAAACCGACCTTAGTCTTGCAGAGGCATCAGCACAGTATACCGCTATCTTTGAAAACCGCATTCAGCGTCAGCTTTCCATTTTGGAGGTAGCTGCCCGCAATATTGAACTCAACGGCGGAATAACCGCTGACAGTGCCAAGCAGGCGGCCGAAACTGCCCAGGATGATGTCTATTTTGATGTAGTTTACATCATCGATGCCCAGGGAGTCGGACATTATCAGGAGATAACCTTCAGCGTTACCGACAAGTTGTTTTTCCAGCAGGCCATGCAGGGACACAACGCGGTAAGCCTGCCCATTGTCTCCAAATTGACCCAAGAAAACACCCTTGTTCTGGCGGTTCCGGTGCGCAAAAAGGACGCTGTCGAAGGGGTTCTTTTTGGTTGCTACAACCTTGACCGCCCTGGTGCGCTGGCGCTGAATACTGCTTTTGAAAACTCGGGCTGCGGGTTTGTAACCACCAAGGACGGCATTGTCGTGTTAAAAAGCGATACCGCAAAGCAGTTTTGGGAGGGCGACAACCTTTGGGAGCTGTTCCACCGCTCAAAGCTGATTGAGTATTCTCAGGAGGAGCTGGAGCAGTCGCTGGTCACCAAGCAGAGCGGGAACTTCGCTTTTCTGTATCAGGGACAAAAGAACTACGCTCATTTTCGCAAGACTGCTCTGGATGGCTGGTACACCTTTGTCCTGTCCACCCCCAAGATGATTGCGGAGGAAACTAAGGAATTTACCACATTGGTGCTACTGCTGGGCTTTCGCATTTTCAGTACCTGCATGCTGGTTCTGCTGTTGGTACTGTGGCAGCGCCGGCAGCACAACCGCAAAATGCAGGACGCTGCCCAGCGCATCGATCAGGATACTCGGCAAATACAGAGCCAGCAGCGGGAGCTTAGCCTTGGGGAAAAGCGCTTTCAACTGGCAATTGGTCTGTCCGGCGGGTCCATCTTTGAGTACGATGTCAACCACCGCCGCTACAACTATTTTGAAAACACCGAACAGCTTTTGGGCTGTTCTTCGGTGGCACTGCTGGCGTGGCTTGCTCGGCAGCCGGACAGTATCTGTGACCGGCGGTTTCCCCATGCGCTGCACAGCATCTACTACAAGGATGACTGGGAAACGGTAGACGAAGCCTACCGCCGCCTGTATCAGGATGGCCGGGCAGAGTATCAGGCGCGGCTCGTGCGGCTGGACGGAAACACGGTTTGGTGTGCGGTGAACCTGCTGCTAATGCACAGTGAGGATAAAAAGCCGCTCTACATCTTTGGACACCTAAGCGACATTAATGACATTAAGCGGTCGAATGAACAGCTGCAATATCAGGCCAGCATTGACCCCATGACCGGACTGCTCAACAAGCTGGCGGTGAAGGAAGCCATCAACCGCAGCCTGAGTGAGGATGTGACCGCCTCTGGCGCACTGCTGATGCTGGATATTGACAACTTTAAAGGGGTAAATGACACGCTTGGGCATATTTTTGGCGACTCGGTGCTCATTGAGGCCGCCGGCAAGCTGCAAAAGGTGATGAAAAAAAGCGACATCCTCGGGCGCATTGGGGGCGATGAGTTTGTGGCCTACCTCCCGGCTGTTGGCAGTCGCGAGGAGGTTGTGCTGGCTGCCGATCGAGTTTGCAGTGCGTTCCACCTGAACTACACCGGCGAGCACAATGACTACAAAATCTCTTGCAGCGTGGGCATTGCCTTTACTGACAAGGACAGCTGCCATGACTACGATGTGCTGTATGCCTGTGCCGACGCCGCGCTGTACTATGCCAAGGCAGCGGGCAAGGACTGCTACCATGTTTACACCGGCGAAGAATCGGCCATGCACAGTGCGGTTGGGCAGCAGAGCGCCATTGAGCTACAGGCGGCAGGACGCATGGTCAGCATCCGCGAGCGTATCTTTGAACTTTTGTACGGTGCGGTGGACTTTGTGGGGGGCGTCAACATGGTGCTGTCCATGCTGGGGCAGTACTATGATGCGCAACGCGCCTACATCTTTGAAAATACCCGCGACAACCGGTTTACCCGCAACACCTACGAATGGTATGGCGAGGGCGCATCTTCACAAATACTGCTGCTGGGGCGCAAGCCGCTGACCGACGGAGAAAATTACCACTACCTCAATAATTTTGACAGTCGCGGCGTATTTTTCTGCGACGACATTGCAAAGCTGGACGCCATGACCACCAATCAGTTGACCGAGGCTGGGGTGCGTTCGCTACTACAGGTTGCCATCATGGAGGATAACCACATCCGCGGCTTTGTGGGCATTGACGACTGCCTTTCCAACCGGGTGTTTACCAGCGAGGAGATTGAAACCATGGTGCATGTCGCCAAGATTATCGGCGTTTTTGTCCTGCGCAAGCGGAACAACGATGAGGCGTATTTTGCCAACCGGGACAAGGTGGAGGCACTGGATAGGTTGCCTGTTAGCAGCTACGTTATTGACGGCGACTTCCGCCTGATGTATCTGAACAATGCCACCCGAGACTATATTCCAAACGCGCGGGTTGGCGATTTTTGCTACGAGGCCATTATGCGCAATGATGCACCCTGCAACAACTGTCCGGTGCTTGGCTGCGCGGAGGAACCCTGCAAGAGGCGAATTTACAACCCCATTATCGGCCGTGACTTTTTGTCGACCGCGTCCCATGTGAACTGGTCTGGCATGGAGGACAGCACGCTCATTTGCTGTCAGGATATTACCGACACCCAAGAAGCAATTGACGAAACGACGGTTCATTCAATTAATTGACAATTATTGTTGAAATTTTAGGAAAACTATGGTACAATAGCTACAATCGCTATTGTGCGGAGCTATGCGCAACTGTCTGCCTAGCGGCGGCAGTCTTATGCGCAATTGTCCCAAAACGCTTCGCGTTGGTGGTACAATAGTAAGGGCTTTGGTTAGAAAATACAAAACCGCTCACAACAAATGAAGTTGAAGGATGGTG
>JAVVRO010000064.1:0-9556 GCA_036654695.1 Angelakisella sp. | reverse complement strand
TACGGTCATTCTCGCTAAGCTCATTGGCTGCACACTGCCCATCGCCGCCAAAAAATGCCGGATTGACCCTGCTATTATGGCCTCGCCCCTCATCACCACCATTGTTGATACCTTTTCCATCATTGTTTACTTTAACGTGGCAACCGTCATCTTCAAGCTATAGTATGTACAGGGCTTAACTCTCTTAGAAGATATCACAAAAAAATAGTCGAAAAATCTGTTATTCGTAATATAGGAACTTCCTTCCAAATATACTATAATAAGGTTACAAAGGTCGCCAGCAGCAACTGACGGCTAGGTGACCAGATGAAAGGGAGGAACTCTACATGACAGGAATACCACTCATTATTGCATTTGTTCTAGCAATTGTTCTGATGATCTATGCTATTTCCAAGCTGAACATCCACCCATTTCTAGCAATTATGGCAATCTCGGTAATCTTTGCGTTAATCGCAGGCATCCCGCTGATGGGCATTCCCAAAACTGACAGTGCCCCCGCTCAGCAAGGCATCGCCGACGTAATCGGCGCAGGCTTTAGCGGAACCTTTTCCAGCATCGGTATTGTTATTATCTTTGGCGCACTGGTCGGCATTCTTTTGGAAAAAACCGGCGCGGCGCTTAAAATGGCTGACTGTGTTGTCAAGCTGGTTGGCAAAAAGAACCCTGAGCTTGCCATGCTGATTATGGGCTGGATTGTTTCCATCCCCGTTTTCTGCGACAGCGGCTTTGTCATCCTTAACCCCATCCGTAAAGCCATGGTAAAGCGCACCGGCGCTTCCTCGGTTGCCACTACAGTGGCGCTGTCCATGGGTCTTTACATTTCCCACTGCTTTATCCCCCCCACCCCCGGCCCAATTGCCGCGGCAAACACCCTGTACGCGGGCATCGGTGCCGAGGCAAACCTCCTGCTGGTTATGGGCATCGGCGCACTGGGCTCCATTCTCCCGCTGATTGTGGCTTTCTTCTTTGCCAAGTACATCGGCAAAAAGATTAAAGCCAGCGACGAAGCGGACAGCGGTAAGGATGTCCAGACCTACGAGGAGCTGGTCAAGAGCTACGGCAAGCTGCCCAACGCTTGGTTGGCCTTCTCTCCCATTGTTATCCCCATTGTGCTAATGGCAATTTCTTCGGCATTTTCCATGGCAGGACTGAAAATTGACATTCTCCGCTTCTTGGGTACCCCCATCATTGCTCTGGCGGTCGGCGTGCTGCTGGGCATTGTTCTGCTGGCCAGCGCGGGCATGATGAAGGACTTCTACGACATTACCAACGAAACACTGAAGACCGTTGGCCCCATCCTGTTTGTTACCGCAGCGGGCGGCGTTCTGGGCAAGGTCATCGCAACCTCCTCCATGGTCAACTACATTAAGGACAACTCCACCATTCTTGCAACGGTCGGCATCTTCTTCCCGTTCATTCTGGCGGCAATCCTGAAGACCGCACAAGGCTCCTCCACTGTGGCAATTACCACGACTGCCGGTATTATGGCGCCGCTGATGGGTACCATGGGGCTGGCAACGCCGGTACTGGCTGCCCTTACCGTTGTTGCCATTGGCGCTGGTGCCATGACTGTTTCTCACGCAAACGACAGCTATTTCTGGGTGGTCACCAACTTTGGCAGTATGGAAGTCAAGGATGGCTACAAAACTCAGACGCTGGGCACTCTGATTATCGGGCTTGCTTCCATGGTCGGCGTGTTCATTATGTACTTATTTATGAAGTAACACCACAGATAGAAAGGCGAACTGACGGATGAACCGAGTACGAAAAGACGCAGACTTAATTATGCAGGCGGCGCTGCGGGCAGCAATGCCTGACACCGCCGTTGCAAAGGCACTGACCGGCCGGAACTTTGGTTCCGGCCGGGTGCTGTTGGTAGCAGTAGGCAAGGCGGCGTGGCAGATGGCCAAAACTGCTTGTGACATTTTGGGAGAACAGCTCTCCCAAGGGGTGGTCATTACCAAGTATGACCATAGCCATGGGGCACTGCCCAAGACCGAGGTTTTTGAAGCTGGGCATCCCGTTCCCGACGAAAATTCCTTTGCCGCGACCCAACGCGCCATTGAGCTGGTGCAGGGGCTATCCCCCGAGAACACCGTTATTTTGCTAATTTCCGGCGGTGGCAGCGCGTTATTTGAACAACCGCTGATTCCCAAGGATGTGCTGGAATCGATTACCAACCAACTGCTGCGGTGCGGTGCGGGTATTATTGAAATGAACACGGTACGCAAGCGGCTTTCGGCCGTAAAGGGTGGACGGTTTGCGCAGCTGTGCTCCCCCGCAAAGGTGTTTTCCATTGTGCTTTCCGACATTATCGGCGACCCGCTGGACATGATTGCCTCGGGGCCGGCCTACCCCGACAGCTCGACCTGTACGCAGGCGCTGGAGGTGGTTAAAAAGTATCGACTGGAGCTGCCCGACCAAGCGCTCGCTCTGCTGTATCAGGAAACTCCCAAGGTGCTGGACAATGTGGAAACCGCTGTCACCGGCAGCGTCCGACAGCTTTGCCGCGCCGCCGAGGAGTGCTGCCTTGAGCTGGGGTATCAGCCGGTGGTGTTGACCGCAAGCCTGTGCTGCACCGCGCGGGATGCCGGTAGCTTTTTGGCTACCATTGCCCAGTACCATAGCGACACCGACCACTCCTTGGCCTTTATTGCCGGCGGTGAAACTGTAGTGCAGTTAACCGGCAAGGGCATGGGCGGACGCAACCAAGAGCTTGCACTGGCGGCGGCACCCGGCATTGCCGGACTGCGTGACACCCTGGTGTTTTCGCTGGGTTCGGACGGTACCGACGGCCCAACCGATGCGGCAGGTGGCTGTTGCGACGGTGAAACCGCACAGCAGCTGGCAGCACAGGGAATTGATATCTTCACCGTACTGGCGAACAACGACTCCTACCATGCGCTGGAACGCTGCGGCGGACTGCTGAAAACCGGAGCCACCGGTACCAATGTCAATGACCTTTCGGTGCTGCTGTTGCGGCGCTAACAAAGTAATAAACCGGATACCGAACAGACAGCTTTGTCTGAGGTACCCGGTTTATTTTTGCAGTTTTGCGTTATGCCGCAGGCAGCTTGCAGGACTTGTCCGCCGGTTTGTCCCCATTGCCCACAGCCGAGGTCGCCGTTACCAGCAGTCCCATGCAGATAGGCAGATAAAAGGTTGCGGCGCGCCATAAAATAATGGAGGCCGCCAACAGCTTTGCCGGGAAGAACATTGCAAACAGCAGGTGGAACCCCAGCTCCGCACCGCCGGCAGCGCCGGGCAGTGGCACAAACGAGGTTAGGTTCAGGACAAAGGAGGCTACCGCAAGAATGGAAAATGCCGGTGCTCCTGCCAGCCCAAAGGAGCGGTAGAGCGCCCATGGAATGAGGAAAAACGCGGTCAGCTGTATGACCGTCAGCAGCGACATCTGCACGATAAGCCCCATGTGACTGCGCATGGCCGCAAAGCCCTCGTAAAAGCCAGCCAGCTCGGTTTGCACCTTGGCGCGGCTTGCCTCAGGGTCTTTTACCAACCGCAGGCGCGCCAGCACCCCGATACACCCATGCAAAAACCGTTCGGTCCAGTGTGGGAAAAAGCACAGCGACAGCAGTCCCGCAATGACTGCGGCATTGACGCCAAACCCCACCAGCACCAGCAGCCCCAAGCTGGTAACCTGCGTACGAAACATGCCAAAGCGCAGCACCAGCGCTACCAGCGAGTAAAGGGTAAGCACACTTTGGTAAACAATAAACTTAACCATCAGCGCACAGGAGGCACTGCCAAGGGGCACACCGCAGCGCATTAGATGATAGGCCTGCACCGGTTGTCCCCCGCTGGCAAAGGGCGTGATACAGTTAAAGAACTGTCCAATCATCGAGGTTTGCAGCGTGGCCAGAAATGTTTGCCTGTGGTGGAATTTGCGCACCACAAGGTGCAAAATCTGCGATTCCAGCAGCCAGTACACGGCCATCATACCAGCCACCGCCAGCAGCCAAATCGGGCGTACCGAGGCCAAGGCGTCCAGCAGTGTCTTTGCGCCATCATGGGCAATCATAATGCACAGCACAGCGGCCGAGATGACCGTAAGCAGCAGTACATTGCGTGTTTGGCGTTTCATACGACAGCCCTCTTTCTGTGCTTTAGGAACCGAAATTCCGGTGCGGTGGCCAGCGCCGTATAGAAGGTGTCCCACATGGTTAAAACATGCTCCTTGCTGTAAAACGCATGCCCGCGTTTGGCGGCATCCTTGGCGCGGGTGTAGCATTCGGGGTCGCTTTGCAGGCGGCGCAGCTCCGCTTCAAATTCCTCCTGCGTACTGCCCTTGCGGTAAAAATCAAACAAAATTTTAGGGTAAACATCGATGTCGCGCAGCAGCAGCGGAATGTTGCAGCTCATTGCCTCCAGAATAGTCATGGGAAACAGCTCGCTGTAGGAGGGCAGGAACATCACATCCCCCAAGTTGTACAGTCCATTCATCGACTCCCGGGGAATCATGCCGGGAAAGTGCAGATTGCTGGGGTGGTGCTCCAGCAGCCTGCCAATTTCGGCATAGCCGTCGGTCATTTTTCCAAAGGAGAAGCCACCCGCCCACACAAATTGCAGGTCGGGCATCCGCCGGGCAAGGTCGGCAAATTCCATGACACCCTTGCGGCTTTGCAGCTGTCCGGCACAGACTACCGTAAAGCGATCCGCCTCCAGCCCGTAGGCGACGCGCAGACGGCGTTTTTCTGCCGGGGCAACCGGGTGAAACTGCTGGTCGTCCACATAGTTTGGAATATAGGAGATTTTGTCCCGGGCGACGCCCAGTGCCACCAGCTTGTCAACAAAGATGGGGTTAACCACCACCAGCGCATCCATGCTCTTGTAGAAGGTAATGAGGTAGCGGTAAAAAACCGCCTTGGCAATTTTGGGAAGCTGCAAGCTGCCGTCGATGGTTTCGGGCAAAAAATGAACGTAGCCGACTGCTTTGCCGCTGAGCTTGGCCAGCGGGAGCTCCAAAAAGTACCTGAAGTTTACAGTATGGTAGTGGGTAATGCTTCCACTGCACTTGTTATCCTCACAAATCTGGAATCGGTCGGAAAGCCCCTCCCGCACCAGCTTTATCTGCTCCTGCCCGGCGGAGAGCACACCGTGCCCCTGTACCATGTCGGCGCTGGAACGCACATTAATGATGTATTTCCCAGTATCTGTCATTTTTACAAACATTCCTTTCCTACCCTCGTGGGCTGCATCTGCTGTTTAGTATAGGCCGTAATAATTACAATCAACATAACATAATTCTTAATATTCCCTTACAAAGGGTAGCGGCACCCCACTGCGCCCTCCGCGACTGCCCATATAACGTTGACGGTGGGTATTTTATTGGACAATGCGCGTTTTATCGGTCTGTTTTTTCTTGCTCCGATTGTAGCACAGGAAAGCCACAAAGAAACAATAAAAAGGGGGAATGCAAGAACTTGTCCTTTTGGCAAGGTGTATTATCTTGCTGTCGTTCGGTAATTTATATAGTATCGTGCAAAATAATACACTAAAACTATTTACTTTGAGCAATTTATTCCATTTTGATTTTGCTTCATTTCAGGTAAGATATAGCTGTAGCAAGGAGTTGCCAACTGAAAGCGAGGAGCGTGACAGAACCGTGAAAGCACTAAAAGCAGCAGCTACGCTTCGAGTGAAGCCAAACGCGGCAAAACGGATTACACTGTTTTTCCAAAGGAATGGTGTGTTTTTCCTAATGCTCCTGCCGGGAGCCATCGTACTGCTAATCAACAACTATTTGCCAATGGCCGGCATTGTGGTCGCCTTTAAAAACTACAACTACGGACTGGGTATCTTTGGCAGTCCATGGGTGGGGTTCGACAACTTCAAGTACCTGTTTATGTCCGGCAAAGCGTGGATTATTACCCGCAATACGTTGCTTTATAACAGCGCATTCATCCTCATCTCCATTTCGGTTCCGGTCATGATGGCCATTGGGCTGAAGGAGCTGCTGAACAAACGCATGGCAAAAATTTTTCAGAGCATCTATTTTCTGCCATATTTCTTGTCCTGGGTCATGGTAAGCTACCTAGTGTTCGGCCTGCTGAGTGCCGAAACCGGTTCGCTTAACGTTTTTTTGAAGGGACTGGGCATCGACCCCAAAAACTGGTATGCCGAGCCCAGCTACTGGCCGTTTTTCTTAGTTATCATCAACACATGGAAATCGGTCGGCTACGATATTGTTGTGTTTATGGCTTCTATCTGCGCCTTCGATAAATCCTACTATGAGGTTGCAACGGTGGAGGGGGCAAGTAAATGGCAACAGATTCGGCATATTACCATTCCCCTGCTCAAGCCTATTATTATTACCCTGACACTCATGAAAATCGGTAGAATCTTCTTTGCCGACTTTGGCCTATTTTATATTATCCCCCGTGATTCCGGCGTACTGAACAATGTGGTAGATGTCATTGATACCTATGTTTACCGCGGATTGCGGTTAAATGGCGATATTGGCATGGCGACTGCCGCCGGTTTATTCCAGTCTGTTGTGGGCTTTATCACCATTATACTGGCCAATCAGCTGGTAAAAAAGGTCGACAGCGAAAACTCACTGTTCTAAAACAACTTACTAGGGGGGTGACACAATGTCTCGAAAAAAAAGGTATTACAATGGTCTGGAGATTTCAAAAAAGACCAACGTGGTACTGAACATCTTTATGTTTTTGGTTGCGGCAATCAGCCTATATCCCCTGCTGCTAATGTTCTCGGTCTCCATTACCGATGAAACTGCCATTAGCATGAATGGCTACCGGCTTTTTCCGTCCAAGATTAGCTTTTACGCCTACGAATACATCTTCCACAGCTTGGATGCAGTGGTGCGGGGGTATGGAATTACCATGTTCACCACGGTGGTGGGCGCACTGCTCAGCGTTGCAATTATGGCAATGTATGCCTACCCGCTTTCCCGCTCCAGCTTTAAGTACAAAAACGGCTTCTCCTTTTTCGTGTACTTTACCATGCTGTTTGGCGGTGGCTTAGTTCCATGGTATATTATGTATGTCAAAATGCTGCATCTTAAAAATACCATCTGGGTAATGATTATCCCCTACCTTGTGACCGCGGTACATATTTTAATTATCCGCACCTTTTACCGCACCAGCGTGCCGGAAGAAATTATTGAAGCCGCCAAAATTGACGGTGCCGGCGAGTTTTACACCTTCTGTCGGATTGTACTTCCCCTTTCCAAGCCGGTAATGGGTACCATTATGCTGTTTAGCACCTTGAAGTACTGGAATGACTGGTACTTGCCCATGATTTTTATCACCGACGAAAAGATGTACACCCTACAGTACCTGCTGTACAAGCTGGAAAAAAACATCGAATTTCTGGTGTCGTCCAGCAATGTTTCGGGGGATGCGTCCATGTCGCTGGCGCTGGTGCCCAGTGAATCCTCCCGAATGGCACTGGCAATTCTGGTCATCGGACCAATTATCTTTGCCTATCCCTTCTTCCAAAAATACCTGAAAGACGGTATGACCATCGGCGCTGTCAAGGGTTGACGAGCGCTGCTCCACCCGGTAATATTCTAAACCGGACATGCACAATACAGATGCTGTCGGCAAGGATTATTCGATAGTAAGAAAAATTATGAGGAGGATTCACAAATGAAACAAATGCAATGCAAACGGCTTTCCTGTCTGATTTTGAGCGGACTTTTAGCTGCTACTGCAACATTAGGCGGTTGTGGCAGCCCTGCAAAACCGGCTCCCTCCAGCGATGCCCCCAGCGCATCCGCAGCGCCATCAGCCTCTGCCTCGGCTTCAACCGAAGTCAAAAAGGAAGAGCCACCTGCCAAGATTGCTTGGTACTTCCCCGGTAACGGACAGCCCACCGACGCCGATTTGGTTTCGGCCGAGATTAGCAAATACCTGAAGGATAAGATAAACATTGACCTGAAGCTGAACTGCTTCGACTACGGCAGCTATGTGGAAAAAGTGAAGAACATGGCAGCAGCCGGAGAAGAATTTGACATCTGCTTTACCGCTTCTTGGGGCCTAAACTACAAGGAAATGGCCAACAACGGCGCCTATGTCGACATTACGACCATGTTTGACAAGTACGCCCCCAAGACCAAGGCACAGCTGGGCGATGTGTTCCTACAGGCCTCCCAGATTAAGGGCAAAAACTATGCTGTTCCTACCCTAAAGGAGAAAGCACAGCAGTACGGCTTTATGTTCCTCAAAAAGTATGTTGACAAGTACAACATCGACCTAAACGCCATTAAAACCCCGGAGGATTTGGAGCCCATTATGAAGCTCATCAAAGAGAAAGAGCCCACCCTCTACCCCATGGGCGGCGGCTGGGGCGCTACCAACAAGAAATTCTTTGACGACATGGGCGCACCCGGCTTTGGTGTATTGCGCCACGACAGCAAGGACTTTAAAGTTGTGTTGCAGCTGGAGCAGCCGGAATTTAAGGCATACTACGACTTGGCACACAAATTCTACAACGCAGGCTACATCCGCAAGGACGCAGCAACCGTAACCGACCAAAGCGGCGACGAAAAGTCCGGCAAGCTGTTTTCAAAGTGCAGCTCGCTAAAGCCCGGCAAGGACAAGGAATATTCTAACTCCACTGGTCAGGACTGGATTCAGGTGGAAACGACTCCCGCAATTATCACCAATGGTGATACCATGGGTTCAATGAACGCTATCTCCATTACCTCCAAGAGCCCCGAAAAAGCACTTGCGTTTTTGGAATTTGTCAACACAGACCCAGTGGTCAACAACATGGTATCCTTCGGCATTAAGGATGTTCACTACACCTCCGTTTCCGGCAACCTGATTAAAAAGACTGCCGACAACGCCAAGTACTGCCCCGGCACAAACTATATGTTTGGTAACGTGTTCCTGAATAACCTGTGGGAAAACGAAGATCCCAACAAGTGGAAGGTTTTTGAGAAGTTTAATGCAAACGCTGTCCCCGCCGCCTCCTTGGGCTTTGACTTTAACCCCAGCAAGGTCAAGAACGAAATTGCCGCCTGCGACGCGGTAAAGGGCGACTACGACAAGGCACTGGACAACGGTACCGTTGACCCCAATGAATACCTGCCCAAGTACATTAAGGCACTGAAAGATGCCGGCGTTGACAAGGTAATTGCGGAAAAGCAAGCTCAGCTGGACGCTTGGGTTGCAGAAAACAAAAAATAATTGGTGCAAAGTACTAGCTACTAGGTACTAGGCTACAAAAAGGGAAGCATATTTGTGAAGTTGCTTCGGTTGCTTCACAAATATGCTTCCTTCTTGCCCGGACTTTTTCCTTGGCTAAACAAAACGCTTCTCCCCCACAGTGGCATCCCTAAAAAAAAGCTGCTGCGTTAGCTGGGATTCCCGGCATTGATTGGAATTGTAAAGGAAATCATGGTATAATGTCCGTAGTGACTACGGATGTTCAGGCGGCTGTTCTCGCCGTAAAAAAGCACCAATCGTTTATTGACATTTTCCAGCCCGATACTTTTTCGCTTGCTGGGTGACGCTATGCTGGAGCCCTCTGCGAGCATTGCGTGGAGCTGTTCCAGCCGCTCCGGTTC
>JAVVRO010000063.1:0-9600 GCA_036654695.1 Angelakisella sp. | reverse complement strand
TATTCGCTGCGGCTGGTCATCATCCGGTAGGGATCCATGCAGCCCTTGGTCACCAAATCATCCAGAAGGGTACCGATGTAGCTCCCGCTGCGTTCCAGTACCAGTGGCGGCTTGTGCTGCAATGCCAGCACAGCATTCACCCCCGCTACAAAGCCCTGCACAGCCGCTTCCTCGTACCCGGAGGTACCGTTAAACTGCCCCGCACCGTACAGCCGCGGTACCGCCTTAAATTCCAGCGTAGGCAGCAGCTGGGTGGGGTCGATGCAGTCGTATTCAATGGCGTAGGCCGTGCGCATCAGCTCTACCTGTTCCAGTCCCGGAATGGTGCGGTACATCTTGACCTGCACCTCCTCCGGCAGCGATGAGCTCATTCCCTGCAAATACAGCTCCTCGGTATTCTCCCCCATGGGCTCCACAAACAGCTGGTGGCGGAGCTTGTCCGAAAAGCGCTTTACCTTGTCCTCAATGCTGGGGCAATAGCGCGGGCCTACCCCCTCAATCTGTCCGCCGTACAGCGGCGAACGGTGCATGTTGTCGCGGATCACCTGATGGGTGCGTTCGTTAGTATAAGCAATGTAGCAGGGCAACCGGTTTTGCAGGGTGGCGGGGTCAGTTTCAAAGGAAAACGGCTCAATGGGCTCGTCTCCCTCCTGCCGCTCCATCTGGGCAAGGTCAACCGACCGGCGCAGTACCCGGGCGGGTGTCCCGGTTTTAAAGCGCCGCAAGGAAACGCCCAACGCCCGCAAGCTGTCCGACAGCGGCAGCGAGGGGTGCATCCCATCCGGGCCGCTGGACTGGGTAAACTCGCCGACAAAAATCTTGCCGCGCAAAAAGGTTCCAGTCGCCACAATGACCGCCGACACCCCATACCGCGCACCCATGGCGGTAGTCACGGCGCAAACCGCGCCTGTTTCGTCAGCCTCCACGCCCACTACCTCGGCCTGCTTCACAAACAAATTTTGCTGCCGTTCCACCACACCCTTCATGTAGGCGTGGTAGGCTCCGCGGTCGGACTGCACCCGCAGACTGTGCACCGCCGGCCCCTTTCCACGGTTGAGCATTCTGCTTTGCAGCATAGTCGCGTCGGCGGCCTTGCCCATCTGCCCGCCCAGCGCGTCCAGCTCCCGCACCAAGTGCCCCTTGGCAGTCCCACCAATGGAGGGGTTGCAGGGCATGTTGGCAATGGCATCCAGACTAATGGTAAACAGTAGCGTCCGGCAGCCAAGGCGCGCAGCGGCCAGCGCCGCTTCCACCCCCGCGTGTCCCGCCCCAATCACCGCAATATCAAATGTCCCCGCATCATAGTTTATCATATCAAGTGTGTACCTCTATTTCCCAACACAAAAGTTCTCAAAAACACGGTCAATAATCTCGGTGCTGGCCTGTTTGCCGGTCAGCTCCAACAGCGCGCCAACCGCCTCCTCCATGCAGACCGAAACCGCGTCCAGCGTCTGCCCGTAGGAAAGCGCCTGCAATGCCTCATCCAAGGCCTGCACCGCTGCCACCACACAGCTTAACTGCCGCTGATTGGCCAACTGAGCGCCACCCGGTTGCAGCTTGCGAATGCCCACCACCTGCGTAATGGCCTGTTCCAGCCGGTCAACGCCATCTCCATCCAGCGCCGAAAGCTCCACCACCCCGCAGGTGCTGGCCGCAATCTTTTCAAGGTCGGCACGCTGGGGCAGGTCACTTTTGTTGCAAAGTCCAATGGCCGCACGTCCCTCCAGCCGTTCCAGCAGCGAAAGGTCGGTACTGTCCAGGGGGCGTGACCCATCAAATACCGCCAGCACCAGGTCACAGCGTTCCAGCTTGGCAACGCTGCGGGCTACCCCAATGCGTTCCACCGGGTCATCGGTATTGTGAATGCCCGCGGTATCGGCAAGGTTCAGCAGCAGCTCGCCCAGCCGTACACGTTCCTCCACCACATCCCGCGTGGTGCCGGGAATGTCGGTAACAATGCTGCGCTGACTGCCGGACAGCAGGTTCATCAGCGTCGACTTTCCCACATTGGGGCTGCCCACAATGGCAGTGGAAATGCCCTCCCGCAGCAGCCGCCCGCTGTCAAAGCTGTTGACCAGCGCGGTTAGCTGTGCCTGCTGCGCTGTCAACAGCTGGGAAAGCTGGCAGACCAGTACCTCCTCCACATCCTCCTCGGGGTAGTCCATCCAAGCCGAAATGTGCGCCGCCCCATCCCCCAAGCTGTCCGTTACCGCTGCAATAGTGTGAAACAGCGCTCCGTCGTAGGCATCCAGCGCTGCACCGGCCGCCTGCCGGCTTTCGGCCGCTATCAGCTGCGCTACCGCTTCGGCCTCGGTTAAGGTCAGCTTTCCGTTAAGCAGTGCCCGCTTGGTAAATTCCCCCGGTGCCGCCGGTACCGCTCCTGCTTCAATGACCGCGCCCAGCACCCGCTGTAACAGGTAGCTCCCGCCGTGACAGCTAAGTTCGCAAACATCCTCGCCGGTATAGCTGTGGGGCGCACGGTAAACAAAGAGTACCGCCTGATCCAGCACTCCGTCACGGTCATGCACCCGTCCCAGTGTACCGGTGTAGCCCGGCATCCTTTGCGGTGCTTTGTTCCCGCTAAAAACAGCCGCCGCAATGGTAAGCGCGTCCATGCCGGACAGCCGCACCACGCCAATCCCGCCGCCGGTACCGGTGGCAATCGCCGCAATTGTTTTGTTATCCACCATTTCGCTCCCCCTTTCCGTCGAAGGCATTCTAACTTAATTACGCTTTAGTATAGCATATTCTTGTCCAAAAAAACAGCCCCACAGTTGCAATCCTGCAAAAAAGCGAGCGTCCCAAAGGGGACGCTCGCTTTGCCGCAATTCAGTTTTCTTATTCTGCTTCGTACAGCTTGGACAGCCGTACCAGATGGTTGTACTTTGCCTTGGCGTTCTTGGTCGCCTGTGCAAACAGCTCCTCGGCACGCTCCGGGAAGGCGCGCAGCAGCGAGGAATACCGAACCTCGGTGCGAATAAAGTCATCGTAGCTGGCGGTAGGTTCCTTGCTGTCAAGGGTAAAGGGGTTCTTTCCGTCATCGGCCAGTCTGGGGTCAAAGCGGAAGGTATGCCAGTAGCCAGCTGCAACAGCGTTCTTAATCTCGGCCTGTGCGTTGACCAAGCCGCCCTTAATGCCGTGGTTAATGCAGGGCGCGTAAGCAATAATCAGCGAAGGACCGTCATAGCTTTCTGCCTCGTGGAACGCCTTCAGGCACTGGTTGTAGTCGGCACCCATGGCCACCTGTGCTACATAAACGTAGCCGTAGCTCATGGCGATACCCGCCAGATCTTTCTTCTTAACTGCCTTACCTGCTGCGGCAAACTGTGCAACCGCGCCGGTGGGGGTAGCCTTGGAGGCCTGTCCGCCGGTGTTGGAGTAAACCTCGGTGTCAAAGACCAGAATGTTCACGTTTTCGCCGGAGGCAATGACATGATCCAGTCCGCCGAAGCCGATATCATAGGACCAGCCGTCGCCGCCCAGAATCCAGTTGGACTTCTTGGACAAAAATTCCTTGTCCAGCAGAATCGCTCTGGCCTTGGTGCAAGCATCGCAATCGCAAATCTTGCCCTTCTTTACCCAGTCGGCTTCCCACTCGGTGCCGGTCAGGTCAAGGCCAGCCTGCAGCTGCTTAACAAACTCTGCGGTAACCGTCTTGGACAGCTTGGTGTCGTCCATGTTCTCCAGCCAGTTCTGTGCCGCTGCCTTCAGTGCCGGAGTGCAGTACTCTACCGCAATCAGCTCATTAGTTAGGCGAATCAGACGGGCGCGGACGGTCTTCTGTGCCAGATACATGCCGTAGCCGTACTCGGCGTTATCCTCGAACAAGGAGTTTGCCCAAGCCGGGCCGTGGCCTTCCTTGTTGACGGTGTAAGGGGTGGAGGGCGCGGAGCCGCCCCAGATGGAAGAACAGCCGGTAGCGTTGGCAATATACATTCTGTCGCCGAACAGCTGGGTCATCAGCTTGGCATAGGGGGTCTCGCCGCAGCCCGCGCATGCGCCGGAGAATTCCAGCAGCGGCAGGTTGAACTGACTGCCCTTAACGGTGGTGTCCTTAAACTTCTCGGCAACCTCGGCCTTACTGGGCAGGGACTGGCCGTAAGCAAAGTACTCGTTTTCGGCGCGCTGGGTATCAATGGGCATCATGGTCAGTGCCTTTGCGCCCTTTTTCCCGGGGCAGACATTGACGCAGCTGCCGCAGCCGGTGCAGTCCAGTGCGGAGATGGTCATGGCAAACTTGTAGCCGGGCATCCCGGTCATATCGGCCAGCTTCATGCCGGCGGGTGCCTTTGCGGCCTCCTCGGCGGTCAGCGCAATGGGACGAATGACAGCATGGGGGCAAACAAAGGAGCAGAAGTTGCACTGAATGCAGTTTTCCATGTTCCAGTTGGGAACATCCACTGCAATACCACGCTTTTCAAATGCGGCCGTGCCCTGAGGCATGTGGCCGTCCTCGCGGCCGTTAAAGGCCGACACAGGCAGCGCGTCACCCTTTTGCGCGGAAACCGGCACCAGAATGTTGTTTACAAAGTCAATCAGGTCGGCGCGGTCGCCCTTGGCAACTGGGTAGACAAACTCGCCCTTGGCGGTCTTCCACTCGGCGGGGACTTTGACTTCCACAAAGCCGGTAGCGCCCTTGTCAATGGCGGCATGGTTCATGGCAACGACCTTTTCGCCCTTTTTGCCGTAGGAAGCGGTTGCCGCATCCTTCATATACTTAAGGGCGTCAGCCTGCGGAATAATCTTGGCAAGGCTAAAGAAGGCAGATTGCAGCACGGTGTTAATGCGTCCGCCCAACCCCAGCTCGCGGCCGATGGCAATGCCGTCGATGGTGTAAAACTTAATGTTGTTGTTGGCAATGGTGCGCTTGACGCAACCGGGCAGACGCTCGTTCAGCTCGTCAGTGCTCCAGCCGCAGTTCAGCAGGAAGGTACCGCCCGGCTTAATATCCGACACCATATCGTACTTGTCGATATAGGAGGGGTTATGGCAGGCAACAAAATCTGCCTTGGAAACAAAGTAGGTCGACTTAATCTTCTTTTTACCAAACCGCAGATGGGAGATGGTGACGCCGCCCGACTTTTTGGAGTCGTAGGCAAAGTAACCCTGCGCATACATATCGGTATGGTCGCCGATAATCTTAATGGAGTTTTTGTTCGCGCCCACAGTACCGTCCGCGCCCAGACCCCAGAACTTGCAGGAGGTGGTGCCCTCGGGGGTGGTGTCGTGGTTTTCGGTTTCGGTCAGCGACAGATGGGTTACATCGTCGTTAATGCCCATGGTGAATAGCTTTTTGCCCAGCTTTGCAGCGTTTTCGTAAACGGCAAAGATCTGCGCGGGGTTGACGTCCTTGGAGCCCAGTCCATACCGGCCAGCCAACACAGGCGTATTATTAAACTTGCTGTCCTTAATGGCGGTCACTACATCCAGATAGAGCGGTTCGCCCTGCGCGCCGGGTTCCTTGGTGCGGTCAAGGACGGTAATGGTCTTGGCCGAATCGGGGATGGCAGCCAGCAGGTGCTTGGCCGAGAAGGGACGGTACAGGCGTACCTTAATGAGGCCAACCTTGCCGCCGTGGGCGTTCTTGTAGTCGATAACCTCCTCGATGGTGTCGCAAGCGGAGCCCATTGCCACAATGACATGCTCGGCCTTGGGGTCGCCATAGTAGTTAAACAGCGCATAGTCGGTGCCAATTTTGGCATTGACCTGTGCCATGTAATCCTCAACCACACCCGGCAGCGCGTCATAGAACTTGTTGCAGGACTCGCGCGCTTGGAAGAAGATGTCGGGGTTTTCGGCAGAACCGCGCAGTACAGGACGCTCGGGGTTCAGGCAGTTTTTACGGAATTCGTTCACTGCGTCCATGTCCAGCATGTCGGCCAAGTCGCTGTAGTCCCAGGTTTCAATCTTTTGGACTTCGTGGGAGGTGCGGAAGCCGTCAAAGAAATGCAAAAACGGTACGCGACCCTTGATAGCGGCCAGATGCGCCACAGCGCCCAAGTCCATAACCTCCTGCACGTTGCCGGAGCAAAGCATTGCAAAGCCGGTCTGACGGCAGGCATAAACGTCGGAGTGATCCCCGAAGATGGACAGCGCATGGGAAGCAAGGGCGCGCGCCGAGCAGTGAATGACACCGGGCAGCAGCTCGCCTGCGATTTTGTACATGTTGGGAATCATCAGCAAAAGTCCCTGAGATGCGGTGTAGGTGGTGGTCAGCGCACCGGCTGCCAAGGAACCGTGGACAGTACCTGCGGCGCCAGCCTCGGACTGCATTTCAACTACGCGAACCTTTTCACCAAATAGATTGACGCGCCCCTCGGCTGCCCATTTGTCAGTGACTTCCGCCATAACGGAAGACGGAGTAATTGGGTAGATGGCGGCAAGGTCGGTGAACGCATAGGAAACGTGGGCGGCAGCGTTATTACCGTCCATTGTTTTCATTTTTCTAGCCATGTATTGTTCCTCCCTGTTTCTTTTTGTGCACTCCCTTTTGGGGACTGTAGCATCAGTCCGCTGGTTGAACACACTGCTTTAAATTTTACCACCTTTTGCGGCGGGTGTAAATAGCGACTACCGCCCAAAATTGACATTTTTCCCGTTATAATGTAAACTATTATACAAAGTGAACCGAATCGCGGCTTTTGGCCGCAGAATGGAGTGTGTTTTGCCCTCATGGACCCTGACACTGGTAGTCTAATCCTATCTCTGATTCCTTTGCTCCTGGGGGGACTTGTGGTGTTTTGTCAAAATGCCATCGTGGACATCCCCGACAACTTCTTAAAGCATGCCGATCCTGCCACCCCCCACCTGCAAACAGTGGAAAAGCTCCTGAAGAGCCCCCGCCGCTTCGATTCCGCAATGCGGGTGGGCTACACCTTTTTCCACCTTTGCTTTGCCTTTCTCTTTACCCGTTTGTTGGGCACGCTGCCGGGCTTTTCCCAGCTGCGGCTGGGCAATTTTGCCCTGCGGACGCTTTGGATGTCGCTGACAGTGCTGGCGATTACGCTGCTCCTCCTGATTTTTTCCCGGGGCATTCCCCGGCGGCTGGCAACCTTTTTGCCCACTGCAACGGCGTTGGCTGTTGCGCCGCTGGCGTGGGGCATTGCCCTGCTGTTTGCCCCGCTGCGGGCAGTGGTCGACCTGACGGTGGGGGCAGTGGTGCGCCTGTTCGGTGCCGAGTTTAAGGAGAGCGAGGACAGCGTAACCGAGGAAGAAATTCGTATGCTGGTGGATGTCAGCGAGGAAACCGGCGGGATTGAGCAAACCGAAAAAGAGATGATTAACAACATCTTTGAGTTTGACGACCTGACGGTGGGCGAGATTATGACCCACCGCACCGACCTGAGCTTCATCGAGACAGACACCCCCCTAGACGAGGTTGTCTCCCTTTGCGTGGAGCACGGCTTTTCCCGCATTCCAGTGGTGGGCGACAGCATTGACGAAATTGCCGGGATTTTAAACATCAAGGACTTGCTGCCCATTATTACCGACAGTCGCCTGCGCCGCAGCTTCAAGGTCAGTAAATACCTGCGCAAGCCGCTGTTTGTCCCGGAGTCGACCCGTTGCAGCGACCTGTTTGGAAAGCTCAACGAGGGGAAAACCCAGCTGGCGGTAGTGGTGGACGAATACGGCGGCACCTCCGGCATTGTTACCATGGAGGATTTGCTGGAATCCATTGTAGGTAAAATTCAGGATGAGTACGACCACGAGGTCACCGAGGCCACCGAGCTTTCCCCCGATAGCTACACCTTTGACGGCGACATCGACTTAGACGAGGTGGGCGAGCTGATGGACTGCGATTTGGAGGAGTATGAGGACGACTACGAAACACTGGGCGGGCTGGTCATCGGACTGCTGGATCGCATCCCCGCGCCCAACGAACACCCCAGCGTCACGGTGGACGGTGTAGAGTTCCTAGTGGCAGAGGCCAACGAGCGCCAGATTTTGCGGATTACCGCGCGCAAGCTGTAGCTGACCATAGGAGGTTCCGAACAAAACGTAGAAGCGCAAGACGCGCTTCTACGTTTTTTGCTTTGGCTTGGCAATCAGCCCCGCCAGCAAGCTGAATAAAATTGCCGCACCCACCCCGGCCGCGGAGGCCGTCAGTCCACCAGATAGAATACCAATAAGTCCGTCTTTCATAATCGCCTTTTGAGTGCCCTTGGCCAGCAGCGCGCCAAAGCCGGTCAGCGGCACGGTCGCCCCCGCCCCCGCAAAGTCGACAATTGGCTGATACAGCCCCAAACCGCCCAGCACCACCCCGGAGACTACATAGAGCACAAGGATACGCGCCGGGGTCAATTTTGTATAATCGATGAGCAGCTGCCCTGCCATGCAAAACAGTCCGCCCACTACAAACGCCTTTAAATATTCCACCAACATTGCTCCCATTGTTAACAACCTCCCTCCCCGCTGCTTAACCAAACCAGATGCGCAATGCCGGGGATGGACTCCCCCTGCTGCAATGCCGTTGGTGACATTAATGCGCCAGTGGCAATAAACAGAATGTTGTGAAGCACCCCCGCCGCCAGCTGTGGCAGCAGATGGGTACACAGCACCGCAGCGGAGCACCCGCAGCCGCTGCCGCCCGCATCCACCTGCTGGGTGGTACGGTCGTAAAGCAGCAGGCCGCAGTCGTGGTGCCTGCCCGCCAAAAACAGGTTGTCCTGTTCCAGCAGCTCCAGCAGCAGCTTGCTGCCCACCGCACCCAAATCACCGGTAAAGATGCCGTCAAAGTCGGTTGCCTGCATGCCGGTGTCGGCAAAAAAGCACCGCAGGGTATCGGCGGCGGCGGGTGCCATGGCCGCACCCATATTGTTTGCATCGGTAATGCCCATGTCCTTAATGCAGCCCAGCGTTACCGCCTTGACCCGGGGGTAGACTGTGGCTGGTTCGTCATGGGGCGGCGGCTGGTCGGCGACAATCAGCGAACCGCTGGCGGTAGCCGTCCACTGGGCACAGGGCGGTCGCTGACTGCCGTATTCCAGCGGGAAGCGAAACTGCCGCTCGGCCGAACAAAAGTGGGAGGAAGTAACGGCGCAGGCCTGTTTGACAAAGCCCGCCTCCACAAACAGCGAGGCCACCCCCAAGGACTCCGCCATGGTGGAGCAGGCACCATACAGCCCCAAAAACGGAATCCCAAAATCACGCAAGCCATAGGTGGAACCAATGCACTGGTTCAGCAGGTCGCCCGCACAGAGCAGCTCGATCTGTGCCGCGGTCAGTCCCGCCTTTTGGATAGCACGGGTTACCGCCGTTTTTTGCATTTTACTTTCCGCTTTCTCCCAGCTGTCCTCCTCAAAATAACCGTCGCTGCTTATCTGGTCAAAATTTTGCCCAAAGGGACCCTCTCCCTCCCGCTTGGCGCCCACTGCCGCCCAAGACAGCACCACCGGACAGTGGTCTAACAGCAGCGTTTGCTTACCGCATCGTCTTGCCATTGCTGCTACCCCACCTTTCCTGTCAGGTAGAACACCACACCGTAAACCATGGCCGAGGACAGCCCGTAAACCAGCACCGGCCCGACGATGAGGAACAGCTTTGCGCCCAACCCGGTAATCAGCCCTTCGGCGCGAAACTCCACCGCCGCCGAGGACATGG
>JAVVRO010000062.1:0-9684 GCA_036654695.1 Angelakisella sp. | reverse complement strand
CTGCCACTCTTTGCGTACTTTCTGTTGTACAGAAAGTATGTGCCCGCCCCGGCACGAGGGGCAACCCCAGCGGCTTGGCCGCTAAAACCCCGCGCCCTCAGGCGCAGCTTGAAGCCGCCTTGAACAGGCGCAATTCAGCGCACCCTCAGCAGTTAAACGTTAAATCGAAATAGTACAATGTCTCCATCTTTCATAACGTAGTCCTTGCCCTCGCTGCGAATCAGTCCTTTTTCCTTGGCAGCCGCCATGCTGCCGCAGACCATCAGGTCGTCATAGGCCACCACCTCGGCACGGATAAATCCTTTTTCAAAATCACTGTGAATTTTCCCCGCCGCCTGTGGTGCCTTGGTGCCCTTGGTAATGGTCCACGCCCGTACCTCCGGCTTGCCGGCGGTCAGGTAGCTGATGAGCCCCAGCAGGTCGTAGCTTGCCTTAATCAGGCGGTCAAGGCCGGACTCCTTGAGCCCCAGCTCCTCCAAAAACATTAGCTTATCCTCGGTGGACAGCTCGGCAATTTCTTCCTCCATCCGCCCGCAAACCGGGATAACCTGCGCGCCCTCAGCGTGCCCAAGCTCCAGTACCTCGCGGTAAAACTTGTTGCTTTCAATGTCACCGGCAAACTCGGCCTCGTTAAGGTTGGCCGCAAAGATAACCGGCTTGTTCGACAGCAGCGGCACGGTGGCAATCACCGCGCGTTCCTCGTCGGTGCAGGCAAGGCTGCGCGCCGAATGCCCCTCCTCCAAATGCTCCCGCAGATTCTGGAACAAAGCGGCCTCGGACTGCATCTGCTTGTCCCCGCTCTTGGCAGCCTTCAGGCAGCGGTCAATCCGCCGCTCCACCAGCTCAAGGTCGGATAAAATCAGCTCCAGCTCAATGGTTTCAATGTCCCGCTTGGGGCCAATTTCTCCCTCTACATGGATGATATCGCCATCCTCAAAGCAGCGCACCACATGAATAATTGCGTCCACCTCGCGGATATGGGACAAAAACTTGTTGCCCAGTCCCTCCCCCTTGGACGCGCCCTTGACCAGCCCCGCAATGTCCACAAATTCAATGACCGCAGGAGTCACCTTGTCGGGGTTGTGCATCTCCTTCAGTCGCTCCAGCCGCGGGTCGGGGACGCTGACCACACCGACATTGGGTTCAATGGTGCAAAAAGGGTAGTTTGCGGACTGTGCGCCGCCGCCGACAATGGCGTTAAACAGGGTGGACTTGCCGACATTCGGCAGCCCGACAATACCTAGCTTCATATCTGTAATCAGTACCTTTCTGTAGTCGTTACCTCCGTAAGTATACATAAAATTACAGCTGTTTTCAACTCGAAAAGTAAAAAAGACTAAAAAAGTTGCCGGATTTAGATTTTACCCACACTTCCTTCAAATTTTAGTCACTATTTCCCCCCGAAATGTGATACAATAAAACTAGGGAAACCACAACACGAACCTTATTTGCAGCATAAAATAGAACAATGTGATGGAGGAAGTAACTATGTCTATGGGTAAAATTCTGGTAGCCGACGACGACAAGAACATCTGCGAGCTCATCCGGCTATATCTGGAAAAAGAAGGCTACGCCGTGGTGCTGGCGCACGATGGTGAAGCCGCTGTCGAACGCTTTACCGCCGAGGCACCCGACCTGGTGCTGCTGGACATTATGATGCCCAAGCTGGACGGTTGGCAGGTGTGCCGCGAAATCCGTAAAAAATCCAATACTCCCATCATCATGATTACCGCCAAGGGTGAAACCTTTGACAAGGTGCTGGGGCTGGAGCTGGGCGCGGATGACTATGTAGTCAAGCCCTTTGACGCCAAGGAGATTGTCGCACGCATTAAAGCTGTGCTGCGCCGTTCGGCCGCAGGAGCCGCGCCGGTGAATGAGGTCAAGGAAGTAACCTATGACAAGCTGACGGTCAACATGACCCGCTACGAGCTAAAGGTAGATGGCAAGGCCGTGGATACTCCGCCCAAGGAGCTGGAGCTGTTGTTCCATCTGGCCAGCAACCCCAACCGCGTTTACACCCGCGACCAGCTGCTGGACGAGGTGTGGGGCTTTGAGTACTACGGGGACAGCCGCACCGTGGATGTGCATGTGAAGCGCCTGCGGGAAAAGCTGGAAGGAATCTCGGAGCAGTGGAACCTGAAAACCGTCTGGGGCGTGGGCTACAAGTTTGAAGTAAAGGAATAGTCGGGGACTGCGCCCGCACAAGGAGGAACCCGCCAACGTGAAAAATAAAAGTGTGTTCAGGCGCTACTTTCAAACCTGCGCCTCTATTATTCTCATCAGCATCAGCTTTTTAGGGGTAGTGTTTCTGGCCTTTGCCTCCCAGTACTTCAAGGAGGACAAATACAAGCTGCTGTCCCAAAGCCTTGACCTTGCGGTGGAATTCACCCGCGTAGATATGCAGGAGGGCCCCGGAAACAGCATCTTCTTCAGCCCGCTTATCCCCAATTCCTATAAGCTAATCGGCAAGTCGGTGGATGCCGATGTCTACTTGGTAGACTTAAACGGCAATGTCATTGTGGGGCACTCGGCGCAGGGCGCGCAAACTGGAATGACCGTTTCCCCGGTGATTATGAGCTTTTTTCACACCGGGGATGTGTACACCGAAACCGGTAAGCTGGGCGGCATGTATCCATCGCCCCACTATACCGTTGGCAAGCCGCTGTTTGACAGCCAAAACCGAGTGGTGGGCGCAGTGTTCGCCTCCACCAGCGCGGCGGCACTAACCACCTTTTTAGCGGACATTTTCCAGATGTTCCTGATTAGTGCGGTGGTGGTCATGCTGTTTGCCTTTATTATTGTTTACTTTATTACCAATAGCATGGTGCGCCCCTTGCAGGAGATGCTGGCGGCAACCCACAGCTTTTCTCAAGGCGACTTCTCCATCCGTGTCCCGGTGGAGGGCGACGATGAAATTGCCCTGCTGTCAGCCTCGTTTAACGCCATGGCCTCCTCGCTGGCTACCTTGGAGCAGACCCGCCGTTCCTTTACCGCCAATGTTTCCCACGAGCTAAAAACACCCATGACCACCATCGGCGGCTTTATTGACGGCATTTTGGACGGTACCATCCCGCCGGAAAAGCAGAACCACTACCTGCGCATTGTCTCATCCGAAATCCAGCGGCTGTCGCGGTTGGTGCGCTCCATGCTCAACATTTCGCGCATTGAAGCGGGCGAACTAAAGATTAACCCTGTGCCGGTGGAGATTACCGACATTGTAACCCGTACCACGTTAATCTTTGAAAAGCAACTGACCGACAAAAACATTGAGGTGCGCGGGCTGGACATTGACGAAAAGTATCTGGTGCAGGCCGACCCCGACCTGATTCATCAGGTGGTTTACAACCTAATTGACAACGCGGTCAAGTTTGTCAACACCGACGGGTACCTGGAGTTTAGCTACCGTGAGGAGGGGGACATGACGCTGATTGGGGTGCGCAACTCCGGTGACGGCATCAGCCCGGAGGAAATTTCCCGGGTGTTCGACCGCTTTTACAAGAGCGACCGTTCCCGCAGTCTGGACAAGAACGGCGTGGGGCTGGGGCTGTACATTGTAAAGACCATCCTGAACCTCCACGGCGGCGAAATCTTTATCCGCAGTCAGGTGGGAGAATATACCGAGTTTGTTTTCAGCCTGCCCAACATACAATATAAAAAGGCACGCACCCGCAAGGGCGACCGCGAGGTCGCGCTGCCGGAGCAGGGCAGCCCGCAAGAATTTCCACAATAAAGCAGAAATTTTGTCACAAAATCTCCGCAAAATATTTAAGCAGAATACAAGACCGGTTTACAATTGCGGTGTAGAATAGACTCATCAACCAAAAACAAGAATATTTTGAGGGGATGAAATGATGGACAACTTTAATAATGACAACAACAATAATGACCGGCCGGAAAACGAGCGTGACCAGTCACAGCAAAACCAAACCATGAACCAACAAAACCAGCCCTATCCACCAAACTATTACGGTGGGCAGCCCAGCGGCGACCAGAACCGCCGCACCCCGGATGGACAGTACTACAGCGGACAGCAGCAGCCCTACCAGTGGAGCTATGAGCAGATGCACCGTCAGGTAGAGGAAACGCCCAAAAAGCGCCACAAGGGGCTTAAGGTGTTCGGTGTGATTGCGGCGGCCATTATGCTGACCGCGGTAAGCAGCTTTGCAATCTACGGGGTTTATGTGGCAGCAACCGGCAACACGCTGGAACACATTCTGCCCCAGACGGAAACCCCGGCAGCTCCCTCTGGCAGCAGCGCGCTTCCAGAGGTGGTCATTAACAACCTACCGGTTGACCCCACCGAAACAGGCCTGACCAATGTGGATATCTACAAAAAGGTATCGCCCTCGGTGGTGGGCATCATCAGCTATGTGGGCACCGACTACTTTGGGGAAACCATGCAGGAGCAGGGCTCCGGGATTATTATGAGCGAGGACGGCTACATTATTACCAACGAGCATGTAGTAATTAACGCGCAAAGCCTTGAGGTGGTGCTGGCCGACGGCACAACCTACCAAGCCCAGAGCATCGGCGGCGACACCCATACCGATTTGGCGGTGCTCAAAATTGAAGCGACCGGTCTGCCTGCTGCCGAGTTCGGCAACTCCGACCAGCTGCAAATCGGCGAGCGCGTCGTTGCCATCGGCAACCCCGGCGGGATGCAGTTTGCCTCCTCCCTCACAGTGGGTTACGTTTCGGCGCTTAACCGCTCCCTGACCAGCGGCGAGGTTGGCTACTCGCTGGAGTGCATCCAGACCGACGCGGCCATTAACCCCGGCAACTCCGGCGGTGCGCTCATCAATTCCTCTGGACAGGTCATTGGCATTAACTCCGCCAAAATTAGCGCAACCGGCTTCGAAGGCATGGGCTTTTCCATTCCGATTAACGACGCGATGCCGATTATTAAGGATATCCTGCAAAACGGCAAAGTGACCGGCCGCGCCATGCTGGGAATTACCGCAGGCGAGATTTCGGCGACAACAGCGATGCAGAACCGCCTGCCCATGGGTCTGCAAATCCGCGAATTTGCCGAGGGCAGCGACCTGCCGAACAAGGGCGCTAAGATAGGCGACATTATTACTCACATTAACAGCCTCCCGGTGTACAACACCACCGGCAGCGCCGATATCCTCAAGGGCTTTAAGCCCGGGGACACTGTGACCATCAGCCTTTACCGCAGGGACAATCGTGGCAAGGCGACGACCTTTAATATAGATGTTGTTTTAGTGGCTTCCTGATACTCCACAAACAAAAGACAGACTGCCGGGTTTCCCTCGGCAGTCTGTCTTTTGTTATAGTGGGGGGACTATTTGCTCTGCTGCTTTTTTGTGGCAAGCAGTACCCGGCATATCGCCGTGGACAGCAGCACCCCAACCACCAGCTCCAGCAGACCGTTGACACCCACAATCATGCCCAGCACCTCCACCAGCGGGAAGGCGGAAAAGATAATGGCCAGCAGCGACAGCACCCCAAAGGAGTGTACCAAGCTGGCAACCGCCGCCGCAACGCCCACCGCAAGGGTCGGCGGAGCTTTTTTGGCCAACAGCCGGTACAGCGCCGCCGCAGTCAGTCCCAGCAAAATGCGGGGAAGTACCGCCATGACAATGCTGCCCAGCGGGTTGCCGCTGGCGGCGGGGTTGAACAAAAAGTCAATGCCGGGTGCGGGTGCAATCACCGCGCGTACCATACTGAGAACTCCAAACATACCGCCCAGCAGTGCCCCCGCGCCATAGCCCAGCAGCACACCGCCAATAATGACCGGTACGTGCATAATGACAATGGAAGCGGGTGGGATAGGGAGAAAGCCGATTGGGGTGAAGGTCATGACAACCTCCAAGGCTAGCAACAGTGCCAGCTGGGTCATGCGTTTGAGCTTCTCGGATTGCTTTTTCATAAAAATTCCTCCTGCTGATACTCCTAAAAAGGATGAATCGCAAATCGATTTTTATTGCAACGCCGGACAGACTGTCCGACAAGTACAACCAGAAATAAAAGAATTTATTTTACATTTTTGCGGTAGATGGCGTACAGCCCATCCAGCAAAAGCGTGGGGTCAATGGTAATATTGTGCTTGCAGTGGGGGACAATGGCATTGACGACCCCGCCGCAGGCCACAATGGTGGCAAAGCTGCCGTATTCTTCCTCCAAGCGGCTAATCATGCCGTCCAGCATACTGGCCGCACCCAGTACAACACCGGAGCGCATCGAGTCGATGGAGTTGGTGCCTACCAGCTTGATGTCGTCGCCCTCCAGACTAATGGAGGGCAGCTGGGCGGTGCGCTTGGACAGCGCCTCCAGCGCAATGCCAACCCCCGGCATAATGGAACAGCCCCGAAAGCTGCGGTTTTGGTCAATCATGCAGATTTTGGTAGCAGTGCCCAGGTCGATGGTAATGGCAGGCACCGGATACTTTTCCAACACGCCAATGGAGGTAGACACCAAGTCGGCGCCCAGCTGCGCGGGGTTATCAATGCGAATGTCCAGCCCAGTTTTGACCCCGGGTCCCACCACCAATACCGTGGCGGTGCTGCACAGCAGGTTGGCGGCGCGCTTCATGGCTGCGGTCAGCGGGGGCACCACCGACGAGATGATGACGGCGGTAATCTCCCGTGGCTCCTGATAATGCAGACGCAAAATTGAGCGGATGAGGACACCGTATTCGTCCTCGGTCTTTTCGCTTTCGGTGCGGATGCGGGACACAAACACCAGCCGCTCCTCTTGATAGGTACCCAGCACGATGTTTGTATTCCCAATGTCAATGGCAAGAATCATTTCGGCAGTCTCCCTTCCAGTCACAAACGCGATGGGTGACGGTAGCGATGTTACGACCCCTTGCGATGCGCCCTGTACAATCTAGCTGCTACATATTACACCAACTAGGCTAGGTTGTCAAACAAAAGATGGTTGACACTTTGTCTGGTAACGAATATAATTACCCTGAACGATTCTTGCACCGAACCCGGGTCGTTCCCGAAAGAAAGGCGGATTGAATGAAAAAGGCATTCCTTACCCTGACGGTGTTCTGCTCCATGGTGCTGCTAGTCGTCCCGGCGGCAGCTGCTGCGAACCCCAATACCGGGGACAATAACGTGGTACCCCTTGCGGTAGGACTAATGGCCGCAGCGGTGGTGGTACTGGTGGTTGTACTGCTGCTGACACGAAACAAAAAATAAAGGACGCGCTATGAAAGCCGTCCTTTTATTCTGAAAGGAATGATATCTCAATGAAAGTGCAAACCAACAAGCTGGCAACACTCTTTCCGGCGCTGCAAAATGGGACTGCTACGCTCACCAGCTATCTGCTGGAAAATCAGGCGGAGTTTAGCGCAGGGCGTGTTCGCCGCGCGGTAATTATCTGCCCCGGCGGTGGATATGCGTACACCAGCGCTCGGGAAGCGGAGCCGATTGCTCTGCAATTTTTGGCAAACGACATTGTAGCCTTTGTGCTGGACTACAGCGTTGCGCCCATCCACTACCCCCAGCAGCTGCTGGAAGCTTCGGCAGCGGTGGCGTGGGTACGCAGGAACAGTGCCACGCTTTCCATTGACCCGAACGACATTGCCATCTGCGGCTTTTCGGCGGGCGGGCATCTGGCGGCTTCGCTGGGCACCATGTGGCAGGAGGATTTTTTGGCAGAGCAGCTGGGGCTTGCCCCCGGGGAAAACCGCCCCGACCGCATGATTTTAGGCTATCCGGTCATTTCCGGAAGCGAGTGCAGGCATGCCGGATCCTTTACCAATCTGCTTGGGGTGGAAAACGACTTGCCGGCAGTGCGTGACCAGCAGTCGCCCAACCTGCGGGTGACTGCCAACTGCTGCCCCGCGTTTATCTGGGCGACGGCGCAGGATAGCTGTGTGCCGGCACAAAGCTCGCTGTTACTGGCACTGGCAATGGCCGAACAGGGTATTCGTTACGAGCTGGTGGTTTACAGCAGCGGGGAACACGGACTGTCCTTGGCCAACAAAATTACCGCTGCCCCACAGGACAACAAAGCGCTGCTGGAGCCGCGTGCGGCCGGGTGGGTACAGCAATGCCTGTCGTGGTGGGAGGAGCTGGACGGACAATGACAAAATTTAAGCCAACACTTAAAAATGTCCTGCTGCTCAACTTTGGGCTACTGCTGACGGCAATCGGCATCAACTTTTTTAAAAACCCCAATCATTTTGCCATTGGGGGTACCAGCGGACTTTCCATTCTGCTTAGCGCAGTTTTCCCACAGTTTGACCTTGGCGTGTTCATGTTTTTAATTAATGGCTTGCTGGTACTGGTGGGTTTTTTGTTTTTGGGTCGGGAATTTGGCTTCTGGACCATCTATGCCAGCTTTGCGCTTTCGGCCTTTGTCTGGCTGCTGGGAATACTGGTACCAATCACCACCTCCCTTTCGGGGGAAAAGCTGCTGGATCTTTTTTGGGCGATTATTCTGCCTGCCACCGGCTCGGCCATTGTCTTTAACCTTGGCGCATCCACCGGCGGCACCGACATTATCGCTATGATTTTATCCCAGCGCACCAGCATCGAGATTGGCAAGGCGTTGCTGCTCAGCGATTTTTTAATTACCCTTTCCACGGCCTTTGTCTTTGATGTGCCCACCATGCTATATTGCGTACTGGCGCTGGTCATCAAGGCATTTGCACTGGACAGCATCATCGACGGCCTGAACATTAGAAAGCAGATTACGGTAATCTCCAAAACGCCGGAACCCATCAAGGACTTCATTATCCATACGCTGCACCGGGGCGCGACGGTCTACAAGGCCGAGGGCGCGTACACCGGCGATGAGCAGGAGGTGCTGCTGACGGTGCTCAGCCGCAGACAGGCGCTGCTGCTGCGCAACCACATTCGCACCACCGACCCCAACGCATTTTTGACCATTGTCAACAGCAGCGAGACTATCGGCAAGGGGTTTCGGGACATTTAAACAGAGTTGCAATAGGAAAGGCGGGGTCGTACGACCTCGCCTTTCCTGCTGCTTTTGCAGACCGGGCAACCATTTGCTCCCCCAATAACAGCCCGAGGGGCATCAGTCAAGGTCACCCATCAGCCACGCAGCCTTTACATGGAGCACCTTGCACAGGCACATCAATTCATAGTCGGTCACAATGCGTTTGTCCAGTTCTATTTTGCTGATTGCTTGTTGGTCAATGCTTACCTCCAACAGCTGTAGCTTGGCCGCAAGCTGCTGCTGCGACAACAGATGTGCTTCGCGGGCTTGTATCAGGCGGGTATGAATGATATTCTTGTGGCCGCAGAAGCGAATCGTTTTCAAAAACAACACCTCATAAATGTAAGTATGGATTGACATTACCACATTTAGACGGTATTATTACATCAATGAAGCGTAGAAAGGAGAAGCACAATGTCCTATCAAAAGGCATATCTGCACCTGTTTCACCGCATTACTGATGTAATTCAGCTTTTGGAAAGCATGGACAACAAACAAGAAACGGTCAACCTATTACTCCTACTGAAGTCAATACAGGTGGAGGGGGAAGAACACTGCACCGGGGATGAAGAATAGAACAGGCGGGGTCGTACGACCTCGCCTTTCCCTAGTTCGCAGGTGGTTTTCAGTTGGAATAGTACAAGCTGTGGGACAGATAAACACTGTCACAGGTCAAATCAATGCCCAAGCGGGTGAATAGGTTTTGGTCGCTGTCGGTAACAAAGCAGGTTGAGTGTGCTTGGC
>JAVVRO010000061.1:0-9823 GCA_036654695.1 Angelakisella sp. | reverse complement strand
CTTCGAGCCTTTTATCCGTTAATCAGGCAGGAGTCCGGCTTTCCCCCCTGACCGTTGCAGTCACAAGCAGATTGCAAAATAAAAAATAAATTTCCTTTAAAAGTAAAAAATCCGCCTTGAAAACGACCTTACCAGTCCATTCAAGGCGGATTTTTTGCAATATCTTTTACACTATTACTCGAAGTCCGGCACCGTAAGCTGTGGTACCTCCTCCAACAGTCGGTCAATAAAAATATCCCGCGCCTGTGCGGCGGTCATCTGAGGCGAATCCACCAAGGCCTGACAAACTAGCTTGAAAAAATGATTAATCTTTTGGTCGTACATGCCAATTTCCCGCTTTTTCATGGCTGGAAACAATTCCTTAAAGTAGAAGTTTCCCACATTGACATCGCCGAAATCTTCATGATACAAGTCCATGTAGCTGGGGTCGTTGTAGATGGGCATGTAGTGAATGAAAACTCCGTTGAGCTTTTCTTTGTTGAAAATGGCGCCCTCCTCCGAAAGCAAAAACCAGCTCAAATAGTCAAACGCCAGCTCTTTTTTCTGGCTGAATTTGCAGATGCTCCATGCGGTACCGCCCCAAGAAAAACTGCCCCCGGGTGGAATTGCCAAGCCCCAGTCTGTTTCGCCCCGGTCGTTTTTACCGGAAAAAACACGGTACTGCATTGTCCAGATAGCGCAGGGGTAAAAGAGGTACTGCTTGCTTGGAAAGCTGTTGTACCAGCTGGGCGACCACTTTTCCACCTGGTCAATCAGCCCCAAATGGCGCAGCTGCGCTACAATCTCGAACATGCCTAAAAAGCGCGCCGGGTCAACCAAGACACCATTTTGCACATAGGCCGCCTCGGTTTGGTTCAGCAGAATATCGGCGATATCCTGCGGGGATGCAAACAGGAAAAAGTCCGGATGCGCTGCCTTGAGCGCGCCGCCATTGGCAATGACCGCCTCCCAGTCGGGGAAAGCTGCCTGCACCCCCGCCGGAGAATCGTCGCCCAGCAACCGCTCCGCCAAGCTTTTCCGGTAGGCAACGCCGGAGACGGAAATGTCATAGGGAATGGCCGCAATGCTGCCATCGGGTGCCGTTACCGAGGAACGCATGTAGTTTGGAATTTGCAGGGAGCTAATGGAATAGGGCTCATTTTCCAAGTTTTCCCAAATGTTAAGCTGTAGCAATTCGGCGCGGCTGTCCTTTTCCAGTGTGCAGATATCCGGCACCTCAAAGAAAGTCGCCAGCGCAATTTTTAGGCGCTCGGTGTACGCATCAGCATCCACCGCAACAAAGTGCAGCGCGACATCCGGGCGTACCTGCTCGTAGGCGGCACCGCTTTTCATCACGGTGTCATCCCATGCCCAAATGACAAGGGGCTGCCGTACCTGCGCCGGAGCTACCGTCTGTAACGGAATGCGCGTCACGGTACGATAAACCTCTGCGCCAATCGCAACTAGGGCAATGGCGCCTATGACAATTCCCGCCTTAACCGAGCGCTTCATATGGCAGTTCCTCCCTTGCAACTGGTTTCAGCATAATGTGGGTGCTGGTGCCATTCCCGGGGCTGCTGGTCATTTCCAGCAGGTGCGCGTTGGGGTACAGGTAGTTCAGCCGTTCCCGTATGTCGGCAAACCCAATGGAGTGTACCGTATCGGTATGCCCATGGCGGTCGGTGGGTTTGCCGGAAAGCAGCTCCTGCATTTTTTCCGGGGAGATGCCCACCCCGTTGTCGCTGACTGTAATGTGCAGTGCGCCATCCGTCTGCGCTATGGTAATGGTGATAACGCCGGGGGTGTCCATGGGTGCAATGCCGTGAAACAGGCAATTTTCCACCAGCGGCTGCAAGATGTTTTTGGGGATGGTTTGCTCGTATACCGTCGGGGCAATGTGATACTCTACCCGAAACTGTTCCCGGTAGCGGTAGCTTTGTATCGCGCAATAGGCGCGAATGACCTGTAGCTCCCGGGAGACGGTATCAAAGACCTGATTTTTGTGAATGGCCATGGAATCCTGCAAAATGAGGATGATAGCTTGGGTCATCTCCACAATATCGGTATTGCCGTTTTTCCGGGCCAAAAACACAATGGAATTGAGGGAGTTGTAGATAAAATGCGGGTATATTTTGGAGATGAGCAGGTCGAACTTCATCTTGCGCTTTAGCTTTTCGTCCCGCAGCTTTTCTTCAATGTAGGAATTAATGCTCTGCACCATTTCATTAAAGGTAATGCTGAGCGTTTCCAGCTCATCCCCGGTGTGAATATCCAGATGCACTTGGTGGTCGCCCTTGGAAAAGCCGAGCATGGCCTGCGTCAGTCGGGCAATGGGCTGGGTAATCTGGTACAGCACCGAGGACAGCAGCAGCAGCGCCGCCGCAATGGCAATTGGCGCAAAGAGGATGGCAAACCAAACCACATAGCCCAGCCGCTGCCGAATTTTTTGCTTGGAGGTAAAGCCCAAAAGCGTCCAGCCGCTCTTGTCGCTCTGCTTCCATACATGCACGCCGTCAGCGCTTTTATAGTAGCCATGACTGGCACTGCGAAAATCCAGCCCCAACTCCTCCACCGATTCGGCAAAGTCCGGGTCGGAGCAGTACAACGCACCTGCGTCATTGTACAGGGCATACCGATCAAAGCTTTCCGACCACTCCCGCGCCTGTCCATACACGCTATCCGCGTAGATGTTCAAAATCAGCAGTCCCAGCTTCTGGGAGGGTTGGTTGATGTCAAAAATCATCATGGTGTAGGGAATCATCTGGGTGTATTTTCGGCGGGAGGAACAAAATACATAGGGGGTTCCAAATTCAAAATGCCGCGTACTGGCCGTTGCCGCAAGGAACCACGGCTCCTGCGTTCTGTCCTGAAAGTAAGGGTCGGTTGGGTAGTTGCTCCAATAGGGAACACCATCCACCACCAACACGGCGCTGTGAAGCTCCTTGTTTCCGGTAATGGCTTGGCGAACCGGCTCCATGGTGTCCCACAGCTCCAGATAGGAATGAGAGGCGCCATGCTGCCTGCAAAAATTTTGTATTTCGGGGGAAATGACAATGTTGTTGGCAATGCCGTTGACCGTCTGGGCAAAATCGTTCAGGTGAATGGCATGCTGGGAAAGGGTGTCCAAGTCCGATTCAATGGTGGCAATGGTCATAAACTTGTTAAAATGCCAGTAGCTGAACCCGGAGGACACCATAATAGACAGAACGATAATCATGCTGGTAATCACCAGTATCTTGGCAAAAATTGATTTGAACATGGCTGCTACTTCTTCTCCCCCTCCGTCTCCTCCTGCTCCGCATGCTTAGCGCACTCCGATGGACTGTGCCCAAACATTTTGCGAAAAAGGACACTGAAGTACTGGCTGGTTTTATAGCCGACTGCTTCGGAAATCTCTCCCACACGGTAGTCGCCGCTTTCGAGCATGCTCTTTGCCACATTCATGCGGTGGGCTGTCAGATAGTCCAAAAAGGTGTTCTTGGTTTCCTTTCGGAACAGCCGGCTGAGGTAGATGTCGCTAATAGCAAGCTCCTTGGCCACATCCTTTAGGGTAATGTTCTTTTCGTAATTGGCATGGATGAAGTTGATGGCACGGCGTACCTTTGCCGAGTAAGGGGGAACGACTGCCTCGGCAAGCTGCAAAATATCCCGCTCAAAGCAGCGTTTGACCTCTGCCACATCCTTACAGCAGTAGCGGTCTATCTCCAACGGCGTATTGCCTTGGCTGTAACAAGGAAGCTGTTCCCGGTAGCGATTGATGAAAATGTAACCGTGGGTACAAATATCCGCAAATGCCTTGCGGTTCCAGTGCTGGGTGCCAAAGCGATCCAGCAGACCGGCTATTTCCTCTGCCGCTTGGTGGTAGCTGCCCCGGGCAATCAGCTTTTCCAGCTCAGACAGGCTGTACCCTTCCTCCTCCTCGGCAATATGCTTTTCCATTTCCGACAGGCCAAGCACCGCGCCGGTTCCTGCAAAAAAGCTGTAGCGAACCGCGTGGCACAAGCGCTGAAAGGTTTGCGGAATTTCGGACAGCTGCCAGAGCTGGTCGGAAAAAACGGCCGAAAGTGTCTGCCCGCAATCCTGCAAAAAGGATGCTTGGTAGTAGCGCACCATCTCCATAAGGTGACAGTACTCCTCCCGGGTTTGGTATGCTGCCTGTGTTTTTAAAAACAGCACTGCCGTGGTGGGGGCAACGCCCACGCAGGGCAGCTCGGTCAGGTAGCTGGCACAGGCCGGGCAGGGGTGCTTGTCCACAAATTGCGCCATGGAAAACTGCTTTTGGGTAAAATCGGCAGAGTGGTCGGTTTTGTAGGGAGCATCTGCGTTCAGCAGCAACAGTCGCGCCGGTTGCCGTGTTGTAAGCGCAAATTCGCTAAGGGTAGCCGCCGGTACGCTTGCTTCCGGTTCGCCGCCCAGCAGCAGCTGTTCCAGTATCTGGCTTTTTTTCATCGTTTGGTGCTTGCTGTCCTCGGACAGCTTTTCTTTCATGCGCTCCATAATGTCACGCAGGGACAGTTCGTTAATGTCGTTTTTTAGGACATAGTCGAAAATGCCCAGCGGAACCGCTGCCTTGGCATACTCAAAGTCCCGGTACGCGGTCAGCAGCAGCACCTGCAAGGGAATTTGGCGTTCGCTAATCTGCCGGCAAAAATCCAACCCGCTGAGCACCGGCATAGTGATGTCCACAATGGCAATCTGCGGATGCAGCTGTTCCACCAGCGCAAGACCCTTTTTCCCGTTGTTGGCGGTACCCACAATCTCCATCCCACACTGCTTCCAATCAATGAGTTGGCACAAATCATCCACCACCAAGCAGTCGTCATCTACAATGATAACCTTAAGCAGCTCCATAAAAGCACTCCTTTCCTCACAAAAAGTTAAGTTTCAAAACATAATGACAATATCGTTATGTTACATCCCTCTACATAATATGATAGAATTTTTGTAGCAAGTGAATCCAAACTACACAAAATGCACAACTGAAAGATGAAATTTACCTGCCAAATGAGTTTCATTATAGCATGTAAATTTCTAATTTCAAGCGTGACAACATGAAACGGAGGCTTAACAATGAAAAAAGCACTATCTCTGGTACTGGCTCTTGCTATGGCAGTTACCCTACTGGCCGGATGTGCCGCCGACAAAGCTCCTTCCTCCACCGACCCCGTCCCAAAGCAAGAGGGCAAGGCAACCGAGCTGGTTCTGTGGTACTGGAGCCGGTCGCTGGATGACAAGCTGCTGGAGCAGGTAAGTACCCAGTTCCCAGATGTCACCCTGAAGGCAGAAAAAATCAGCGAGCTGAAAACCAAGATTATCACCTGCATGGCCGCGGGCAGCGGTCTACCCGATATTATGATGGTCAACGACTGGCTCCCCGACCTCATGACCAACTCCGATGCGTTTGCCAACCTTTTGGAAGCTCCCTTTAACGCTGGCGAGCTGGAAGCAGACTTCTACGACTGGAAATGGGACATGTGCTTTACCGCAGACAAAAAGCAGATGGTTGCCCTACCGGTCGATACCGGCCCCACCGCGCTGTTCTACCGCGCAGACCTGTTTGAAAAAGCCGGACTTCCCTCCGAGCCGGAAGAAGTCGCCAAGCAGTTTGACACTTGGGAAAAGTTGATTGGCGCAAGCCAGCAGCTAACCGACAAAACCGGTTCCAAGATGTTTGAAAACCTGCAAAGAATCTTTATCTACTCCATGTCGCAGGAAGATAAGCTGTATCTGGACCGTGACGGCAGCTTCATCGGCGACCAACCCCACGTACGCAAATGCTTTGACCTTGCCATTGAAGTAAACAAGGGCAAGTACGCTTACAATGTCGACAACTGGACTCCCGAGTGGAACGCAGCTATTGACAACGGCGACATTGCCTGCTTCCCCGGTGCTTACTGGATGAAGCAGATTCTGTACGATGCAAGCACTAGCACCAAGGGCAATTGGCGGGTAACCGATATGCCGGGCGGCGCTGGAAACAACGGCGGTTCTTTCATCAGCATCCCCGCCTCCAGTCAGCACAAGGAACAAGCCTTCAAGGTCATCAAGTGGCTTACCTGCCCGGAAAATCAGGCCTACCACCTGCGCGAAACCGCCCTGTTCCCCTCCACTGCCAAGGCTTTTGAGCTGAACAAGGATGTCATTAACGAGGACTACTTTGGCGGACAGGACACCACTAAGGTGTTTGCCAAGGCAGCAGGCAATGTACCAACCGCCTACAACGGCCCTAAAATGGGCGCATTCCAGGATATTTTTGCCGAGCAGCTAAAGATGGTTGCCGACCAAGGCAAGGATTCCGAAAAAGCGTGGACCGACGCTGTTGCCAAATGTAAGGAAGAAATGACGCGATAAATCCGTCACACACGCAACCCATAACTGGAACATGTTATGGGTTGCGTGGTGGGTAATGAACATCTGGAGGGAAGAAATAGCATGAAAACAACAACAAAACCGCCTATCGTTTTGAATAAAAAAATGAGTCTGCTGTCGGAGATAAAAAGAAGCTGGATTTCCTATCTCTTTATCTCGCCATTCTATTTGGTGTTTCTGATTTTTGGCGTTTTCCCCATCATTTTCTCAGTCAACCTGTCTTTCCAGCGCTGGAACGGCATTAGCGCCCCGCTCTTTGTGGGACTGGATCAATATGTCGCGCTGTTCCATGACGCCGACTTTTGGCAGTCGCTGGTCAACACCCTAATTATCTGGGTGGAATCCACCGTTCCCATGATTATACTGGCGCTGATTATCGCCTTTTTGTTAAACACAAAAAAGCTAACGGGCACCCACGTTTACCGTTCGCTGTTCTTTTTACCCAACGTAACCTCCATTGTTGCGGTGGCAATCGTCTTTTCCACCTTGTTTGGCAACAAATATGGACTCATCAACTTTTTGCTAACCTCCTGCGGACTGGAAGCACAGCCGTGGCTAAAACAGCCGGCTCTGCTACAGGTTGCCATCTCCTCCATGGGGGTCTGGCGGTGGACAGGCTATAACGCCATCATCTTCCTAGCAGGACTGCAAAAAATTGACTACTCTCTCTACGAATCCGCCCGCATTGACGGCGCTTCCACCTTTAAGGTGTTCTGGAAGATTGCGCTGCCGCTGCTCAATCCTGTTATCATGTTCGTAGTCATCACCTCTACCATTGGCGGACTGCAAATCTTTACCGAACCACAGGTGCTAGTGGGCAACAACGGCGGCGCCGGCGGCGGCGGTATGACCATTGTGCTCTACCTGTACCGGCAGGCCTTTATTAGAACCTCCTTTGGATACGCAGCTGCGGTTTCCTGGATGCTGTTCTTTATCATTGGAATCTTTTCCTTGCTCAACTGGTTCCTAGTCAACAAGGCCAACAAAGAATAATTGCACCGCAATGAAAGGATGGAGCTTTCTTATGTTTAAAAAACTATCTCTCGGTAGAATAGGGGTACATGTGTTTCTCTGCCTTGGCGGCCTGCTATCCATGTTCCCGTTCTACTGGCTTGTTGTAACCGCTACCCGCAAATCCAGTGATTTCATGCGGTTCCCCCCCACCCTGACCCCCGGAAACCTGCTAATGGAAAACATTCGCACCCTGTTTGACAACATCGACTTTATGCGCAGCTTTTGGAACACGGTGTATGTGGCTTCCATCACAACGGCCTTGGTGGTGTTTGTCTGCTCGCTGGCGGGGTTTACCTTTGCTAAGTTTAAGTTCCCCGGCAAAAAGTTCCTGTTTGTCCTGCTCATGTCCACCATGATGATTCCCTCCCAGCTTTCGCTGGTGCCAAACTTCATTATTATGCAGAAGCTGGGCTGGATTAACGACTTTAAGGCTATCATTGTCCCCAGCATCGCCTCGGCGTTCGGTATCTTCTGGGTACGCCAGTTTACCGAAAGCGCCATCCATGACGACCTGCTGAATGCCGGTAGAATTGACGGCTGCAACGATTTTCAGCTCTACTCCAAAATAGGCTTCCCCCTCAGTACCCCCGCAACCTCGTTCCTTGCCATCTTTACCTTTATGGGTGCTTGGAACAACTACCTGTGGCCGATGATTGTCATGAGCGATTCTAAAAAATACATCCTACAGGTCGCGCTGGCACAGCTCAACGGCATCTACAAGGACACAAACTATGCTATGGTCATGGCCGGCACCCTGCTGGCTACCATTCCACTGGTTATCATCTTCCTGCTATTCAGTAAAAAATTCATGGAAGGCGTGGCCGACGGCGCCATAAAGGGATAATACAGCAGCTTTCCCAGACATTACTGCTTTTCATAGCCTGTGAAAGCTGCTGTAACCCCCCTCGCGGGGCGATTATCACTGTCGGCCATAGGCCGATGCACAGTAGCAATGTGAAATTGCATTGCTATAGAACAACAAAGGAGAGTACCGCAATGCTAAAAAATTACGGTTCGATTAGTCCAAAGGTTCACAAGATGCTCCATGGAGCAGACTACAACCCCGACCAGTGGTTTGCACTGCCCGGCACGGTAGCACAGGATGTACAGCTTATGAAGTTGGCCAACTGCAATGTCATGGCGGTCAATATCTTTGGCTGGGTTGCTTGTGAACCGGAGGAAGGTCATTTTACCTTTGAGTGGCTGGATGAAATTTTTGACAGCCTTTTTAAAAACGGAGTATCCATCATTTTGGCAACTCCCTCCGGCGCACGTCCCGCATGGATGTCCCAGAAGTACCCCGAAGTGCTGCGGGTCAGCAACACCGGCGTGCGCAACCACCACGGCAGACGGCACAACCACTGCTTTACCTCGCCGGTATACCGGGAAAAGGTACGCACGATGAACACCCTGCTGGCGCAACGGTATGGCAATCACCCGGCGCTGGTGGGCTGGCATATCTCCAACGAGTACGGCGGCGACTGCTACTGTGAGCTGTGTCAGCAGGCGTTCCGGGAGTTTTTGCAGGCACGGTACGGCACCTTGGATGCGCTGAATCAGGCATGGTGGACCGGCTTTTGGAGCCACACCTACACCGACTGGTCCCAGGTGGAACCGCCGCTGCCCAATGGCGAAACCGGGGTACACGGGCTGAATCTGGACTGGAACCGCTTCCGTACCCACCAGACCGTCGATTTTTACAAAAACGAAATTGCCCCTTTGCGGAAATACTCGCCGGAGGTTCCCATTACCACCAACTTTGACGAATACGTCAACATTGGCCGCGGCATTGACTACTGGAAATTTGCCCCCTATGTGGATGTCATCTCTTGGGACAACTACCCCTACTGGCACGGCACACGGGACTGCGGCATTGAGGCCGGTCGCCGCGCCTTTATCCACGACATTAACCGCTCCCTGAAAAACGGAAAGCCCTTTATGATGATGGAAAGCTCCCCCAGCGCAACCAACTGGCAGCCTGTCTGCAAGCTGCGCCGCCCGGGAATGCACGAGCTAGCCTCCCTGCAAGCCATTGCCCACGGTTCAGATTCGGTTCAGTACTTCCAGTGGCGTAAGGGACTGGGTTCCTCGGAAAAATTCCACGGCGCAGTGGTGGATCATTTTGCCACAGAGCACACCAGAGTGTTTCAGGATGTAGCCGGTGTGGGCGCGGTATTAAGCAAGCTGGATCGCGTAGTGGGTACCTCGGTTCGTCCCCAAGTTGCCATTATTTACGACTGGGAGAACATGTGGGCTATTACCGACGCACAGGGGCCGCGCACCGAACGCAAGGAATACATGGAAACGGTGCAAAGCCATTATCAGGCCTTCTGGGATATGGGCATTCCCTGCGATGTCATTGATGCCGCCTGCGACCTTTCCTCCTACAAGCTGGTCATTGCGCCCATGCTGTACATGGTACACGCCGGTGTGGGCGAAAAGATTACCCAATTTGTGGAGC
>JAVVRO010000060.1:0-9916 GCA_036654695.1 Angelakisella sp. | reverse complement strand
CGCGGTTGCCGTGGTCAAGGGTGGCGTGTTTGCCATTCTGCGTTCTACCTACTATGTCTTTGGCACAGCGGCACTTTTGGGCAGCTATGCCCAGTGGATTCCCACTGCGGCGGTACTAATTACCATTGTTTATGGGTCATTCCGGGCGCTTACCACAACCCACCTGAAGCGCCGACTGGCCTACTCCACCATCAGCCAGCTTTCCTACATTCTGCTGGGCGCGCTGATGATGACCCCCCTGGGCTACACCGCCGCATTAACCCATCTGGTGTTCCACGCGGTCATGAAGATTTGCCTGTTCTTTGGCGCGGGTGCTATTTTGTACAAGACCCATCGGGAATATTTGTACGAAATGGACGGTCTTGCCAAGCAGATGCCCGCAGTAGTCGCCAGCTACGCCGTTTGCGCGGCGGCCTTGTCCGGCATTCCACCGTTAATGGGCTTTATCAGCAAGTGGCGGTTGGTGGTTGCCATGATGGACGCGGCTACTGTTTGGAGCTATCTGGGGCTGGCGGCGCTCTTTCTTTCGGCGGTGCTGACGGTCTGCTACATGCTGTTCCCGCTGGGTCGCTTCTATGGCAGCACGCCTGCCAACCTTGCGAACCAAGACCCCAGCCTGCGGATGACTGTACCTATGGCTGGTCTGGCCGCATGCGCCGTGCTGGGTGGAATCGGTTCGCTGGGACTGTGCGAGTTTTTTTCGCTGGTCGCGGCGGGACTCCTTTGAAAGGGGATGAATTGGATGAATTTGGCAATGCCCGAGCTGTTTTGTTTTGTTGCTCCTGATGGCCTTCGCTGGCTGCATCTGCTGATTGCAGCTGCGGCATTCAGCCTTTCGCTGTTGTACACCCGCTGCTGCATCCCGGTTGGGCGGCGACGCAGCTTTGTTCTGCCTGCGCTGGTAACACTGGGCGCAACGGCGGGTATCTTCCTGTCCGGCAGTCTGTTTACGCTGTTTGTCTGTTTCGAGGTCATGTCCATGGCCTCCTACCTGCTGGTCATTCACCCGCGCACCCCTGCGGCGCGCCGTGCCGGCGGACTATATCTTGGCGTGGCGGTCATCGGCGGGCTGTGCATGCTGCTGGGACTGCTGCTCATTTTTGTCAGCAGCGGCACATTGGAGCTTGCCCTGTTACCGGTTGCGGCCGGTTCGCCCCATCAAACACTGCTGTGGGTAGCGGGGATTCTGCTGCTGGTGGGCTTTGGTGCCAAGGCGGGCATGTTCCCGCTGCATGTTTGGCTGCCCTCCTCCTATACCGAAGCACCCTACCCCGGCACCATGGTGCTGTCGGCGGCGCTGAGCAAGGCCGGTACCTTTGGTCTGCTGGTGCTGGGTTGTACCATCTTTTACCACGACGCAAGCTGGGGAAAGCTCCTTCTGCTGCTGGGTACGGTAACCATGCTGCTGGGCGGTGTGCTGGCGGTTGCCTCCACCAGTTTAAAGACCACGCTTGCCTACTCCTCCATGTCACAAATCGGGTTTATTTTAGTGGGCATTGGGATGCAGGGCGTGTTGGGAGAGCATAATGCTTTGGCTGCCCGGGGCACGGTGCTGCATATTATGAACCACTCCCTTTGCAAGCTGGTGCTGTTTGCGGTGGCAGCGGTGTTGTTCCAGCTTTACGGCACCCACGAGCTTGCCAAGCTAAAAGGTGCGGGGCGAGGCAAGCCGCTGCTCCACCTTGCATTTTTAACCGGCGGCGCGGCCATTGCGGGGGTTCCGCTGCTCAGCGGCTATGTCAGCAAAACACTGCTGCACGAAAGCCTTGTGGAGGCCATTGCCCTGTTGCCCATGGGCAGCGAACAGCTACTGCTGCGCGGGGTTGAGGTACTGTTCCTGCTGTCCGGCGGGCTGACGGTTGCCTACATTGCAAAGCTGTACTACACGCTGTTTCTTGGTAAGCCGGACGAGCAAGCAGTTCCCCAACGGGCAGCACTGTCAAGGGGCTGGGAGCTGCTGCCGCTGCTGCCGGCTCTGCCACTGCTGACCGGCATACTGCCCAACCTGACACTGGATAGCGTAGCGGACTGGGCGCAGGGAATGCTGCGGGTATCGCCTCCAGCGCATGCGGTGCAGTACTTTAGTCCGGCAAACCTTCAGGGCGCGGCCATTTCCCTGACCATAGGCGCACTGCTGTTTTTCCTGCTGCGGCTACTGCCCCATCTGCGGCCGGTTCTTCGACTGCCCAAGCTGCACCTTAGCCTGCTGGAGCAGCTGTACCTACCGGTGGTTTACCGGCTGCTGCCCCTGGTGCTGGCTATTCTGGGGCGACTGCTGGACGCAGCTTGTGCAACCCCGCTGCGCTTAATACTGCGGCTGCCCCAATGCGCCGGCAAGGTCTACCCCAAGCTGAACTTTAGCTTTGGTAGCTACACCGAGGATTCGGTACCGGAGGGCTATCTGGCAAAGTATTTACCCAGCAGCTTAAAGTACAGCCTGCTGACTTTTTCGGCGGCGCTGCTGCTGGCAATCGGGTATCTCATCTGGTTTGCATAGTACGGTAACCCCAAAGGACAGTTGTGGCGTAAGGGCTGCAGCTGTCCTTTTTTCATAAATAAGTCCGAGCCTTATTTATTAAGCCTTATCTATTTTAATAGAATTTACACCATAACGGCATCTGCTACAGCAATTTTGCCATAACAGGTAATTGCGTAATGCACAATTACTTGTTATAATAGTAAACAATGATACCCTTTTTTAAAAGGAGTGACCATAAATGATAGAAAATGCAAGCATGTACGATTTATCACTGGACTTTACAAGATTGTTTTTTCATAAATATTTGGAGGAACGTGATTTTGCATGGCTTGCCCAGCATCTTCACAAAAATGTAACTTGGATTGGCACCGGCGCACACGAAATCTGCCATAATTATGAGGATGGGTTACGGATGCTGGAGGCCGAAAAGGAGTCCTCCAATCTCCGATACCAGATTGTGCGGGATTGGTATCAGCCTGTCTCCCTTGGCGAGGACAAGTTCAGCGTACATGGTGAAATTTCCATCATTGAGGATAATACCGATGCCATTCCCCTAGAAATGAACGTTCGCTTTTCCTGCATTTTTGTCCGGGCAAAGGACGATTTCTTTCTGCTGCATTCCCATCTCTCCATTGCCGATGCCTACCAAAACGACGGTGAGTTTACCCACAGAGCCATTGTAGACAACTACAACCGGCTGCTGGAGCAAAAGCTGGTGGAGCGTACCGAGCTGCTGCGAAAAAAGACCCACGAGCTGGAGACCATTACCAATAATATCTGCGGCGGGCTGGAGCTCTGCGACTTCGATGACAGGTACACCATCCGCTATATCAATCAGGGCTTTTGTGATATGACCGGCTACACCGCCGATGAGCTGCTGGGTGGCGGCCATCTGTCGCTGATTTACCCCCTTGACATCAAGGAAGTATGCTTAAAATGCCGAAATAAGCTGATTATGGGTGAGAGCTACACGGTACAGTACCGCATTGTCCGCAAGGACGGACGGATTATCTGGGTGCTGGAAAACGGCTCCCTGTTAATGGCCAAGTCCAGCGGCATTCAGTCGGTGCAGTGCATTCTGACCGACATTACAGTGCAGCAGGAGCAGGCCGAGGCGCTGCGGCTCAACGAGCGCCGCTACCAAACCATGATGCAGCTTTCCGAGGTTGTAATATTTGAATATAACATTGTTACTCGGGAGTTAGTCTTTTTTAACGGCGCCAATAGCATTTACGGACTGCCAAGCGTTGTATCGGGCGGTCCCGAAGCACTAATCGCCACCGGCACCATTGCCCCCGACACGGTTGCGCCCTACCGCAAAATGTACCGCGACATCCGCGGGGGCGCGCCCTCGGCGCAGTGCTTTATCCGGGTACACAGCGTTGACGGCGCAGTGTACGACTTTAAGCTGTCGCTGACCACCATCTACGACGACGAGGGCAAGCCGGTGTACGCCATTGGCATCCGTAAAAATGTTTCGGAAATGATGCAGCTACAGCGGGAGGAGCAGTTTCGTAAGACTCTGGTTTCGGACAAAAACTACCTGTATGAGGTCAACATTACAAACGACACCTTTACCTATGTAGACCCTGACTGGTACCCCGGTGTTACGGTTGCCGCCGGCATGCCCTATTATGCAACCTTAAAAAAGATTATTCCCACGGTAGTCGCCCAAGAGCATCAAACGCTTGTTCGCAGGAGCCTGTCAAAACGTAATATTATACGCCAATTAAGAATCGGGAACAGTAAGCTTTCCTTTGACTTTATCCGACTATCCAAGGAAGGGGAATTGCGCTGGTACCATGCCTCGGTCAATATCGTCAGGGACAGCCACAGTCAGTCCCTGCTCATCCGGCTGTATCTTTCGGATATCCACGACCGCAAGGATCGGGAGCTGCACGCTATGGAGGAGCAGCGCCTGTACGAATCGATGATAGCAAGGGCAATTGTCGCCTACGAAATTAACCTGACTAGAAACCTGATGATTAGCGGGCAGGAAAAATGGGATGTTCTGTACCACATTAATAAATCCCGCTGCTATTCCGACATGATTGTCAGCTTTTCCCACAACGGGGTGCATCCAGAGGATTGCGCGCAGTTTGAGCGCGCCGTAAACCGTGAATTTCTGTTGCAGACCTACGCACAGGGTCAGCGGGAGGTAACGTGCCAATACCGTAAGCTGAATGAGCAAGGGGCATACTTTTGGGTTTGCTGCACCATACACCTGTATGAGGATCCCCAGTCCTGCGATGTAAAGGGATTTGTTTATGTGGATGACATTGATGAGCAAAAGCGCAACGAGCTGGCGCTGCGCTATAGTGCCGAGCACGACCGCATGACAGGGCTGTATAACCATGGCACCACCGCGGACTTGGTGGACACATTTTTAAAAACAGAATCCGGCGCGGCCAGCTACCATGCTTTTTTAATGATTGATATTGATTCCTTTAAGTCGATTAACGACAACTTTGGGCATCTGTTTGGGGACGAAGTGCTGACTGCCATTGCCGGGGAAATCCGTTCCACCTTCCGGGAAAACGACATTGTCGGGCGCATTGGCGGCGACGAATTCTGCGTTTTTATGAAGGATGTTCCCTACCACCGCACCGTACTAAAAAAGACAGAGGAGCTGCGGCGCAAGCTGCTTCACACCTATACACAGGACGGGAAAACCGCGTCGATTTCGGCCAGCATTGGCATTGCCGCCTACCCCGAACAGGGTAGCAGCTTTGCCGACCTGTTTAAACATGCCGACGAGGCGCTTTATGATGCAAAAAGAGGCGGAAAGAACCGATACGCGCTGTAAAAAACCGACCGGCATGGCTACTGGCTATGTCGGTCATTTTTTATTCATGTTGTTCATAATTATTTTTCCGATTCTTGTATCGCGGTTCATAACTGTACTATAATCTTACTGATAACAAACATTATAAAAATGAGCAACAGACGAAGGAGTGGCACCATGTCCGTTAAGTTTTTCAAGCTAACCCCCCAAGAAGCGATGGAGCGATTTCAGGTAACCCTGAGTGGTCTGACCGCTGAGCAGGCTACGGCAGCAGCACAGCAGTTCGGTCCAAACAGCCTTACCGAGGGCAAAAAGAAAAGTGTGCTTCAGGTGTTTTTGGAGCAGTTCAAGGATTTGCTGGTGGTCATTTTAATTGCCGCGGCAGTTATCTCGATGCTGTCCGGGCAAAGCGAAAGTACCATTGTTATCTTTGCTGTCATTCTGCTTAACGCCCTGCTGGGGACGGTACAGTACCTTAAGGCCGAAAAATCCTTGGCCAGCCTTAAGGCTATGTCCTCGCCCAATGCCAAGGTACTGCGCAATGGCATTAAGCAGGAGCTGCCCTCGCACAAGGTAGTGCCCGGCGATATTTTGCTGCTGGAAGCCGGGGATCTGGTAGTGGCCGACGGCCGTATTCTGGAAAACTACTCCCTGAAGGTCAACGAAAGCTCCCTGACCGGCGAGTCGGACGGGGTGGAGAAAACCGCCGAGGCAATCGCTGCCGAAACCGTGGCGCTGGGTGACCGGAAAAACATGGTTTTTTCCGGTTCGCTGGTCATTTACGGCCGCGCGACGGTGCTGGCTACCGCAACCGGGATGGACACCGAGCTGGGGCAAATTGCGCGGCTGATGAACCAGACCCAGCAGCGTAAAACACCCTTGCAGCAGAGCTTGGACGAGTTTAGCAAAAAGCTGGCCTTTGTCATCCTTGCCATCTGTGTTGTGGTATTTGGGCTGTCGGTTTACCGGCAGATGCCGGTGCTGGACTCCCTTATGTTTGCCGTTGCGCTGGCAGTTGCCGCCATCCCGGAGGCGCTCAGCTCGATTGTAACCATTGTGTTGGCGCTGGGTACGCAAAAGATGGCGAAGCAAAACGCCATCATCAAGGACTTAAAGGCAGTCGAAAGCCTTGGGGCAGTGTCGGTAATCTGTTCCGACAAAACCGGCACCCTGACACAGAACAAAATGTGCATCCAAAAGATATATGCCGACGGGCAGCTGACCGACGGCCTGGCGCTGGACCTTGCCAACGACGCCCAGCGGATGCTGCTAAAAGCCGCGGTACTGGCCAGCGACGCCACCGATGTGGACAATGTGGGTCTCGGTGACCCCACCGAGGTGGCTCTGGTGCAGCTGGCTGATACCTTTGGTGTCGAAGAAGTCAGCTACCGGCAGCAGCACCCGCGTCTTGGGGAATTGGCCTTTGACTCCGACCGCAAGCTGATGAGCACCCTCCATGACATTGAGGGCATACCCACCCTGCTGACCAAGGGCGCGATTGACGTGCTGCTGAATCGCTCGGTAACCATTATGACCAGTGACGGCGTACAGCCGCTGGACGACGCGGGACGCGCCGAGCTGCTGCGGGTGAATCAGGAGCTGTCGGAAAGCGGTCTGCGAGTACTGGCTTTTGCCTGTAAAACGCTGGCAGAGAACCATCCCCTGACACTGGCGGACGAAGGGGACTTTACCTTCGTTGGGCTGATTTCCATGGTTGACCCACCCCGTCCGGAATCGGTACAGGCGGTGGCAGATGCGCGCAGCGCCGGCATTCGTACCATTATGATTACCGGTGACCACAAGGTGACCGCCGTGGCCATTGCAAAGCAGATTGGCATTTACGGACAGGGGGACACCGCGCTGGATGGCATGGAGCTGGATGCCATGACCGATGCACAGCTGGACGAGCGCCTTGCCTCCATTGCAGTGTATGCCCGGGTTTCGCCGGAGCACAAAATTCGCATTGTGGGTGCTTGGCAGCGGCGGGGCTGCATTGTTTCCATGACCGGCGACGGTGTGAACGACGCCCCCGCCCTTAAAAAGGCGGATATTGGCGTTGCTATGGGCATTACCGGCACCGAGGTTAGCAAGGATGCCGCGTCGATGATTCTGGCCGACGACAACTTTGCGACCATCGTAAAGGCGGTAGTCAACGGCCGCAATGTTTACACTAATATCAAAAATTCCATTACCTTCCTGCTGTCCGGTAACGCTGCGGGTATTTTGGCGGTGCTGTACACCTCGCTGGTAGGGTTGCCTGTGCCTTTCGCACCGGTACACCTGCTCTTTATTAACCTGCTGACCGACAGCTTGCCGGCCATTGCCATTGGTATGGAGCCCGCCAGCGGCGACCTGCTGCGGCAAAAGCCCCGTGACCCCAAGGAACCCATTTTAACCAAAAGCCTGCTGGGGCGCATTCTGTTCCAAGGCGGCCTAATGTCCGTCGCGGTCATGGCGGCGTTCTACCTTGGGCTTGGCGCAGGCGGTGCGGCAGTGGCCTCCACCATGGCCTTTGCCACCATGACGCTGGCACGGCTGCTGCACGGCTTTAACTGCCGCGGCGAGCGCACCATCTTCCAGTTGGGCTTTGGCAGCAACAAGCTGAGCTTGGCGGCCTTTGGCGTGGGGCTGCTGCTACTGGCTGCGGTACTGCTGCTGCCCTTCCTACAGGGGCTCTTTGCGGTAACTGCCCTGACCGGACAGCAGTTTTTGCAGATTGCCGGCTTGGCACTACTCCCCACCGTCATCATTCAGTTGGTCAAGGCCATGGGTCAGTCCAAATAGTATAATAAAAATCAAATAGTATTTCACAGGAAATCCTCCTTCGCATATGATGTATGGAATCCCAAATGAAGGAGGTGTTCCTATGGAACAACGTGAGAATATCGGGATGGGCTGTGGAGAAAGCTTTTCGGAATGTCGTCAACGCCGCTGTGAAAGCGAGTGTGAGGGAAACGGTCAACGCAACCGCTGCAGCTGTGGCCGTTGCTGCTGCTGCCGCCCCGCAACCAGATGGGTTTTTGGCTGGTCAATCTGCCGTCAGCGTGGCATGCGCTGCAACTGCAACTGCTTCCGCTCCTGTAGTAATGGCGGTAGCCGCGGATGCAACCAAAACTGCTGCAACTAGACACATAGCGCAAAAGGAACGACTCCAAAATGGAGCCGTTCCTTTGTTTTGTGCCGGGTTATCGGTGGTACTGTGCAATACACTGTTGGGCGCGGTCGGGGTAGTTTGTAATGATGCCGTTGACCCCAAGCTCGCACACCATGCGCAGGTACTCCGGCTCGTTGACCGTCCAAGTATTTACCTCGCGACCGGCTCGCACCATCTCACCATAATTTTCCGGTGTCAGGGTGGGGAAAAACGGATGCAGACACTCAACGCCGTTGCGTTTGGCGTACTCCCCCGCTTCTACAATCATGCCGTCATACAGGTAGGCCAGCTTAACATCGGCGGCCAGCGCACGGAAGCGCCGAATGGTGTAGTGGTTAAAGCTGGAAATAATAATGTTAGGGCGCAGGGAAAATTCATCGATCATGGCCAGCGTTTTTTCCTCAATGGTGGGATATTCAAAGATGCCGGTTTTCAGCTCAATGTTGGTAATAAAATTCGGCAAATCCTTGACCAGCTCAAAATACTGCCGCAGGGTGGGAATGGGCTGGAACCCATGCACCCCGCCCTCAAACTTTGCCCCAGCGTTCCGCTGCTGTAGCTGTGCCAGAGTAAAGTCCTTGACAAACCCGGTTCCGTCAGTGGTACGCTCCAGCCGCTCGTCATGAAGAATGACCAGCTCCCCGTCAGCGGACAGGTGAAGATCAAATTCCATGCCGTCACAGCCGGTTTCCAACGCCTTTTGGAAGGATAGCAGGGTATTTTCCGGGTAATTACCGCTAAACCCCCGGTGCGCAATAATTTTAATCATAGTAAAACAGTTCCCTTCCTAGCATTTTTTGCAGAAATGCTGCTGATAAAGCAATTTTTAAAGGTCATGCCAGTGCACCGGTTCCTCGGCAGCGGCAGCTTGGGGTGTCGGGGGTGCTGCCACAATCGGAGAAGCCTTGTCCTCCAGCGGCTGCCAGGTTACGGTCGTTGCCGGTTTCTGCGGCTCGGCGGGGGCAGGTGTGGGCGCATCTGACTCGTACAGGTAGCGGCCGTACATAACCACCGTCATGGTATAGTAGGGCACCAGCCACAGTACTGTCAGCACCCCAACCACTACCAACAGCAGGGTCAAAAAGCCCGGCAGCAGGCTGTAGGCGGCATGTCTGTAGCCACGGAACACGGTTGCACCCAGCAAGGCCATAACGCCCAGCAGGGGGAGCTTCCACGGTAAAAAGGACAAATCCAGCAGCATCAGTTCCCAGCCGCGCCCCCGGGTAAGCCGTACCGACTCCCTGATGGCTCTCCCAGCGGTCAGCCGATACTTTTCGCCCAGCAGCATGGGTGCCAGCTGGTAGCGTCTGGTGAACCACCAGAGGGTCACCGCGGCGGGCAGGGTAAGTGCCGCACCAATGTCAAACAATGTTCGGGTCAGCACAGTATCCTTGGGTTGCAGCTGGGCAAAGACCATAAGTCCCACCGGGATGGCCAGCAGCACCGCCGCAACCAACAGTACCCGGACAAAAATATTGACCGTCGCACCGATGCAGCG
>JAVVRO010000059.1:0-9935 GCA_036654695.1 Angelakisella sp. | reverse complement strand
GGCACACCTTGCTGGCCATAGCGGTTCCGATTGCGCTGCAAAACCTGATTACCTACTGTACCGGCATGATGGATACCGTCATGCTGGGGCAGCTGGGCGAGATACAGCTGTCCGGCGCGTCGGTGGCAAACCAGTACACCATGATTTTTATGGGGCTGTCCTTTGGCATTGCCAGCGGCACCAACGTGCTGCTGTCCCAGTATTGGGGCAAGCGAGACACCGCCAGCATGCGCAGCATTTTAGCGGTCATGTACTGGCTGACCGCTGCGCTGGCAACGCTCTTTTTTGTGGGAGCCTACTGCTTCCCCGAACAGATTATCCGCATCTTTACCCCCGATATTGAAGTGGTCGCCGAGGGCGCAAAATACCTGCGGGTGGTCTGCTTTTCCTACTGGGCTATGGGGCTAAGCAATGTCATGCTCATGACACTGCGCGCCGTGGGCACGGTTAAAATTTCGCTGGTGGTTTACACCGTTTCTCTGGTGGTCAACACCTTCCTGAACTGGGTACTCATCTTTGGCAAGCTGGGCGCACCACGGTTAGAGATGACCGGCGGCGCCCTTGCCACCGTCATTGCGCGGGTGGCGGAGGTTGCCATTGCCGGCGTGTACATCTTCGGGCTGGAACAAAAAATTGCCATGCGCCTGCGGGGGCTGTTCCACTTTGACCGCAGCTTTATTAAGGACTTTGCCGTCAATGTTATGCCGGTGGTGCTCAATGAATTGCTGTGGTCGCTGGGCAGCTCGGCGCTAATGATGGTCATGGGACGGATGGGGCGCGCCTTTGTAACCGCCAACAGCATTACCAACATTACTACCCAGTTCGCGCAGATATTCACCTTTGGGCTTTCCAACGCCACCGCGGTCATCATTGGCAATACCGTTGGTGCCGGGGAGTCCGACCGCGCGCTGGAGCTCTCCAAGGGACTGATGATTTTAAGCGTTTTTGTGGGCGCGTTTGCGGGCGTGGTCATCTTTACCATCCGTCCGCTGGTCGTTGCCTGTTACAACATTACTCCCCAAACCAAGGAGGTGGTCATGTCGGTTATGGGCGTGGCCTCGGTGGTGGCGGTTTTTCAGTGTATCGCCATTATCTCAATGATGGGCATTTTGCGGGGCGGCGGCGGTGTGCATTTTGTGCTGGTCAGCGATATTCTCTTCATGTGGATTTTCGCCATTCCCTTGGGTGCATTGGTAGGACTTAAGTTTGGCTGGCCGCCTGCAATCGTCTATTTGGTGCTAAAATCCGACGAAGCCCTCAAGATTATTGCCAGTGTTCACCGCATTTGGAGCGGGAAATGGGTTAAAAACTTGACACGCTAGTTCTTTTGCCGAAAAAAAGGGGCGATTTGGCAGTTCTGTTTGTCAGATTATGCAAAAAGTAAAAACATCCCGAACAATAAAAACTATTTTTGGTCAACCGTACAAAAACCCTTGACAAATCCATTTTTATCAAGTACAATAAGTGATGTTGTGTCACAGTTGACGCAAGAGGCGGGAGCGATTATGGAAGAATTGCATCAATCGGATCAGCTTCTGGTATCTTTGGTTCTCAGCGGAAGCCCCCAAGCGGAGGCTGAGCTGGTAACGCGGTACCTTCCGCTCATACGACACAAAGCGGCGGGCTACACCCTGCCGGGCATGGAGTTGGACGACATTGTGCAGGAGGGCTTTCTGGGGTTCATTCGGGCCATTCGCCTGTACGATTCCACAAAAAGTCAATTTTCAACCTTTGCCTCCATCTGCATCACATCAAGCATGGCGACGGCAGCCAAATCTGCGCTTTCGCAGAAAGGCCTGCCCCTGCGTAACTACCTGCCGTTGGACGGCGACGAGCTAAGCGCCTCCTTACAGGATGCAGTGCAAAGCCCGGAAGGACAGCTGGCGGATTCCGAACAGGCCGCAGCGCTCCTACGCAGAATAGACACCACTCTTTCCCTTATGGAACAGCAAGTTCTCAGACTTTATCTTACCGGGCACTCTTATCAAGCAATTTCTGCTAAATTATCCATCAGCCCCAAAACTGTGGACAATGCCCTGCAAAGAGTCAGACGCAAGCTGCGGTCGACGGAGTAATGCCGGCCACTCATTTCATCGTCAATCGGAATTCGTCCGATTGTAAATAATGCCCTAAGGTAATCCCAAAGCAAACAGTTTTGGCGTCCACGGGTAAACAACCAAAGCGAGGTAATTTAGTATGTACGAAGACAAAAAGTTAGTCTGCAAAGAGTGCGGCCAGGAGTTCATTTTTACTGCAGGTGAGCAGGAGTTTTACGCAGAGAGAGGCTTTGCAAACGAGCCCCAGCGCTGCAAGAACTGCCGCGATTCCCGCAAGCAGAACCAGAGAGCAGAGCGTGAAATGTTCACCGCTACCTGCGCTGGCTGCGGCAAAGAGGCAAGAGTTCCTTTTAGACCCCGTGAAGATCGCCCTGTATATTGCAGCGAGTGCTTTGCATCGATGAAGGAGCAGCAGTAATCCATAGCTTCTTTTGAAGTTGTTACTGAAGCCAACAAAAGGCCATCCCGTAAGGGGTGGCCTTTTTCTGTGGGTTTGGTGCCGCTTGTCGCACCTATTCCGCTAAAACCAAGGGGGGTTCATCTGCCATGTAGCGGAGGGCAGCGGCGTACTACAAGGATGCTGTCCGTGCCACCCTCCTGCGCTGTAATGCGGGGCGAAGCGCGTTGCGTTCCGGAAAAAAGGAGCAGAGCTTTTCACCGAATCACAGTATTAGGCATTACACTTTTTTTCGCAATGAATCCGCCCGATAATCCACGACGAGAGCGTAACGGTAATGAGGGAATACCCGATTTTGGAAAAGGGAACATAGCTGAGGGACAGCAGCAGTACCGTCAGGTCGGTGGCAAGGTACGCCTTGCCAATGTTGCAGTGGAACAGCTTGGTAATGACCAGCGCCAGCGCGTCGTCACCGCCGCTGGCGCCGCCTGCGCGCACCACCAGCCCCACCCCTACGCCCACAAACAACCCGCCTGCCACCGCTGCCAGCAGCGGCAGTCCGGCAAGGCTGGGCAGCACCGGCCCAATGGCTTCAAACAGGTTGTAGAACACCGCGAAGCTGGCGCTGGTAACCAAGGCATACTTCAAAAAGGCTTTGCCCAGCAGCTTGTACCCCAGCAGGTAACAAAGTGCGTCCATAATGGGGCCGGAAATGCCGGGGGAAATCCCCAGCCAGTGGTGGAGCAGCAGGGTCATTCCCAACACCCCGCCCTCGGTAATGCCGCTGCGGCTGTGTACGTTAAACAGGCCAAAGGCCAAAATGGCGGCACCCACCATAAGAGTACCGTAGTGTTGCAACGCGCGGCTGGTATTTGTTGAAATTGTCATAAAATTGCCCTCTCTTTGTGCATATCTGCTTGCTTTCTATTGTAAACTATCGTATAATACGAATGTCAATAGCTACTAAAAAATAAAGTGAGGTGCTGTCATGCACGGCTATCAAATTAAAGAGATTGCGGCGTTGTTCGACCTGCACCCGGACACCTTACGCTATTATGAGGAGCAGGGGCTGATTGCTCCCCAGCGAAGCGCGAACGGCTACCGCAGCTATTCCATTCAGGATGTTTGTGCCCTTAGCATTATTCGGTCGTTGCGCCGGTTGGAAATGCCGGTGGAGGAGATTAGCCGGTACATGGCCGAGCGTACCGTTACACGCACCGGCGAGCTGTTGGAGCAGCAGCAAGCGCTCATTGACCGGCGCATGGCCGAGCTGGCGGAGCTGCGGGGACAGATTGGCGAAAAGCAGCGCCTGCTGGCCGGAGCTGCCGACCTTGCCGAAAACACCCCGCGGCTGGTGCGGCTGCCTGCCCGCCACGGCTGCTGCCTGCGCAGTCCCATGATTTTGGAGGCCGACGTTGACCTGCACCTGAAGCGGCTGGAGCGGCTGCGCCCGGAGCTGTTTGGCAAGCTGACGGTAAACCGTCGCATGGGTGCCATGCTGGAGCCCTCCGCCGTGAAAAAAGGAATTTACAACCGGTTCGGCGCCGTCTTTTTTTTAAGCGAGCAGAGTACCGATTGGCAGCTGCCGGAGGGAGTGTACGCCGTTACCTGCTACCGTGGGGACTACACCGGGCTGGCACAGGCGCTGCCCCAGCTGCTGGAATTTGTCGCCGGGCAGGGGTATGCACCCGCAGGACTGCCCCTTGAGCTGTACCATGTTGATGTGCATGACACCCGGCTGGTAGGGGAGTACCTGACCGAGGTGCAAATTTTGGTAGATTGTTAGAATAATAACAAAATAGCCAAAAGCTGCCGCGCAATTTTGTAATATCTATCAACTTGTTGTAATGCCATTTGTTTCATCTGTACAACATGTACACGAAACACAGCAGGAACAGGGAAAAGTTTTGCACTGAATGATTCAAAACCCCTTGTATCTCTTGGTAATTTTAGCTATTATAAGATGGGGACAATTTGAGATTGTATTTTAAGTTGTCCGCGCTGAAATTTTTTCAATATTCTTATAATGGAGGTATAGAAACATGAAAGTACAGTTTACCGAAACCGTGCTGAGAGACGCAAACCAGTCGCTGATTGCCACCAGAATGCCCTTCAGCAAATTTGCGCCTATCCTGAGCACCATGGACAAGGCAGGCTATTATTCGCTGGAGTGCTGGGGAGGCGCAACCTTCGATTCCTGCCTGCGCTACCTAGACGAGGACCCGTGGGAGCGCCTGCGCAACATCCGCAAGGCCTGCCCCAACACCAAGCTGCAAATGCTGCTGCGCGGCCAAAATCTGCTGGGCTACAAGCATTACCCCGATGATGTGGTACGCATGTTCGTCCGCAAGTCGGTGGAAAACGGCATTGACATCATCCGCATCTTTGACGCGCTCAACGACCTGCGCAACATTCAGGTCGCAGTGGATGAAACCGTCAAAGCCGGTGCCCATGCCTCCGGTACCATCTGCTATACCGTCAGCCCCATTCACAATCTGGAAAGCAACGTAAAGCTGGCCAAGGAGATGGTCAACATGGGCGTTTCTTCCATCTGCATCAAGGACATGGCGGGCATTATGAGCCCTGTCGAGGCCTATGATTTGGTAAAAGCCCTGAAGGAAGCAGTCAAGGTGCCGATTGTGGTACACACCCACTGCACCACCGGACTGGGCCCTGTTACGCTCCAAAAGGCTGTAGAAGCCGGTGCGGATGTGGTGGACACTGCCATTTCCTGCTTCTCGGGCGGTACCAGCCAACCGGCGACCGAAACCATGGACTACATCTTCCGGCAGGAGGGCTACGAAACCGGCCTGAACGAAAAAATTCTGCCTGAAATTAACTCCTTCTTTATGCCGTTGCGCGCCGACTACCTCAAGGACGGCACCCTGAACCCCCGCATGATGGGCACCGAAACCGAAGCGTTGCGCTATCAGGTTCCGGGCGGCATGCTTTCCAACTTGGTTGCACAGCTGACTGCGCAAAACGCGCTGGACAAGCTGGACGCAGTGCTTAACGAAGTTCCCAAGGTGCGCAAGGAGCTGGGATACCCTCCGCTGGTCACACCCATGAGCCAGATGGTTGGCGTGCAGGCGGTCAGCAACGTACTGGCTGGGGAGCGCTACAAGAATGTCTCCAAGGAGATTAAGGCCTATGTGGGCGGCGAATACGGAAAAGCCCCGGGCGTCATCGATGCTGCGCTGGTCAAGCAAATTCTGGGTGACCAAGCGCCTGTAACTTGCCGCTTTGCAGACCTGCTCAAGCCCGGCTTTGCCGCGGCAAAGGCCGAAATCGGCGATCGCGCCCACAGCGACGAGGATGTGCTGTCCTACATTGCCTTCCCACCCCAAGCCGAAGCATTCTTTGACATGCGGGATGAAAAAGCAAAAAACAGCTATACCTACGCAATCAAAAAGGCGTAATAAGGAGGGAACACCATGTTAGACGGTTCTGTACCAATGGACCTAGGCAACAGCCTGTTGCTGTCCGGCATCGGGATGTCGGTAGTTTTTATGGAGCTTATTCTGCTGGCAGTCATGATTGTTATTATCTCTAAAATCATGGCCTCCCTTACCGCGCAGAAAAAAGAAAATGCGGCTGCACCCGCGCCGGTAGCCAGCGCGCCTGTTGCGGCAGCTCCCATTGCAGCAGCGCCCGTTGTTGCGGCAATGCCGACCGCCGCTGCGCCGGGGCTGACCTTGACCGATGTGGATGAACCTACGGCCGCTACCGCAATGGCAGTGGTCAGTCACCAGTCCGGCATTCCGCTGAACCACCTAGCGTTTCACTCGGTGAAGGGTGTGGTCAAGCTGGTGGGAGTCGAGGATCGGGAAGCGGCGGTAATTATGGCGCTGACCGCGCACAAGCTAGGCAAGCCGCTGAATCGGCTGGTCTTTCAGTCAATTAAAAAAGTTTGATTTTTGAGGAGGAATATCATTATGAAATACATTGTTACGCTGAATGGCAAAAACTATGAGGTTGAGGTCGATGAATCCAAGGCGGAAATCCTGAATGTAACTACCGCTGCCGCTGCTCCGGTTGCCGCTCCTGCTGCTGCGCCTGTTGCTGCTCCGGTTGCAGCTCCTGTTGCTGCCGCCGCCCCTGCCCCCGCTCCTGCCCCCGCCCCTGCTGCCACCGCAGCTGGCACCCAGGTACTGTCCCCCATGCCCGGCACCATTTTAAAGGTGAACGTTGCTGCCGGACAGGCGGTTAAGGCTGGCGAAGTGCTGGTAGTGCTGGAAGCCATGAAGATGGAAAATGATATTGTTGCTCCTGCCAACGGGAATGTCGTGCAGGTTATTGTTACGAAGGGAAGCAAAGTCAACACCGACGACGTCCTAGTTGTACTGGGCTAAGGGTGACTGAACATGAACTTTTTTGAGATTATCGCGGAAACCTTTGCACAGTCGGGCTTTGCGGCGTTCTTTAGCCAGCCCGATGCGTGGAAACAGGGCGTGATGTTGCTTATCTCCTTTTTGCTGCTTTACATGGCCATTGTCAAAAAATTTGAGCCGCTACTGCTAGTACCCATTGCCTTTGGAATGCTGCTGGCCAACCTTCCCGCGGCGGGCATGATGTTTGACGCCACCGCCGCACCATCGCAAGCGCTGGCCATGGCACAGGAGGCGCTAAAAGCCGGTACCGGCAGTGTGGAGGCCGTCAATGCCGCCGCCGCTGCGGTTGCCGGAGTACACTGGTATGATTCCGGCGTGCTGCGGGTCATCTACAGCGGAGTGAAAAGCTCGCTGTTCCCCTGCCTTATCTTTATGGGCGTGGGCGCAATGACCGACTTTGGACCGCTACTGGCAAACCCCGCAAGCTTACTGTTGGGCGCTGCCGCACAGCTGGGCATCTATGTTGCCTATGTGGTGGCAAACCTGATGGGTACTTACATTACCGTGGGTGGTATGCCTCTGTTTACCGCGGCACAGGCAGCCGCTATCGGCATCATCGGCGGCGCGGACGGCCCGACGGCCATCTTCCTTGCCAACAAACTGGCACCGGAGCTGCTGGCACCCATTGCGGTGGCTGCGTACTCCTACATGGCGCTTATCCCGCTCATTCAACCCCCGATTATGCACCTGCTAACCACGAAAAAAGAGCGCGAAGTCAAGATGGATCAGCTTCGGAAGGTCTCCAAGTCGGAAAAGATTGTATTCCCGATTGTGGTATGCGCACTGGTTTCGCTAATGCTTCCGTCGGTAGCACCGCTGATTGGGATGCTGATGCTGGGGAACCTGTTCCGCGAGTGCGGCGTTACCGAGCGCCTCAGCGATACCTCCCAAAATGCGCTCTGCAACATTGTTACCATTATGCTGGGTGTCACCGTCGGCGCAACTGCGGACGGCGTACTGTTCCTAAAACTTCAGACGGTCATGATTATTCTGCTGGGGCTCTTTGCGTTCTGCTTCTCCACGGTGGGCGGCGTACTGCTGGGCAAGCTGATGTACTATGTGACCGGCGGCAAGGTAAACCCCCTGATTGGTTCGGCCGGTGTTTCGGCAGTACCAATGGCTGCGCGTGTTTCTCAGGTCGAGGGCGCAAAGGCCAACCCCACCAACTTCCTGCTGATGCACGCCATGGGTCCCAACGTGGCCGGCGTCATTGGTTCGGCAGTGGCGGCGGGCTTCCTGCTGCTGATGTTTGGCAAATAGTTCAACTATCCCAAGGGGCTACAACAGGCTGTTCTGCTGCATTTTGCAAGTGGGGCAGCCTGTTTTTTCGGTTTGTTTACAATTTTGGCACACATAGTTATTTAAATTATGGTACAGTAACCTTATTGTGTTACGCAAGTGGAGAAGGGATGGTTGACGTTGAAAAAGGCAAAAGAACGGCTGGATGCTGAAGCTGCGCACCCAATGACCGGCAAACAAAAGGCAGCTAATTTTTGGTTCTATTATCGCTGGTGGATTTTTATCGGCCTGTTTGCAGCCATGATGGCCGGGATTATGATTTACGATGTAGTGACGAAGGTAGACCCCGACTACAATGTTGCAATCCTTTCCCCCAGCTACTTTTCCCCCGAAACCATTACCGAGCTGGAAACAACCCTGCAAGCGCAGGTGGAGGATCGCAATGGCGACGGGAAAATTAAGGTAACAGTGCTGCACTACCAGCTGGGTATTGGCGAGGACTACCCGGTAGACCCCAACACCCAGATGGCGGCCACCACCCGCTATGCCGGGGATATGCAGATGGGCGACAGCATCATTTTCCTCAGTGACCACGCGGTGGAGTACCAGAAGATGAACGAGAGCTTTATTTACAACGATGGGACTATCCCGCCCGAGGGTGGCGAACCCAACGTGGCGGAGCTGGGAGTGCCCATGAGCGACTGTGCCGTTTTTGACGAGATGCTGGCCAAGCCCCGGCCGGAAAAGCTCAGCGAGTTTCGGGTGTTAAAGCGGCTGCCGGTCATTGACAAGTCCAAGAAGCAGGAAAAGACCGCCTACTACAATGACAACCTAAAGCTGTTTGACAAGCTGACAGCAAGGTAGCGAAGGACAGCAGAAAAAAGCTCCAAGCCGTTCGGCTTGGAGCTTTTGTTGCGGTTTGTGCCAATTACTTGGCGGGCACGGGGGCAACGCTGAACTTTGCGGGGTTCATGCGCACGCCGGGGCCCATGGTGGTGGCAACCACGCAGGAACGGACATACTGTCCCTTTGCTGCACTGGGCTTTGCCTTCATGATGGCACCCATCAGCACGTCAAAGTTCTGCTGGAGCTTTTCGGCACCAAAGGAAACCTTGCCGATAGGGCAGTGGATGATGTTGGTCTTGTCCAGACGATACTCGATTTTACCGGCCTTGGCTTCCAAAACGGCCTTGCCCACATCGGGAGTAACGGTACCGGCCTTGGGGTTTGGCATCAGGCCGCGGGGGCCAAGCACCTTACCAAGACGACCCACCACGCCCATCATGTCAGGGGTGGCAATGACGATATCAAAGTCCATCCAGTTTTCAGACTGGATTTTGGTCATATAATCCTCGGCGCCCACATACTCGGCACCCGCGTCCTGTGCGGCCTTGGCAGCATCGTTCCGGGCAAACACCAATACGCGAACCTTTTTGCCGGTGCCGTTGGGCAGTACCACTGCGCCACGAACCTGCTGGTCGGCGTGGCGGGAGTCGACGCCCAGCTTAACGTGAACTTCAACGGTTTCGTCAAACTTTGCTTTGCCGGTCTTTGCGCAAATCTCAATGGCTTCGCTTACATCGTAGTTGGGAGCCACAATCAGCTTACTGCTGTCGGTATACTTTTTTCCGTGTTTCATAACTCAAACTCCCTCCTTTCTTACTCAATAACCTCGATACCCATGCTGCGGCAGGTGCCGGCGACCATGCTCATTGCCGTTTCCACGGTAGCAGCATTCAGGTCAGGCATCTTTAGCTCGGCAATCTTGCGGATCTGCTCTTTGGTAATCTGGCCAACCTTGGTTTTGTTGGGGACACCGGAAGCACTCTCCAGCCCAAGCGCCTTTTTGAT
>JAVVRO010000058.1:0-10118 GCA_036654695.1 Angelakisella sp. | reverse complement strand
GACCCTCTGCTTGTAAGGCAGATGCTCTCCCAGCTGAGCTATGCTCCCACATACAAATGCAAGGAATTGCTGGAGCTTTATTCTTTCCAAGCGACGAAATTTATTTTAACATATATTGCCCCAGCTGTCAACACTTTTAAGCAAATTAATGTAAATTTCTCTGTTTCCTTTTTGCAGCTAAGTACAATATCCATTCTATGACACCATATAACGTACTAGATACAGAATCTAATTCCCCTTGGCATTGAGACAGTGTTCGCTATTCCAGATACGCGCAGCGGCAAATTTGCTCCAATTTTACTACCCCAATGCCCTTGATTGACAAAAGCTGTTCCACCGAAGTAAATGGTCCGTTTTGCTGCCGATACTCCAAAATACGTTTGGCAAGCACCTTTCCAACTCCCGGTAATTCCTCCAACTGCTCCTGCGTGGCCGAATTGAGCTCCACATCTGACAGCTTTAAAAATTCTTCCAAAGACATAACCCCTGCCCGCCGGTTCAGCAGTACTCTATTCGGGACAGGCAACTGGTGTTGTACCTGATAGTCCGCCAGTGCGGTGCTTCCGAGTATCATAATCAGCGCAATACCCAGGGAGAAAAGCCTTGTCATGAACTGCAAGACCCTCTCCCCCTTTCTGCAATCGGTATTGCATCGCATAAAAATTACTTCTTTAAGGTCAATGCTCTTTTTGCTTCTTTTACAATATTATCCGCACACAGGCCGAATTCGACCAGCAGCTCGTTACCCTTGCCAGAATGGCCAAACACATCCTGCACGCCGATGCGCACGACCGGCACCGGGCACTGCTCCGAAATAGCTTCCATCACAGCGCTGCCCAGTCCGCCGATGACGGAATGTTCTTCGGCGGTCACCAACACGCCGGTTTCCTTGGCGGCCTTAACCAAAAGCGCCTGATCAATCGGTTTAATGGTGTGAATGTTAATGACCCGCGCATGAATGCCCTCGGCGGCCAGTGCTTCGGCAGCCAGCACTGCCTCGTACACTACAATGCCGGTGGCAATAATTGTAATGTCGTTTCCTTCCCGCAGCGTAACGCCCTTGCCTATCTCAAACTTGTAGTCAGGGCTGTTAAATACCGGGGCGGCTAAACGGCCAAAGCGTAGGTAGACAGGGCCAACATACGCGGCGGCGGCGGCTACGGCAGCCTGTGCTTCAATGTCGTCGGCAGGGTTGATGATAACCATCCCGGGAATTTCACGCATAAGCGCAATGTCCTCGTTGCACTGGTGGGTCGCGCCATCTTCGCCAACCGACACGCCCGCATGGGTTGCGCCGATTTTGACATTCAGATGAGGGTAGCCGATGGAGTTACGGACAATCTCGAACGCGCGTCCGGCGGCAAACATTGCAAAGCTGCTGACAAACGGAATATAACCACAGGTGGAGGTACCGGCAGCAACGCCCATCATATTACATTCGGCAATGGGAAGCTTTTCTTGAACACGCCGGTTTTGGTTGCCTGCGCAAGGTCTGCATCAAATACAATTACCTTATCGTTCGTCTGCCCCAGCTTAATCAGCGCGTCGCCGTAGCTGTCGCGGGTAGCTCTTTTTTTCATCTCGGACATGTTAAAATACCTCCTTTTCCAAATCGGCAATGGCAATATCGTACTGCTCCTTGTTGGGGGCAGAGCCATGCCAACCGGCTTGGTTTTCCATGAAAGAAATGCCCTTGCCCTTAGTGGTTTTGGCAACAATCGCGCAGGGCTTGCCCTTGATGGTCTTGGCTTTCTGGAATGCGGCCTCAATCTCATCAAAATCGTGACCGTTAATGCAGATTACCTCGAACCCGAAGGCGGCAAACTTCTCGTCAATGGGATACGGCGAACAGACCTCGGCAATGTTGCCGTCAATCTGCAAACCGTTGTTATCAATAATGTAGCAGAGGTTATCTAGCTTGTTGTGAGCAGAAAACATAGCCGACTCCCAAACCTGACCCTCCTGAATTTCGCCATCCCCAAGGATTGCATAGACACGATAGTCCTTGTTGGAGAGCTTGCCAGCCAGTGCAATGCCTGCCGCAGCCGAAACACCCTGTCCCAGCGAACCGGCAGTAAAGTCGACGCCGGGGCACTTGTTCAGGTCGGGGTGACCTTGCAGGCGGGAGCCAACACGACGAAATGTCTTTAGCTCCTCCACGGGAATAAAGCCTTTTTGTGCCAGCATGGAGTAAAGCGCGGGGCAAACATGACCCTTGGACAGCACCAGACGGTCACGGTCTTCCCAGCGTGGCTTGGAAACATCAATCCGCAGCTCCTCCATGTACAGGTAGGTCATAATATCGGCAATGGAAAGGGAACCGCCGGGATGCCCTGATTGCGCGGAATATACCGCTTCAATAATGCCTCTGCGTACCTGATTGGCCGTTTGCCGCAGAACCTTCTTTTTGTCGTCTTTCACAAAATCGTCCTCCTTGATTTGATTGCTCAGCTCTTACGGAGCTTTTCCAAAAGAGTGGTAAAATATTCCGGCAGGTCGGAGCTAAAGTATAGCTCCTGCCCTGTAATCGGATGGATAAAGCCAATGGTTTTGGCATGCAAGCATTGTCCATTGGTACCGGTAACTGCTGTTTTTTTAGGGCCATAAACCGTGTCGCCTGCTACCGGATGCCCCAGATAGGCCATGTGTACCCGTATCTGGTGGGTACGTCCGGTCTCCAGCTGACACTGAATGTAGGAAAAACTCTTTAATTCCTCCAAGACCTCTACGCGGGTGACAGCGTGCCGGGAATTTTTATCGGTAACGCACATCTTTTTGCGGTCGCTGACACTGCGCCCGATGGGTGCATCCACCACAAACTGCGGCACCTTAAAGTGTCCGTATACAATGGCGGCATATTCCCGCCGAAAGCTGTGCTCCTTAATTTGGGCAGCCAGTCCCCGGTGGGCGGCGTCGTTTTTAGCTACAATTAGCAGTCCAGAGGTGTCCTTGTCAATGCGGTGTACAATTCCGGGGCGAATTACGCCGTTAATGCCGGAAAGCGAAGCTCCACAGTGCGCAAGCAGTGCGTTCACCAACGTTCCGGTTTGGTTGCCTACCGCTGGATGCACCACCATGCCCTTGGGCTTGTTGACGACCAGCAGATAGTCATCTTCAAAAACTATCTCCAGCGGAATATCCTCTGCCAACGTCTCCAGCACCTCCAGCTCTGGAAGTGCTACCGTCAAGCAGTCACCGGCTTTGACCAATGTGCTTTTCCCCACGGCTTTATTGCTCAGCTGCATCGCACCGTTTTGGCAAAGCTGTTGTACCGCCGAACGCGACAGCTCCGGAAAAAGCACCGTTGCCACCTTGTCAATGCGCTGCCCTGCCAGCTCCACAGGCACAATTTGGCTACGCGTCATGACGGCTCCCCCGTTACGGGTGGTTCCGGCGGAGCGGCCAGCGTGTCAGGGGAGTTGCTTTTTTTCTGTTTGCCATCAAAAAACAGCAGATAGACAAACAATAGCCCCGTGCCGATGACTACGCAACAATCCGCAAAGTTAAAGATGGGAAAATTAATTGGTTCAAAATAGATATAGTCAACGACATAGCCGTTGATAACGCGGTCAATCAGGTTGCCGACGCCTCCAGCGACAATCAGCGAAAATGCTGAAAGCAGCAACGAACCTTTCACCTTGCGCAGCAAAATTGCCAATGCCAGCACAGTCAGCATAATGCCGGTAACTACTATCAGGAAAAAGCGCTTTTCCTGCAAAATACCAAATGCAGCACCATAGTTTTGGTGGTAGTACAGGCTTAAAATACCGGGGATAATGTCAATGGATGTAACCGGCTGCAACGATAGCGTTGCCCATTGCTTAATGAGATAATCGATGAAAACAAGCACTCCCGCGCCTAACAGGTAAAAAATACCCAGCATATGAACCTCCGTGAATCAGTCGAAGTGCAGCTCCACATGGGAATGCTGCACTCCGGCGATTGCATTTTCTTTAGGATAGCACCTCGGCACAACGGCTGCAAAGTGTGGGATGCACAGCATTCTTCCCTACTGTTTCACTAAACATCCAGCAGCGCTCGCACTTTTTACCGGAAGCTACGCGCACCGTCACCGAAACGCCCTCGGTTTCGCCGGGAATTTCACCAGTGCCATTGTCACACAGCGTTACCTGTGACACAATGAACAGCATGGGCAGGTCGGCCTCCATGGCCTTGACACACCGATAGGTGTCGCCGCTGCAATAAAGCGTAACCGTTGCTTCCAGCGACTTGCCAATGGTCTTGGCCGCACGGGCAAGCTCCAGCGCCTTGTTTACATCGTCACGCACGGCATGCAGCGTGCTCCACTTGGCCATGAACGCAACATCGACCAAGCCGACCGTTACAGCAGGCATGTCATTGAGCACAACCGATTTGTTGTTGTAGGCACTGTCCTTGGGGATATACTGCCAAATTTCTTCGGCGGTAAAGCTGAGAATAGGCGCAAGCAACAGTGTAAGGGCGCGCAGCGCCTGATAGATTGCGGTTTGTGCGCTGCGGCGAGCCAGTCCATCCGCTTTTTCGGTGTACAGCCTGTCCTTAAGGACATCCAGATAGAAGCTGGACATGTCAGCCGAGCAGTAGTTGTGAATGGCGTGGTAGACGACATGGAAATCCAGCGCTTCGTAGGCTGCACGAACCTCCGCCACCAAGTCGTTGGTAATGGAAACAGCCCAGCGGTCAATTTCCAACATCTTTTCAAAGGGAACCGAATCGGTATCCGGGTGAAAGTCACTGATGTTGCCCAGAATATAGCGAGCGGTGTTGCGAATTTTGCGATAGCCCTCCGAAAGCTGTTTGAGGTACTCGAAGGAAATGCGGACATCGGAGTGATAGTCCGAGGAGGCAACCCACAGACGCAGAATATCCGCGCCATATTCCTCGGTAATCTTTTCCGGCGCTGTGCCGTTTGCCAGCGATTTGGACATCTTGCGTCCCTCGCCATCCACAACCCAACCGCAGGAGCAACAGTTTTTATAAGGAGCGTGCCCCGTGGTGGCAACTGCGGTTAACAGCGACGACTGGAACCAGCCGCGGTACTGATCCGCGCCCTCAATGTAAAGGTCGCAAGGCCAAGTTAGGCCGTTTTCGGGAGTCAGCACCGAAGCATAGCTGGAACCGGAATCAAACCAGACATCCATAATGTCCTTTTCTTTGTGGAAGCTGGTGCCGCCGCATTTGGCACATTTTGTGCCCTTGGGCAAAATCTCCTCGGCCTCGTGAAGGTACCATCCGTCCGAACCCTCACGCCGGAACAACTCCGAAATTGCCTGAATGCTGGCATCGTCAATGTGGTAAGCACCACACTTGTCACAATAGAAAATTGGGATGGGTACCCCCCAAGTCCGCTGACGGGAAATGCACCAGTCACTGCGGTCTACTACCATCGATTCAATCCGATCCTCGCCCCAGCCGGGAATCCAGTTGACTTCTTTAATGGCTTTTATTGCATCCTCCCGGAAGTCCGCGACCGAACAGAACCACTGCTCGGTTGCACGGAACAAAACCGGCTCCTTGCAGCGCCAGCAGTGGGGGTACTGGTGGATAATTTTTTCCACCGCTAACATATTGCCGGAGGCAACCAGATCCTCCCCAATCACTTTGTTGGCTTGCGCAGTGGTCAGCCCTGCATAGCGACCGGCATCGGCAGTCATTTTACCCTTGTTGTCGACCGGTACAACCACCTTAATTTCCGGGTAGTTTTTGCAAACATCAAAGTCCTCGACCCCAAAGCCGGGCGCGGTGTGAACACAGCCGGTACCGCTTTCCAGTGTTACATGGTCGCCCACAATAATTGGAGATACCCGACCCATAAAGGGATGCGTGTAGCTCATGTGCTCCAGTTCGCTGCCCATAATGGAGTCCGAAACAGCGTACTCGGCAATCCCGGCGGCCTTCATCGTGGAGTCAACCAAGTCACGCGCCATGACATAGCATTCGCCATTTGCAGTTACCACGCAGTACTCAAAGTCCGGTCCAACACAGATAGCAAGGTTGCCCGGCAATGTCCATGTGGTGGTCGTCCAAATGACAAAGTAGGTTTTGGCAAGGTCGGCGCCCAAAGCGGCCAGCTTGCCGTTGTCATCCTTGACGGGGAATTTGACATAGATGGAATTGCAGGGATCCTCCGCGTACTCAATTTCAGCTTCGGCCAAGGCAGTGCAACATTCGGGGCACCAATAAACCGGCTTTAATCCCTTGTAGATGTAGCCTTTTTTTGCCATTTCACCAAAAATCTTGATTTGGCGGGCTTCAAACTCCGGGCGAAGCGTTAAATAAGGATTGTCCCAGTCTGCAAGTACGCCCAGTCGCTGAAATTGCGCACGCTGAATATCTACATAATGCAGGGCAAACTCCTTGCAGATTTTACGAAGCTCAACCGGCGTGATATCGCTGCCAACACCGGCTTTTTTGCGGGCTTTTAGCTCAATGGGCAGCCCGTGGGTATCCCAACCGGGAATAAACGGTGCCTGAAAACCGGTCATATTCTTGTGGCGCACAATAATGTCCTTGAGCACCTTGTTAAGTGCGGTACCCAAATGGATATCACCGTTTGCATAGGGAGGGCCGTCGTGCAAAATATATAGCGGTTTTCCCCCATTGCGGTCGACCATCTGCTTGTAAATATCATCCTGCTGCCATGCGGCTAGGGTTTCCGGCTCCTTTTTGGGCAGGGATGCCCGCATGGGGAAGTCAGTACTGGGCAGATTAAGGGTTGAGTTATAGTCCTGTGGCATAGTCTTGTTTCTCTCCTAAAATCAGTTTAGTCATCGGTAAGGTCAAAGGCATCACCGAATTTTAATACACCAAATTTTTCACTTACGACCTGCCTTTTTGAACTGGTCATTGATACTTCAAAATCGCCGGCCTCGTCGTCCTCATCGTCAAAATAAGGAACCTTGTTAAGCTCCACGCCCTGGGGGCGTTCTGCATCCTCACTCAGCGTGTCTTCCTCGCTGTCGGTGGATGACCCATCCGTAAATTCCATCTGAACCATGGGCGGCGGTGCAAAGGGGCTGGCTTGCTCTGTCACACGGCGGGGTGGCTCCTTTTCGGGAATGCGTGGCAGTGGAACAATCTGTGGTTCCTGTATCTCCTGCTCCAAAAGCTCCTGTTGCTGGAATTCCTCCTGATGTGCTTCATTGAGCTGATCCAGATAATTCAGCTTTTGTTGCATTTCGTCCTGGGGGAACTGCTGTTCCGGCAACTCGTCAGGGTAACAGCCCGGGTCTTCCTGCACAAAGGCACTGTGATATTCCTCTTCCGATTCTTCCGGTGTGGCACGCTCAGCCGGAGCGTGTTCCGCCTCCGATGGGTCGGAAGGAATGCTGTTAATCATGTCCAAATGGCTACGGTAAAGCATAAAGAGCCTGTCCTTAAAATCGGAAGTCTCTTTTTTAATCCGTTCATATTCAAGCTGCTGACGCTCCAGCTTCAAGGCAGCCTCCTCGGTAACCTTGTCAGCTCGCGCGGTAGCGTCCCGCATAATAATTTCTGCCTTATTGCGGGAATCCTTTAGAATACTATCGCCCAGCTTTTGTGCGCCTACCAGCGCCGAACGCAAGCTGTCTTCCTCCTCCCTGTACTGTGACAGATTGGAGGCCAGTATATTCATCTTATCCAGCAGAGATTCATTTTCCTCTTGCAGGTCTTTAATATGTTGGATTGCCTGTGTCACAAACTGGTCAACATCGTCCGTTCTATAGCCAAAAGCCATCGCTTTATTAAAGCTAATATTGAAAAAACTTGCAGGAATTTCCAATGAGAACAACCTCCTATTGATATTTTTGAAATTTGAGCCGAAGCTTGTCTTTTCGGCTTACCCCATCCTGTCCCTCAAATAGAAATTTGCCGGTACCGCGGATTGAAAGCTTATCGCCCGGTGCAAGCAGTCTGTCTACCGAGGTTTCCGCAATACCGTTGACCGCAACTAAGCCGGAAACGATATGTTTTGCGGAAGCGCTGCGGGAATTGTTGGACAAAAGAGCTGTCACACAGTCCAACCGAAGCGAAGCCACAGTACCCGTAACCGGCAAAAAACTGCGCTCTGGCACTTTGCTGCCAACCGGTATTTCAGTGACGGTGACACCCGCACGGCCAATTTTGGTAATTTCGCTCAAGGCAACCTGAGCGGCATGTTCGGATAAAAACGCGACTGCGCAACCGGGTTCCACGGCAATATCTCCTACTGCCTCGCGTTTTATCCCCAGTGCCATCAGTGACCCCAAAAAATCCCTGTGGGTTAGGGAATCCTCCTCCCGCCAACGAAACTGAACGCATCGAAACGGGAAGTAACCCTTTGCAGGAGGCTCACTGTCGGCAGAAAGCCCCAAAAAGGTGCGTTCTGCGTCTGGGTAGCCGCCCCAAAAGACAATGCTACCGCTAAAATGTTTTAATCGTTCTGTTGCAACGGTACGCTGCGCAGTATCCAAAAAGCCGAGGAATACAGGAATTCCCCGTGTCAGACATCGGCTTGTTAAGTCGGACAGCCTTGCGGCCAGCTGCGCAACTTCCTTATCAATAATACGTTCCGCCACTGGTAGTTTCCTGCTCTGCATCATCAGGAACCGAATCACCCATAACACCGACCGTGTCAGGAGTAATTACAAAGGTCGTATTGGATGCTTTTTTAATAGTGCCTCCCTCGGCATAAGCAACACCGCTTAAGAAGTCGATAAGCCGGCGGCGGATATCCTGTGATACCGAGTCGGTATTGACTACCACGGTACGCTTGGCTTGCAGATGATCCGCAATAGAGCCTGCATCCTCGAACCGCTCCGGTTTTACCAACACTACCTGTGGCTGATTTCCTTGATGAATATTGACCACCTTTGTAGCCTCCTCTCGTGTAAAGCCGCCTATGCTTGTTGCAACAGGCGTATAGCTTCCTGTCTGTTGTTGTCCAAAGCTGTCCATACCATCGATATCGTCCAATTTATTAATGGGGTCGATATTACTTTGGTAGCCAAAGCCGCGTACTGGAATTTCGCGGTCGTCAGCGTGGACGGTTTCCTGCTCTTCCTCATCATCCAACTGGTCGTCCAATGGAGACATCCCCATGAATTTTTTGAAACCTTCGATAAAAGCCATCCCAGCAACCTCCCGTTTTTTGTTTCAGTATTCCGCCGACCCTAGGCAGAATCTAATTCTATCAAAAGATATACTACTCTACCATTATCTATTTTTTTGTGCTTTATGTCAACAAACAATTTGTACATTTAGTCATCTTATCGTCGAGTTTATGTGGTTTATCCTTCCAGAAACAAGATTTTCCCTCGTTTTTGCGTTACTCCAGGGTTTTTCCGTCATACAGGTTCGTTCCATCTACAATAATGACGTCAAAGATATTCAGGTATTCCTCGCTGTCATAGTCCAGCTTGCTCAGGTAAAAGTCGGTTCCGGTATAGACAATATTTACCTTTTTAAAGCGGATTGCCGACTTGCCTTTTACATAGACACCCTTAACCCCATCCTGAATGCGCATTGCTTTTTTGCTAAAGCGAATCCCCTTGAAATCATCAAACCCCAGCTTGACCGTTGCGGTTCGTCGGGACACGGTGTCCACGCTCATGGCATCGCTTTCTATTACCAGCATAGCGCGCTTCGATGCGCTATCCTCCGTAATTGATTGAACCCAGCCGCCAATCGGGCGTTGCTCATCGCTGCCGGCAAAGGTCATGGTCATGGCCGTACCCGGCTGGAACAACTGTGCTTCGGAAAGTGGGATGGTCGTAACATAATACCAAGTATAGCCGTGAATAATCTTTCCAAAGCTCTCCGACTGGTAGGGGTAGTTTTGCCCCAGCGCCGTGTCCAGCTGGCTGATGCGAATGGTGTCCAGCAATGCGGGGGTAAACTGCTGTTCGTACCCATCTACAAAACGGGAAAAATATCCATCGTCATTGACGGTAATGGGAATCCCCGGTTCAATTGCTTCAATCTGCTTGGCAAGCTCGTCCAGACGCTCCTCAAAGTTTACCGAGGTGCTGTTTACTGCCGCTTGAATGCGGGAAATATCGCCAATCAGCTGCAAGCGTATCTGCTCGGTATCCTTGGCTTTATCCACCGTTGTGTTAATGGTGAGCGAACGCAGGGTAGAGTAAATTTGATCACTGAGC
>JAVVRO010000057.1:5840-10615 GCA_036654695.1 Angelakisella sp. | reverse complement strand
ACGACCCTTCGCGTCGGAGGCGAATACTCTATCCAGCTGAGCTACTGGCGCACATTTGCCACGAACAGTGAATACACACTGACACGACTTTAATATTATACTTTGTTTTACCGCGGTTTGCAAGTCTTTTTTGCAAAAATCCATTTTCGCCCGGCCGCTGTTACAGGAATAGATTGACTTTTTGCCTCCAATGCCATATAATAACCTCTATGAGCGCCTGCGGGGAAAAGGATAGAAGCCCGCTGCCGGCAGGTAGTCAAATTAGTGGAGGACGAGTCAATGAAAAGAGCAAAAAAATGGCCGTTCTTTGTAATGGCAGCTCTCATCCTAATCGCCAGTTATCTGGTGCTTTTTGGTGTGAGCTTCCAAAACGGAGACGTCACCAATGTCTACGTCAAGGGTGCCGATAGCATCCGCTGGGGAATCGATATCCGCGGCGGTGTCGATGCAACCTTCAGTCCCGCCAACGGCTACAATGCAACGCCGGACGAGATGAATTCCGCACAGTCAATTATCGAGATTCGTTTGGTCAATCTTGGTATCACCGACTATGAGGTCTACACCGACCAAAACAATGACCGCATCATTGTGCGGTTTCCGTGGAAGGTCGGCGAAAGCGACTTTAACCCGGAGCTTGCGGTCAAGGAGCTGGGCGATACTGCATTGCTCACTTTCCGCGAGGGAATGGACGCCGATGCAAACGGCAACCCTACCGGTAAGGTCATTCTGGAGGGAAAAGACCTGATTAAAGCTGAGCTGAGCTTTGCGCCGAATGCACTTGGCGTAAACTCTCCGGTGGTCAGCTTTAAACTTACCCCCGGTGGTGCAACGAAGTTTGCCGAAGCAACCGCTGCCAATATTGGCAAGATTATTTCCATCTGGATGGACGAAACCCTCATCTCCTACCCCAAGGTAAACGGTGTTATCAGTGAGGGAGAGGGCATCATTGAAGGCGGCTTTACCGTCGAGACGGCACAGGCGTTGGCTTCCAAGATTAACGGCGGCGCACTGCCCTTTAAGCTGGTCACCGAAAACTATAGCTCCATCTCGCCTACGTTGGGTCTGGGCGCCAAGGATGCCATGATTATTGCCGGTACCATCGCCTTTATTCTGGTCTGCATCTACATGGTCATTGCTTACCGCCTGCCGGGCTTTGTGGCAGTCTTTGCGCTAATTGGACAGGTTATCTTTATGATTGGCGCAGTCACCAAGATTTTCCCCGCCTACTCCTCTTTCACGTTGACCCTGCCCGGTATCGCCGGTATCATTCTGGGTATCGGTATGGGCGTGGATGCAAACATTATCTCGGCCGAGCGTATTAAGGAAGAAATCCGTACCGGCAAAACCATTGATGGTTCGGTCAGCCTTGGCTTCGAGAGAGCGTTTTCTGCTATTCTGGATGGTAACGTTACGGTTATTATTGTTGCCGTCATCCTTATGGGTGCGTTCGGCCCGCCCGACAGCATTTTTGTCAAGCTGCTGCAACCGCTATTCTTTATCTTTGGTAAGGCAACTGCGGGGTCCATCTATTCCTTTGGCTATACCTTACTGATGGGCGTGCTTGCAAATATGGTAATGGGCGTGTGGGTCTCTCGTCAGATGCTACGCTCCGTTTCACAGCTTAAATGCTGCAGAAAACCCTGGCTCTATGGAGGTGCAAAATAATGATTGACTTTTTTGGAAAAAGAAAAATTTTCTTCTCCATCTCTATCGGCCTGCTGGTTCTTTGTATGCTGTTTGCGCTGATTTTTGGAGTGCAGTTGGATATCCAGTTCAAGGGAGGTTCCCTAATGACCTATTCCCACCAAGGCGAGGTTGACGTAAAGGTCATTGAGCGCGAGGTGGAGTCCCTAACCGGCGCGAATGTTGCGGTGCAGCATGGGAAAAGTGCCGCAGGCCTCACCACATTTACCATTGCGTTGACACAAAGTCAGGGTATCTCGGCCGAAAAGCAGCTGGAGATTAGCAATAAGCTCAGCGAGCTGTACCCCAATCAGGAAATCGACTCGGTTTCTATCAGTAACGTGGATGCGACCATTGGCCGTGAGTTCTTTTACAAGTCGATTATTGCCATTGTGGCAGCTTCGGTGCTCATGATTCTGTACATCGCGTTCCGCTTCCGCAACATCGGTGGCTGGTCGGCGGGTGTTATGGCGGTCATTGCACTGTTCCACGATGTGCTCATGGTCTTTGCGGTATTTGTCTTTTTGCGCATTCCGCTCAATGACAACTTTATTGCCGTCGTGCTTACCATCCTTGGTTATTCCCTCAACGATACTATCGTTATCTACGACCGTATCCGTGAGAATGAAAAGGGAATGGGACACAAGGTTCCCTTGGCACAGATTGTCAACCAATCCATCAATCAGTCCTTGGGGCGTGCCTTTGGTACTTCCTTTGCAACGGTGCTGTCAATGGTTGTCGTGGCAGTGGTTGCCGGTCTTTTGGGTATTACTTCCATCATCACCTTTGCGGTGCCTATGATTGCGGGTATCCTGTCCGGCTTCTATTCCTCGGTCTGCATTACCGGCCCACTGTGGGTGGTGTGGGAAAATAAATTCCCGTCCTCGCACAACAAAAATCGCTAATTTTACAAAACACAGGTGCGCAGTCCCCAAAGGACTGTGCGCCTGTTTTGCAACAATCATGGAAATAGGTGAAGTATCTTGAACATCGGAATTTCTACGGCCTGCTACTATCCGCTACCTACCGAGCAGGCGTTGGCCAAGGTTGTGGCAACCGGCGTTGACTGCACCGAGATTTTTATCAATGCCTTCAGCGAGCTACAGCCCGCTATCCTCCATGAGCTAAAGACTATCCTTGCGGCGGGGAACACCAAGGTCTGTTCGCTACACCCCTTTACCGCAGGAATGGAGCCGATGCTCTTTTTTAGCGACTACCCCCGCCGGTTTGACGATGGCTGCGAATTGTACAAGCGCTTTTTTCAGGCAACAGCCGAGCTGGGCGGTCGTTACCTGGTGCTGCATGGCGCCATTACGAAGCACCCAATTCCAGTGGAGCAGTATCTGGACAGCTACTACCGGCTGCACACATTGGCCAAGAGCTTTGGCGTGCTCCTTGCGCAGGAAAATGTAGGGCGCTGCATGAGCCGCACCCCAGCGCTGTTTACAGCGTTGCGCAAACAAATTCCGGATGCGGCCTTTGTGCTGGACTTAAAGCAGGTGTTCCGCAGCGATGGTACCTTGCCGGAGTTCCTGCAAGCCATGGGCGCAAACCTTGTTCACCTGCACTTAAGCGACGGCAGGCCGGATGCGGACTGTCTGCCCATCGGGGAGGGCAGCATCGACTTCGGAAACCTGTTTTCAACCCTCAACCGAGGGCATTACAGCGGCGACGCGGTGCTGGAGCTGTATTCCCATAACTACACCCAAGAGGAGCAACTGGCAAACTCGGTATTATTACTAAAAAAAATGTCGCTTTCTAAAAAATAAACTTGTGGTTTGCCAAAAAATTTGATACAATATACAGTATGCACATGGTAGCGCCCGGGGGCAAATAGTTTGAAGAACAGAGGTGTAGGTATGAAATGTCCATTTTGCGGCTTTGCGGAAAGTAAGGTCATTGATACGCGACCGGCAGATGAGGGTGAACGGATACGCCGACGCCGGGAATGTCTAAAATGCGAAAAAAGATTTACTACCTACGAAATGATTGAAACAACCCCGCTTATGGTCATCAAAAAGGATGGCTCGCGGGAGGTGTTTTCCCGTGACAAGCTGCTGCGCGGCATGATTAAGTCCTGCGAAAAGCGGCCGGTTACGCTGGCTGTTTTGGAAAAGGCAGTTGCGGATATTGAGCTGTCCCTGCAAAACCAGCTGGCGCGTGAGGTTCCCTCAACGCTGATTGGTGAGTTGTGCATGGACAAGCTGCGGGAAATTGACCAAGTGGCCTATGTGCGGTTTGCCTCGGTGTATCGGCAATTTCAGGATATAAACTCGTTCCTACAGGAGCTGAAAAGTATTTTGGCAATTGAGGAGCGCTAAGGTTTATAGAGTAAATCAAAAGTCCAAACTACTGTTGCAAGGTGGTGATGTAACGAATGATAGAGATGGTAACCAAAATCAATCAGGCAGAGGATGCCGCGGCACAGCTACGGCGTGACGCACAGCAAAAGGCTGCCGAATTGGAGGCTGCTGCGCACAAAGCAGGACGTGCCCAGCTGGCCAAGGTAAAGGCACAAGCCGAAGCCGAAGCGGCTGCAAGAATTAGTGCTGCACAGGAGGAGGCTGTCCGACAGGGTGCCGCACAGCTGGAAACCGCCCGTGCTATGGGCAAGGAGCTGACCGGTGCCGCGTCTGCCAAGCTGGACAAGGCCGCATTACTTATTGTGGAGAGGATTGTGGAAACAAAATGATCGAAAAGATGCAAAAACTATTCCTCTACGGTCTTTCCGAGGATGCCTCGCCACTGCTGCGTGATGTAATGCGATGTGGCTGTTTGCAGGTCAGCGACCCCAGACAGCTGGAACCTTGTGACGAGCTTCCGTCGGTTGTCGAGAAGCATTCCAGTGAACTGTACGATTGGGAACAAAAGCTTTCGCGGCTGTCGGCCGCGCTGACCGCACTGCTGCCGTACCTGCCGGGGAAGGGGCTGTTTGCCCAAAAGCCGTCGGTTACCTACCAGCAACTGGAAGATACTACTGTAATGGAGAATGCCTTTACAGTGTGTGAACAGGTTGAAGCGGCGCAACGGCAGTTAACCGAACAAAAGGCGGCACTGGGGAGGCAATCCTTTACCCGGGACAGTTTGTTGCC
>JAVVRO010000057.1:0-5830 GCA_036654695.1 Angelakisella sp. | reverse complement strand
TACCTGCCCTTGGGGCAGCAGGGAACGCGAAGCTGCAAGGTGCAGCTGCTAACCCTGCCAGCGGCTGTCGAACTTACCGCTGTGGAGCAAAGCCTGAGCCAAAGTGAGCTTGCTGCGACGATAAGTCAAATTGGCAGCGACAAAGACCAGTACTACCTTGGGCTGATTGCCCATAACGACAGCTTTGCCCAAGCCGAGGAGCTGCTGCGACAGGCGGGTGCATCCCGTGTTTCCTTTGGGGAGCTGTCCGGTACGCCTAGCGAGGAGTTAGCACGCTGTCAAGGCGAGATTCAAGCATTGGAGCAGCAGATTGTGCAAACCGAAGCAACCTTTGCCATGCTGGCGCAGCAGGGCGACCTGCTAAAGCAGGTATTTGATGGGGTGCAAACCCGCATTCACTGTCTGCGTGCCGAGCAAAAGCTGCTGCATACCGAAAAGACCTGCTTGCTGGCAGGCTGGATTCCGGTGCGAAGCAAGCCGCAGCTGGAAAAGCTGCTGGCCGGTTACACCTGCTACTACCAGTTTGTTGAGCCACAAAAGGACGAGGAAACGCCGGTGCTGCTGAAAAACAACAAGCTGGTGGAGCCGTTTGAGTGCGTCACCGAGATGTATTCGCTGCCTTCCTCCAATGGCATTGACCCCGACCCCTTTATGGCACCGTTTTTCTTCCTGTTTTTTGGCATGATGCTGTCCGACGCGGGCTATGGGCTGCTGCTGTTGGTTGGCGGCTTAATTGGAGCCAAGCTGATGGGCGGCAACAAGCTGATGAAGATGCTGGGCTACTGTGGTATTTCCACAATTGTCTGGGGGCTTATTTATGGCAGCTTCTTCGGCGATATGCTGACGCAGGTGGCTAGAGTATTCTTCCATGTGGAGTTTGCACTGCCGGCGCTGATTGACCCGCTGAAGGATCCTATTACCATTCTTGTTCTGTCCTTTGCCTTTGGCGCGCTCCATCTGTTTGTGGGCATGGGGCTAAAAGCCTACTTGATGGTCAGGCGCGGGCATGCTTGGGCGGCGCTCTTTGATGTGGGTTCTTGGTATTTTGTTCTCATTGGCCTAGTGATGCTGCTGGCCGGAGGAATCTTTGGCAAAATTGGCATGTACATGGCCATTGGCGGTGCAGTTATGCTAATACTGACACAGGGACGGGACAAAAAGAACATCTTTATGAAAGCTGCAAGCGGTGTGCTTAGTCTCTACGACATTACCGGCTACTTTTCGGACATTTTGTCCTACTCGCGTATTATGGCGTTAGGGCTTGCCACAGGGGTTATCGGCAGTGTTGTCAACACCATGGGAACCATGCCCGGCGGCAGCTTCTTCGGGTTCCTTGTTTATCTGGCGGTGTTCCTGTTTGGGCATACCCTAAACTTTGCAATTAACGCGCTTGGATCCTATGTCCACACCTCGCGGCTTCAGTATGTGGAGTTCTTCGGAAAGTTTTATGAGGGCGGCGGCGCGGGTTTTGCCCCACTGACCGCAAACACAAAATATGTAAACATTAAAATTCAGGAGGAAAAATAATTATGGAAATTTTCATGGGAATGGGTACTTTTTTGGCTTATGCAGGCGTAGCAATCGCGGTTATTCTTTCGGGCATGGGTTCTTCCAAGGGCGTTGGTTATGTCGGTGAGGCCATGTCCGGTGTCATCGTCGAAGACCCCAACAAGTTTGGCCAGCTACTGGTATTGCAGGCACTTCCCGCAACACAGGGCATCTACGGCTTCATCGTCGGCTTTTTGGTCATGCTGACTACCGGTATGCTGGGTGGCACGGTGGGTTCGCTGTCGCTGGGTACTGGCGCTTACATCTTCATTTCCTGCCTGCCGGTCGGCTTTGTTGGCTTGGTTTCCGGTAAATGCCAGGGTCGTGTTGCCGCTGCGGGCGTGAACATTATTGCAAAAAGACCCTCCGAGCTGTCCAAGGCCATGGTTGCCGCCGCAATGGTAGAAACCTATGCAATCCTTGCGCTGCTGATTTCCATGCTGCTTATCTTCAATGTGAACATTGTCAGACTATAATTTCCCCCGGACAATTCCCCCGAAAGGAATGGTTGAACTAAATGAATGATATCAGTGTAATCCTCTCGAAAATTGGCGCCGACGCGTCGGCACAGGCTGCTGCGATTACCGACGCTGCCCAGCAGAATTGCCAAAAAATCAAGGCGGATTATGACAAACAGGCGCAGGCCGAGCGTGAGAAGATTTTGGCCGCCGCCGACGCTGCCTGCGAGGCTGTCCGGTTGCGTGCTGCCTCGCAAAGTGGTATCGAGGGGCGCAATATTAATCTGGAGGCTCGCCGCCGGATTATTGACGCTACCTTTGAAAAGGCCATGGAGCGGCTGTGTGCCATGAGCGATGAGCAAAAGGTAGCCTTTTACAGTGCGCAGATATTGCGCTTTATCTCCTGCAAGGCCGATTTGATTTTGAACGCGTCGGAAAAAGCGTCAATTGGCAAGGCGGTGTCCTCCATGGTTGCCAAGCAGTTGGTGGCCGATGGCATTGACAGCGTGGTGGACGCGCTCACCGGCCTGAAGCTACCCTCCGAAAGCATTGGCCGTGTTATTATGCTGTCCGAGGAATCCGGGCATTTCCGTGGTGGCTTTCAGCTGCGCGAGGGCAGCATTGAAACGAACTGCACCTTCGAGGTTTTGGTGTCAGGCGCAAAGGAAGAGCTGGAGCCGGAAGTGGCGCGACTGCTCTTTTCCTGACAACCGGAACCTGAAATAAGAAGAAAGGGAGGTGCAGCCTTGCAAAAGTACAAGGATACTGAATATTTACATGCAACAGCCCGTGTCCGCGCCATGGAAAACACCATGCTGGATGCAAAGGCACTGGTGAAGATGGTAGACGCGAAAAACGCTGCCGAGGCCTATAAGGTGCTTGCCGAAGCGGCAATAGGGCAGGGGTACGAGCTTGCCGACTACGAGCAGGCCTTTACCAACAATCTGCTGGAAACCTATACGCTTGTGGCAAAAATTTCCCCCATGCCCGGCCTTGCCGATTTATTTCGCTACAAGTACGACGGCCATAACCTAAAGGTACTCATTAAGTCCCGCAGGTTGGACAGGGACTATAGCGCGCTGCTTAGTCCGCTGGGCAATGTTCCGGCTGACGAGCTTTCCGCAGGGCTGGACGCAGGCAGTATGCCCGCAGCACTGGCGCCGACACTGGCACAGGCAGGACTGGACGCGCAGGAGCAAATGGCCAAAACCGGCGACCCCCAGGCAGTGGACATTACCATTGACAGGGCAGTGCTGGGTACCATGACCGCGGCGGCAAAAGCAATGGACAACGCCTTTTTGTCACGGTTGGTGCAGGCACAGGCCGACATTGCCAATATCCGCGCCGCCATTCGCCTGAAGCGAATGAAAAAGGAACCGGCAATGCTAAAGCTGGTGTTGGCCGAGGGTGGAACCATTGCCACCGGCACCATCGGTGAGGCATATGCCAAGGGCTACGATGAACTGCTGGCACTCATTTCCGCTTCGCCTTACGGCACGGCGTTGGAGCCCAGCTATGAGTCACTGCGTGGGGAACAGCCGCTGTCCCTGTTTGAAAAGCTATGTGATAACTACATTGCGTCACTGTTTGGCGCGGTAAAGCTGGTGCCCTTTGGCATCGAGCCGCTGGTGGCGTATCTGTACGGCAAGGAATGGGAGACAAATGCAGCACGCATTGTGCTTGCCTCCAAGCTGGCGGGCGTGCCCGCGGCGCAAATAACCGAAAGGTTGCGTGACGCCTATGCGTAGTAGTATTGCGGTCATTGGGGAAAAAGAAAGCGTACTGGGCTTTAAGGCGGTCGGCTTTGCGGTGTACGAAACCGAAGGCTCCGCGGAGGTGCCAGAGCTGATTGAAACGCTGCGTCAGCAGCAGGTCGGCATTATCTTTATTACCGAGCAGACGCTTGCGCCCATTGCCGGACTTTTGGAACGGTACAAGGATGTCCCACTACCGGCGATTATCCCCATTCCGGGACGCAAAGGTTCCATGGGGCTGGGGCTCAGCAATGTCAAAAAGAGCGTAGAACGTGCGGTAGGCGCCGACATTTTATTTAAAGATTGAGTAGGTGAAACAATTGAGTCAAGGAAAAATTGTTAAGATTTCCGGCCCGCTTGTTGTTGCCGAGGGCATGCGCGACGCCAACATGTTTGACGTTGTGCGCGTCGGCAAAATAGGCCTGATTGGTGAAATCATTGAGATGCGCGGCGATAAGGCTTCCATTCAGGTTTACGAAGAAACAGCGGGACTTGGCCCCGGCGATATTGTCGTTTCCACCGGGTCTCCACTATCGGTCGAGCTTGCGCCCGGCCTGTTGGAGATGATTTTCGACGGCATTCAGCGTCCGCTGGAAAAGATTAAAGCAATGACCGGCAGTAACATTGCTCGCGGCATTAACGTGACCTCGTTGGATCACGAAAAGCTGTGGGAGTTTATTCCGGTCGCGCAGGTGGGCGACAAGGTAGTCCCCGGTGATATTCTGGGCACCGTGGAGGAAACTGCCGTCATCACTCACAAAATTTTGGTGCCGCTGGGTGTTTCTGGCGAGCTAACCGAGATTTTGGCCGGCGACCACACCATTGTGGAAACCATTGCCAAGGTGAGAAACGACGCGGGCAAGCTGGTTGATGTGCAGATGTTGCAGCGTTGGCCGGTGCGTCGTCAGCGTCCGGTGCAAAAGAAGCTGTCCCCCGACATCCCCATGGTAACAGGGCAGCGTGTCATTGACACCTTGTTCCCCATTGCCCGTGGCGGCACTGCGGCTGTCCCCGGTCCCTTTGGTTCCGGCAAAACAGTAATCCAGCACCAGCTGGCCAAGTGGAGCGACGTGGACATTGTGGTTTACATTGGCTGCGGCGAACGCGGCAACGAAATGACCGACGTGCTTTATGAATTTCCGGAGCTGAAGGACCCTAAAACCGGCGAATCCATTATGAAGCGCACCGTGCTCATTGCCAACACCTCCGACATGCCGGTGGCCGCGCGGGAAGCGTCCATCTACACCGGCATTACCCTTGCGGAGTACTTCCGCGACATGGGCTACGCCGTCGCCATTATGGCCGACTCCACCTCCCGCTGGGCAGAAGCCTTGCGTGAAATGTCCGGCCGTTTGGAGGAAATGCCCGGTGAGGAAGGCTATCCTGCCTACCTGACCTCCCGTCTTGCCCAGTTCTACGAGCGTGCCGGCCGTGTGGTCTGCCTTGGCAGCGACAGCCGCGAGGGCTCCCTGACCGCCATCGGCGCAGTTTCCCCCGCAGGCGGCGACAACTCCGACCCTGTAGTTCAGGCCACCCTGCGTATTGTCAAGGTGTTCTGGGGGCTGGATGCTGGGCTTGCCTACAAGCGCCATTTTCCAGCCATTAACTGGCTGACCTCCTACTCGCTGTACAACGACACCATTGGCGCATGGCTGGATACTAACGTGGATGCCAACTGGACCAAGCTTGTGACCGAGACAATGGGAGTGTTGCAGGTAGAATCCGAGCTGGAGGAAATTGTTAAGCTGGTTGGCTACGATTCTTTGTCTGCCGGTGACCGGCTGACGCTGGAAGCCGCCCGCGGCATTCGCGAAGACTTTTTGCAGCAGAACTCCTTTGATGAAACCGACACCTATTCCTCGTTGCAAAAGCAGCACGGAATGTTGGCGCTGGTGCTTAAGTTTTACCACGAGGCGCAGGAAGCATTGGCAGCCGGTGCGTCAATTAACGCCATCTTTGGCCTTGCTGTGCGCGAAAAGCTGGCACGCGCCAAGAGCATACCGGAAAATCAGTTTATGGACTATCTCAGTGAAGTTTCTGCCGAGCTGGAAGCTGAGATGAAAAAACTAG
>JAVVRO010000056.1:0-10865 GCA_036654695.1 Angelakisella sp. | reverse complement strand
CCGGCGCTGTCGCAGCGGGACTTAATTACCTGCTTTAGCGGAGTGCGTGCCGCCACCTACGAGGAAGACTTTGTTGTGGAGCGGGGACGCAGCACAAAAAACCTTATCCACGCGGCGGGCATCCAGTCGCCGGGGCTGACGGCGGCTCCTGCCATTGGTGTGGATGTTGCCGCCATGGCGGTTGCCCTGCTGGGGGAGCTGGGAGGCGCGCCGGAGGCGAATGCGGCCTTTGACCCTGTGCGTCCCGCCATTCCGCGCCCGGCCAAGCTGCCGGACAAAGACCGGGCGGCGCTCATTGCGCAAAACCCCGACTTTGGCGAAATTGTCTGCCGGTGCGAGGAAATTAGCCGCGGCGAAATTTTGGCGGCGCTGCACCGTCCGGTGCCCTGCGACACGGTGGACGGCGTAAAGCGCCGGGTGCGTCCCGGCATGGGGCGGTGTCAGGGCGGCTTTTGCGGGCCACTGGTTTGCAAGATGATTGCCGAGGAGTTTTCCCTGCCCTTGGAGGCAGTGACCAAAAATGGGGGCGACAGTCATTTGCTGTGGGGGGACACCAAGCAGTCCGGCAGGGACTTTGCCGGAATGGACGGAGGTAGTACCAATGCGGTATGACATTGCGGTAATCGGGGGCGGCCCCGCCGGAATGGCAGCGGCGCTTGCGGCAAGGCAGCAGGGGGCTACGGTGCTGCTCATCGAGCGGGAATGCGAGCTGGGCGGCATCCTTAAGCAGTGCATCCACGACGGGTTTGGTCTGGTGCGGTTTAAAAAGCAGTTGACCGGGCCGGAGTACGCCCAGTATTTTATTGACCGGGTACAGCAGAGCGATATTACGGTGCGGTTACTGACCTTTGTAACACGGCTGCAAAAGCTGCCGCAAGGGGTCAGCCTTACGCTGGTCAATCGCAGCGGCGTGGAAGTGGTAGAGGCCGCCGCGCTGGTGCTGGCAACCGGCTGCCGCGAACGCACCGCACGGCAGGTATCCATCCATGGCAGTCATCCGGCGGGTGTTTACACCGCCGGGGCGGCGCAGTACTACACCAACATTTTGGGGCAGCTGCCCGCGCGGCGCTGTGTCATTTTGGGCTCCGGCGACATCGGCCTTATTATGGCGCGCCGCCTGACGCTGGAGGGCGCGTTGGTGCTGGGGGTGTACGAGGTACGTCCCGAGCCCAGCGGGCTTGCGCGCAATGTGGCACAGTGCCTTAACGATTTTTCCATTCCCCTGTACACCAGCCACACCGTGACCCGCGTCTTTGGGCGCGAGCGGTTGGAGGGGGTGGAGGTTGCACAGGTAGACGACACCCTGACCCCCATTTCCGGCACCGAGCAGCGGCTGGACTGCGACGGGCTCATCCTTTCGGTGGGGCTGATTCCCGAAAACGAGCTGGCCGAGGGGCTGGGGGTAGAGCTGGATTCCAAAACCAACGGCCCGGCCTGCGATAAAAACTGCATGACGGCCATTCCGGGTGTGTTTGTCTGTGGCAACGCCCTTAAAATTAGCGACTTGGTAGACTATGTTTCGGCCTCGGCGGAGGTAGCGGGTGCCGCCGCCGCGCACTATGCAGCCGGTATTACGGCAGATAGAGAGAAGGAGTGAAGCGACATGTCCCATCCTTACAAAGAATTTGAACCCAAGTGGGTGCGGGAAAAAATCCCCGCGAACAGCTACCGTTCCATCTTTAAATGGGGCGACCCCAACCGCATTAAGCCGCCCAAGGAGTCGCTGTACAGGATGCTCAAGGAGCTTTTTGGGTTGGACGACGCATTTTTTGCCCAGTACAAGGAAAACATTGGACTGGATGAGGTAAAGTACGACCTGCCCAGCCGCTTGCGCGAGGAACAGCTGGCCGCCCTACGGGGTATTGTGGGGGCAGAGTTTGTACGCACCGACGACTACGCGCGGCTTTCGGTAGCCTATGGCAAGACGATGTACGACATTCTGCGCCTGCGCAACAAGAGGATTGAGAATCTGCCAGACGCGGTGCTGTACCCCGACAGCAAGGAACAGATTGAGGCAATTGTAGCCTACTGCCAAGGCGAAAAGATTCCGGTTTACGTCTACGGCGGCGGTTCCTCGGTGACCCGCGGGGTGGAGTGTACTCGCGGCGGCGTTTCGCTGGATATGCGTCTACGGTTTAACAAGGTGGTCAGCTTTAACGAGATGGATCAAACCATTACGGTAGAGGCGGGCATGAGCGGCCCCAAGCTGGAAGGTCTGCTGAATAACGCACCGGCCGAGCTGGGCGCAAAACGCGCCTACACCTGCGGGCACTTTCCCCAAAGCTTCGAGTATTCCTCGGTGGGCGGCTGGGTAGTTACCCGGGGCGCCGGACAGAATTCCACCTACTACGGCGTCATTTCGGACATTGTGCTGGCGCAGGAGTACGCGACCCCGGTAGGAAGCATTGCCACCGACCGCTACCCCCGCAAGGCCACCGGCCCGGACATTGGCCAAATCATGATGGGGTCGGAGGGTGCCTTTGGCGTGCTGACCCATGTAACGCTGCGGGTATTTCGGCATACCCCGGAGACTATCCGGCGGTTTTCCTTCCTCTTTCGGGACTGGCACACCGCACAGGCCGCCGCCCGGGAGATGATGCAGTCGGAGGGAGGCTATCCCTCGGTATTTCGGCTATCCGACCCGGAGGAAACCCAGATTATGCTGCGGATGTACGGCGTGGAGGAAAGCCCGCTCAAGCTGCTGCTTGACGCGCGCGGCTTTCAGGAGGGCGAAAGCTGCCTGTTTTTGGGCTTTACCAACGGGGAAAAGGGCTTTTCCAAAAACTGTGCCCGGGTGATGAAGCGGGTTGCCCATCGCTACGGCGGCATGAGCCTGACCGGTATGGTCACGAAGTCTTGGGAAAAAGGGCGCTTTGACGACCCCTACCTCCGGGACACCATGCAGGACTTTGGCATTGTCACCGACACCATGGAGTGCAGCGTCAACTGGAGCAACATGGAGCAGGTACACCGTGAGGTGCGCGCCTACTGCAAGAGCCGTCCGAACACCATCTGCATGACCCACATGTCCCACGTTTACCCCCAGGGTGCCAACCTCTACTTTATTTTTATTGCCAAAATGAGCGACCCGCAGGAGTACAAAACCTACCACGCGGGCATTTTGGATGCCATCCAGCGCTCCGGCGCGGCCATGAGCCACCATCACGGCATTGGCAAGATGTTCGGCCCGTGGCTGGAGGGGTCCATCGGTAAAAACGAGTATGACATCTACCGCTGCCTAAAGCAGCATTTTGACCCCGATAACATCATGAACCCCGGCGGTACGCTGGGGCTGGACTTGCCGGAGGCGGAAAAGCGATTTTTAAAGCAATAGGGCGGAGCGATGCGCAACTGTCCGGCTGACCGGCGGCGGTCTTATGGGAAGCTGTTCCAAAATGCGTTGCGTTTGTGCTACAATAAAGGGCGTGGAAATTTATTTCCACGCCCTTGCACATTTTTGGGCATTCATCCGTTATACAGGATGAGAGGAGGTTCCCCATGACGACAGAATTGGAAGACCAGTACGATAAGATTTACCGCTACTGTTGTTTACGGGTAAACAATCCCCAGCTTGCCGAGGATTTGACCCAGGAAACCTTTCTCAAATACTTTAGTCAAAACACCTACCTCAGCCGTGGCAAGCCGCTGGCCTACCTGTACACCATTGCAAAAAACCTGTGCATTGACCACTACCGCAAGGCACAGCCGCAGATCTCCCAGCAGGAAAAGCAAAAGCACAGACAGCTGCTGGCACAGGTAAAAACGCCCTACGACAGTGATGATTACGATGGCTACCTTGCGTTTGACATCCAGCTGTCACCCATGGTTATGTTTCTGCTGGTGTTCGTGCCAGCCTTTTTCTACCCATCCCCGCAAAAAAGCCGTCTGCTGTACCAGCTGTCACGGCTGCTTCCCTTCAATGCGTCACTATTCCCCAATATCTTTTCGGACTACCTGTTCCAGCTTGGAACGGTAGTGCTGACCCCTGCGGTGTTCACGGTGCTGTTTTCGCTGGGTGGGACGGTAGCTTTGATGCCGTTTGCGTACCGCGCCTTTCAGAAGCATCAGGTGGGCTAACTCATGACCAGCACAATGGAGGTAATAATGACAATACTGACCACAATGGACAGGGAATTAGTAAAGCCGGCTAGCCCCGCGTCGCCGCCACACTGCTCGGTGTAGGCGGTGGAGATAATGGAAATGGGGGCAAACAGCAGGATGGAAACCACCTGCTTGCCCTCGTTGGAAAAGGGCGCAAACAGGCAGACCAGCACCGCGACGGCCGCGCCGAACAGCGTGCGAATGGCCACGGTACCCACCGCCGCCCGCAGGTAGCCCGGCTTGGGGCTCCAGCGGAACATCAGGCCTATCATCAGCATGGCAACGCCCGCATTGGCGGCGCTGGCCGGTGCCAGCAGACGCAGCAGCCAGTCCGGCGTGGTCACGCCCAGCAGTGCGGCAAGCATCACTACTAGGTAAACGTCAAAGGTAACGGAGGAAAAGAGCTTTTTGAATAGTGGCCGTAGCCGGAATTTTTCGCCGTCGGGGCTAGTGATGGCGGAGGTAATGGCATAGCTGCCGCCGGTACACAGCATGGCGTTACCTGCGTCAAACATGCAGGCGGTTACCACGCCGGCCGGCCCTAAAAACACCTGCAAAAACGGAATGGCAAAGGCACCAATATTGTAGCCGGCATAGTTCATCATGACAAAGGCACGGTGGGCGTTTGGCTTGCCCCGTGTGACAAACCACCCCAGTGCCAGCAGCGCAATGTTACAAAGCAGACCCAGCAGCATGACCAGCAGCAGCGCGGCGCTTACAGTAAGCCCGGCAAAGCCGGTAATGATGGCGGCGGGCAGAGTAATGTTCATGACGACGCGGGTTAGCACCTGATAGTCGCGGTCGCCAAACACCTTGCGGCTGCGCCAAAAGTACCCGATGGCGATGAGCAGAATAAAGGAAAATGATTTTAGCAGTACGTCAACCATGTAACAACCTGAGCTTTCCATTGTAATAGTGGAGGATAACCGTATCCTAGCCGATAGAATAGTCGATTACGGCTATTATAGCATCTTTATCCGGCTATGTATAGAAATGCTACTTGCAAAATCGAATTTTTTTGCTACAATTGAAGTAGAAAGCTGATATTGTAATGGAGGTAAAAACTATGGATCGGGTAGCGTTACAGGAAACGCGCCAGTGGGTGCGGGAGGAATTGGATCGGTGTGTCAATTTTTGGCTGGAGCATGGCATGGATCACAACTACGGCGGTGTCTATACCTGCTTGGATCGCACCGGCGCCATCTATTCTACCGACAAAAGTGTTTGGATGCAGGGGCGCTGCGGCTGGATTTTTGCCTACCTGTGCAAGGTATACGGCGTGCGCCAGCAGTGGCTGGACGCGTCAAAAAGCTGCCTTGACTTTATGGAAGCACACTGCATTAACCGTGCTGCGGGCGACCGGATGTACTTTCAGGTAACCGCCGACGGCAAGCCGCTGCGTCAGCGCCGCTACTGCTTTAGCGAGGGCTTTTACGCCATTGCCAACGCCGAGTATTACGGTGTGACCGGCGACAAAGCTTGTCTTGCCCGGGCGCGTCGTGCCTACCAGCTGATTTACCAGTTAAACCATGGGCAGATTGCCGACCCCACCGGGCTGGGTGCCAAGGGCATTCCGGAGACACGCAGCGGGCGGGCACTTGCCGACTCCATGATTTTCCTGAATATTACCGCGGTGCTGCGCCGGGTTGACCCGGCCAATGTGGAGGAGTACGACCGGTATTCCGCCGAGTGCGCGCATAACATTTTTACCTACCACTACAAACCGGACATGCACTGCACCCTAGAAAATGTCGGCAACAACGGCGAGTTTTGGGGCGATGTCACGGTGGGCAGAATTGTGAACCCCGGCCACGACATCGAATGCTCCTGGTTTTTAATGGAATACGCCAACTACCTGCACGACGGCGCAATGCACCAGCAGGCGGAAACCATCTTTAACTGTGCCATTGAAGCGGGCTGGGATAAAGAATACGGCGGGCTACTCTACTTTATTGACTGCAAGGGGCTGCCGCCCGAATCCTACGAACACGACATGAAGCTGTGGTGGACGCACGACGAAATTTTAATCGCTTCGCTGATGGCCTACCGCGATACCCGCGACGAAAAATACCTTGCGTGGTTTTACAAAACTTTGGAATACTGCAAGACCTATTTTAGTGACCCGGAATACGGGGAATGGTACGGTTACCTGCGGCGGGATGGTAAGCCCACTATGCCCTCCACCAAGGGCAGCACCTTTAAGGGACCGTTTCATCTTCCGCGCATGCTGGTCATGGTTGATTGCATGCTGGGCGAGCTGCTGGATCAATAGCATCCTGACAAAAACAAGAGCGGAGCGTTTCCTTTTCGGGAAACGCTCCGCTTTTTGAGTCCTATGCGTAATTACACACCTGCGTTGATGGCCATTTCGGCCAGATGCTTGTTCCATGGGTCAGTGCCGCCGCTAAACTCTACCTTCAGGTAGTTTGTGCCTGCCGGCAGTGGCTGCTGGGGCATAAATTTGACACGGTTCCAGTTTTTTGCGGTGTAAACCGGGTTTAGGTGCCCGGCTGCCAGTGGGGTAAAGGTCGTACCGTCTGGCGAGGTATAGAACTGAATCCCGTTCATGTCGTCGCAATAATAGATGGTTGCCAAAAAATCGTTCATGCCGGTGACTTTGTAAACCACCGATTGCGTGGACAGCTCGCTTCTTCTCAGGCAGCTGTTGTCATTGTCGTATCGCCCAAATTCATTGCCGGCTTCAATCATCCAACCGGCAGTTTTTTGGAACAGCTTGGTTTCGTCATTCAGCGGGTCGACAAAGCTGTAGGGCTTGGGAGCTGGCACAGGGGAATCCTTTTCGCCGGTCAAAGTAACCACGCTCTTGCTACCCAGTGTAATGGGGAACACGCCGTTTTGCAGGGCAATCTGCTCCACATCGGCAAGGCTGTTGTTCTGGTCGGTAACATGGGTGGACAACACGCCGGAGGTAAAGTTCTTTGGCCGCAGATGGAAGGAATAGTTGTTGCTGTCACTGTCGTTAATAAGCACAATGGAAAACTTTCCGCTGGTGGGATCCTTGTAGGCAGTCACATAAACCTCTGCATTCGGCTTTTCGGTAGCGCCAATGCGGACATAGCCGGGGCGGACAAATTTGCTGTAGTTGCCCAACGCAAACAGTCGCTGGGAGGTGGTGTAGGAGGTTGCATTGTCCAACCGGATGAGGGTTTGGTTACTGTCGGTGGAATGTGCGCCACGCCAGTACAAAAACGCGCTTGCCTCTGGGATAGTCATAAAGGAATGCACTTTTTTCGCCCATTTCACTGCGTCTGCAATGGAAACGCTAAAGGGTGAGGTTGTCTCGCAAAGCTCGGACTGCCAGACACGCTTTCCTTTTGCGCGGGCGGTGGCAAAGTCGGTGACAACGCCCTGATACTGGTGGCCGGTGACAATATCCAGTGCTTGGGCACCGGCTGCACTATTCAGGGTAGGCTTGACAACGCTTTCGCTCCAAATGCCGCTTTCCCCCGCCATAATGTTAGTGTTCAGCCCCTCTCGGGCAAAGGTAGGCGCAAGGTAATCCACAATAAAATCCCGGAACATGTTGCCTGTCCACAGGCAGGACTTCCACTTTGCCGCAAACTCCGGTTCGTTGGCAATGGAAACACCGTAAATATTGATATTGTGGTACTGCTTGTAAATTTTTACATACTGTGCCAGATAGTCGGCGTAGTCCTGATAACACGAGGATTTTAAAAATCCGCCGTTGTACCAGCTGTTGTTGGTTTTCATCCACTTGGGCGGGCTCCAGACAGTACCGTAAATTTTGTCCACACCCCGGGCAAGCGCTTCGTTAAAGTACCACAGCTCCCGCGGGTCGCCGGTGTAGTCCCACACACCCTTGGAAGGCTCCACGGTGGGCTTGCTTTCGCCGCAACCAATCTCGGTGCGAAGAATGGACAAGCCGATGCCGCCGGTCTGTGAATAGAGTAAATCCATCACTTCGCTGCGGGCGGGTTCCTGCATGACGTAGGTGCATTCTTCCTCCTGGGTAACGCCAAAGCCGTCTATGGTCTGACGGACATTGTTCCAGTCAATTTCAATTTCGGTGGTTGCCGCGGCAAAAGCGGGTGCCTGCAAACTGCTGACACTGCCGCAAAGCATGAGTGCCGCCAAAAACAGCGCGAGATTTTTGCTTGCCGGTTTATTCATACATACACCCCTCAAATAATTCCTCTGTCTTTTCACAATCACGAGCAGCCTCAGTGGTTCTGCACCGGACTCACGCCCTTTCTGCAATGCAAAAGGGTTAAACCTTTGCATACTGTTCCCGATAAACGGTCGGCGTTTGGCCAACACATTTTTTGAAGCATTTACAAAAATAGTGCGGGTCGGTAATCCCCACCAGCTCGCCTATTTCATATGCCTTGTACTGTGTGTCCCGCAGGTATTGCTTGGCAAAATGGATGCGCGTATTAATGAGATAGTCCGAAAAGGTTTGATTGTACTGCTTTTTAAAAAGGCGGCTGAGATAAAACAGACTGACATGCACGTGCTCTGCCACGCAGTTTAGGGTGATGGGGTTTTGATAGTTTTCTTCGATGTACTTGACCGCGTTCAGGACAATATCGTTGGTTTGACAGGTGTTAAAGCCCTGTATCTGCCGGACGACCCGGCCGGCGTAAAGGCAGATGCTGTCAAAGGCGGTTTGCCAGTCGCTACAGTCCGCCAACGCTTGCGCGTGGCAGTGGGGGTCATCGCTGTCAATTAAGTGGCTCAGGGAGTCTTCCAAATAGCGTAGCTTTTCGTAGGTGGTCGCAAAAAAGTTGGCCAGCAGAGTCACGTTAACCGACCGGCTGTCTTGGATATGCTCCTGCACCGTTTGCAGCAGCTGGTCAACCTCGTCGGGCTTTCCCAGCTGTACGGTGCTAATCAGGCGCTTTTGCACGCTTTCAAAAAAGCTAATTTCCGTCTCCTTATACAGATGCTCCAAATCGTCAAACAGTACAATGGTTTGCTCGTCATCCTCCACCTGCTCCAAGGCATAGACGCTCTCCTCGTACTTGGCGGCAAGTGCGGCAGCACCGCTGCCCCAGCTGCTAATGCCAACGGCTATGGTAATCTGGAAGCATTGGAAAATCAGGTTGACTACATCGCTAATATCCTTGTAGAAGCGCTCCGCAATCAGGCTTTCCCGGCGGTTGTCAAAGCAAAACACAAAGGCGCACAGCTTGCTGTTTACCGACACCTTTTCTATCTGGTATTTTTGTGCCAGTGTGTCAAAAAAGGTTTTGACCACGCCCAAGCGGGACATGTTGTCGTCTGCGCTGCTGTCCGGCTGCTCCGGGATACGGCAGCTTGCCAAAATAAAGTTATTTAGCACCACTCCGTATTCGGCCAACCGCTTCTGCTCCTTGGATGCGGTGCTGCTGTTCATCAACAGGTCAAACAGGCACTTTTCCTTTAGTATCGGCATGGATTTTTCATAGTAGTCCCGCAGCTTGCTAAACTCCGCTTCCCGGGTCAGCTGAAACTTCAGCTCGGTGACCGCTCGCCGAATACTTGCCGCAATGGTATCAATTTTGAAGGGCTTTAGCACAAAGTCGAAGGTGCCTATCTTGACCGCGTCATGGATATAGTCAAATTCACGGTAAGCAGTTACCATAATAATTTTGCAGTAGGGGAGTTGGCTTTTTACCAACCGAACCATCTCGATGCCATCCATTTCGGGCATACAGATATCCGAAATGACAATATCCGGCTTGCTTTCCAGAATACTGGTAAGTCCGCGTTTGCCGTTGGTTTCACTTCCGCAGACCTCGCAGTCCAGACTGACCCAATCAATCAGATGAATCAGTCCGTTGCAGATAACCGCTTCGTCGTCCACCAAAAACACCTTGAACATACTCACAATTCTCCCATCTTAAGTATAGCCTTTAGTTGGAGGCCAATCGGTCGGTTTCCGTTAGGTCAAGCAGCGCGGTAATCACATAGCTTTCTGTCGGCGCCTCCTGATCCCAGTGGCCGTAGGAGGTCACTGCAAAGGTGTTGTCGCCGGTCAGTACGTTGCCGGCATAGCCGCAGTCGCCCCCGCGTCCCAAGCTGTAGTCCTTGCCCAGCCGTACCGTGTAGTCGCCCTCCCGCCGGCCGTGCAGGTCGTCGTACCGTCCTACCCATGCCATGAGATCCCCCGCCATCCACTGCTCGTCCTGCTGTGGGTTACGGATAATGTCGCGGAAGGTTACCACCAGTCGGTCTTGTGCCCGATTGTAGCAGGCCTTGTGCCGTTCCCCCATTAGTACCCGGGGCAGCTCAACAGGCGCGGTCCAGTGCTCCCCCTCGTCGGTAGAAAAGGCCACCATGGCGTTGGTTACTTTTTTTTGTGCCCGCGCCAGCAGCGCCAGCTCCTGCCCATCGGGAGAACGTACCACCTCAATTTCGCAGAGCTGTGCCATCTTCTCTATAGCGTCGTGCTCCTCCAGCAGCCGCTGGGGCACGGACCATTGCTCGTTCCCTTGCTGGTCAAAGGTCAAATAGGTTTTCCAGTTATTAAAGGTTCCGTCGTGAAAAATACCCATCCAGCGGTCCTGCCAGCCGTGTTTGTCACGCAGGCGGGTCAAGCTGGCGTGTGCTACGATGGTACGCAGCTCCATGTTGTCATAGAAGTCATTCAGCTCGGTAAAGGTTTGGCAGCCATCGTCCGACCATGCCGTGCGAAAGCCCCCCCGGTCGTAGGGCATTCCACTGACGAGCAGTACCCGCTGGGGCTTGCCGTTGGGTTCAATGAGGTAGACGGTGGGGGTTTCCATGCTGGTTTTAAAGCT
>JAVVRO010000055.1:0-10876 GCA_036654695.1 Angelakisella sp. | reverse complement strand
TTCAGCAATCCCTTGACCTGCTGTGCAAGGGACGCACAACCCTAGTGGTCGCCCATCGGCTTTCCACCATCCGCGGTGCCGATAACATTGTGGTGCTAACCGACAAGGGCGTGGAGGAGCAGGGCAGCCATCAGCAGTTAATGGAGCAGGACGGCATCTATGCCACCCTGTACCGCACCCAGTTCACCATCGACCAGTCAGCGACACAAAACGGCTGAACCGCAAAATTTAGGAGGGACATCACATGAAATTTGCAGTGATTGGTACAAACTTTATTACCGACCGGTTTTTGGAAGCGGCGCGACTGCATCCTGTTTTTTCGCTGGCTGCCGTCTGTGCCAGCTCGATGGAAAAAGCCGAGAGCTTTGCCGCAAGGCACGGCAGTGCTCCGGCCTACGATGACTACCGCGAGCTGGTCAAGCTGCCCGAGCTGGACGGTGTTTACCTTGCCACGCCCAACCCGCTGCATCACGAAATGACGCTCTTTTTTTTGGAGGCGGGCATCCCGGTGCTGTGCGAAAAGCCGCTGGCGCCCACACTGCGCCAAGCAGACGAAATGATTGCCCTGTCAGCGCGCAAAAACACGCTGCTGCTGGAAGGCATGTTTCCGCTGTACACTCTGAATTTTCGCGCCATTCGGGAGTCGCTGTGGCAGCTGGGCAAGGTGCGCAAGGCAAACCTTAGCTACTGTCAGTATTCCAGCCGCTACGACAGCTACCGGCGCGGCGTGGTGCAAAATGCCTTTCGTCTGGAAAAAATGGGAGGTTCGCTTTTAGACATCGGCATCTACCCGCTGTATCAGGCCATTGCCCTGTTTGGTAAGCCCGACCGAGTCAGTGCTACCGCCCAGCTGCTGGATACCGGCATTGACGGCTCGGGCACGGTGGTGCTGAGCTACCCCGGCTTTGATGCGGTGGTGTCGCACTCCAAGGTGTCCAACACCACCCTTGGCAGCGAGTTACAGGGCGAGGACGGCTGTCTTATGTATACCGGTGGAAGCGACCCGCTGACCGTGGTGCTGACCCCCCGTGGCGGCCAACCTCAGGATTTAGCGCGACCGGAGCCGCCCCAGAAGATGTTCTACGAGGTCGAGGAGTTTATTCGCTGCATTAAAATGGGACTGACCCAGTCTCCGCTGGTGCCCCACAGTCTGGCGCTGGAGGTGTACGCGCTCACCGACGAAATCCGCCGTCAAACCGGGGTCAAGTTCACGATAGAGTAAAGAGCGCCGCGAAATTATTCCACAGAATATCCTCCCGCTGAGATTCGCTTAAGGGCATGGTCATAAAGCGCGCAAGCTCGCCCTTGCAGTCCCACATGGGGTAGTCGGTGCCAAAGAAAAAGCGCTTGTCGCCCAGCCGCTGGATGATGCCTGCGCCCTCGTCGGCAGACAACCGGAACAGGCTGCTGCTGGTGTCGTAAAACACATTAGGCTGACCTAGGTATTGCACCGAGTCCTGCCAGCGGTTGTACCCGCCAAAGTGCGCCGCAATGCAAACCATGCCGGGAAACTGCGCGGCAACCTTGCCCAGCCGCTGGGGCGCCGAAAAGTCGTAGCGGTCGTCGCCGGTATGAAACAGCACCGCAAGCCCCGCTTGGTCAATCAGCCGGTACATGGCAAGGGCAGCGGGGTCATCAATGTTAAACCGCTGGAAGTCCGGGTGCAGCTTAATGCCGCGCAGCCCCAGCGCCTTGACCCGTTGCAGCTCGCCGGACAGGTCGGCATAGCCGGGGTGCAGCGTGGCAAAGCCCAGCAAGCGGCTGTCGGCAGCACACTCCTCCGCTACAAAGGTATTGATGCTTTCCACCTGCGCAGGCGTGGTGGCGGTGGAACAAACCAAAAACCTTTCCACGCCGGCGGCACTGCCCTGCGCCAGCAAATCGGTGGTCAGTCCGGTGCCGGTCATTTGTAGTCCGTAAAAACTGCCAATGGAGTCCACCGCTTTTCCGGCAATTTTTTGCGGGAATATATGTGCGTGCGCGTCGGCAATTCTGTATTGTTTCATCTGGGTTGCTCCCTTTCCTGTCCTATGGTGGCGGATTGCAATTTCTTAATATAGTTTCACATTTTATCACAACTCGACAAAAAATACAAACCATAGAATTTCATTTGACAGGACACCCATACTATAGTAAAATGAATTTAATAGAGTAATGCAATAATTCGCCCAAAAACGCACACTACTCTAATGAAAAAGGCAAGAGGGAAACATTAAAATATGCGTAAAACTAAAATCATCTGCACCCTGGGACCTGCATCTACCGACAAGAAGATTATCCGCAGCATGCTGGAGGCCGGCATGAATGTGGCACGCTTCAATTTCTCCCATGGAAGCTACGAGGAGCATTTGGGCAAGCTCATTACCATCCGCGAGCTGCGTACCGAGCTAAACCGCCCCGTGGCCACCCTGCTGGACACCAAGGGACCGGAAATCCGTCTGCGCAAGTTTGAGGGTGGCCGTACCGAGCTGGTTGCCGGCAGCACCTTTACTCTGACCACCCGCGAGGTTCTTGGGGATGCCACGCAGGTAGCTGTTACCTACCAAAATCTGCCTCACGATGTAGCCAAGGGAACCCGCATTTTGTTGGACGACGGCTTAATTGAACTGCGCGTTCTGGAAGTGAAAAACAATACCGATGTCGTCTGCACCGTACTCAATAACGGTAAAATATCCGACCGCAAGGGCGTAAACCTCCCCGGCACACGCATTTCCATGCCCTACCTCAGCGAGACCGACCGAAACGATATCCTGTTTGGCATTGAGCAGGGGTTTGATTTTGTTGCGGCCTCATTTGCGCGTTCTGCGCAGGATATTATGGACATCCGTCAGGTGCTGACCCAGCACGGCGGGCGCAGCATCAAGATTATTGCGAAGATTGAAAACGCCGAGGGCGTTGCCAATATTGACCAGATTCTAAAAACCGCTGACGGCATCATGGTTGCCCGGGGCGATTTGGGAGTCGAGATTGATTTACAAGAAATTCCCATCCTGCAAAAAATGCTGATACGCAAGTGTTACCAAAGCGGCAAAATGGTCATTACCGCCACACAGATGTTGGAAAGCATGAGCACCAACCCTCGCCCAACCCGCGCCGAGGCCAGCGACGTCGCCAATGCCATCTATGATGGCACCAGCGCCATTATGCTCTCGGGCGAAACTGCCGCGGGCAGCTACCCTGTCGAAGCGGTTAAGACCATGGCTACCATTGCCGAGCGGGTAGAAAACGACATTGATTACCGCAAGCGCTTCCGCAACCGGGAGGATGAAGCATCCCCCAGCATTACCGATGCAATTTCCCACGCGACCTGCACCACTGCCCACGACCTGCACGCCGCGGCCATCATCCCAGTTTCCAAGTCCGGCCGCACCGCCCGCATGATTAGCAAATACCGCCCGGCAGTGCCGATTATTGCCTGCACCAGCAACGAGTGTACCTACCGCCAGTTAAGCCTGTCGTGGGGCGTAACCCCCATTATGATGGACGAGGTGGACAACACCGACGATTTGTTGGAGCAAGCCATTCAGGCAGCGCTGGAAAATAGTCATCTGCTGCACGACGGCGACCTTGTGGTGCTAACCGCCGGTATCCCGGTGGGCATGTCCGGCACCACCAACCTGCTAAAGGTGCAAACGGTGGGTTGCCCGCTGGTCAGCGGCACCGGACTGAACACTCTTTCCACCGTTGGCAACGTCTGCGTTGCTCATAATAACGAGGAGTTATTTGCAAATTTTAATTTTGGTGATATACTTGTGTGCAACGATACCTGTGACCTGTGGATGAAATTGGTTGCTCATGCCGCCGGTGTCATTGTCGAGCAGGGTGCCAATTCGCACATTGCAACCGTCGCCGACCAACTGGGTATCCCCGTCATTTTTGCCGCCGAGGGCTGCTGTCATGTTCTGCAAAGCGGCATGACGGTTGTTATGGATGCAAAGAGCGGTGTTGTTTCCCCCATAGCTGCCGAGCAAACTTCTGTGAAGTTTCCCGAAAGAAAGTAAAAGCTGTCAATAAAAGACCGTTTTTCTTCGTCATTACTTGCGTGAAACAAAAAAAATAACTGAGGTGCATAATTATGAAAAAAGCTACACAGCGCATTGTTTCTTTCCTGCTGGTTGCAGTATTCGCACTGTCTCTGGCAGCCTGTGGAGACAATACGAATCCCAAGCCCTCCAGCGGCTCCATCATTGAAAGCAGCAGTTCTCTGCCTAGCAGCTCCGGCGAGTCCTCCAGCGGCAGCGAAGTTACCAGCCCATCTTCGTCTTCGTCCTCCTCCTCCTCGTCGTCATCATCATCGGCTTCTGGCGTTGCCAAGGACACCCGTGCTCCTTCCGAAATTCAGAAGGACATTTTGGCTAAAATGACCACCGCATACCAAAAGAATGAAGATGTAGTGGGCTACCTGTACTTTCCCAGCACCACCATTAGTGATCCTGTTGTGCAGGATGTCTCTGGTAACGACTACTACCTGCGCAAAAACTGGCAGCGTCAGGAAGATTACAACGGCTGCTACTTTGGCGAAGCACGGGGCACCTTTGGTTCCCGGGCCGAGCTTTCCAAAAACACCGTTATTTACGGCCACAGCATGAGCGACAACCCTGCCAGCGAAAAGGGCAAAATTAAGTTTGGCCAGCTAAATCTGCTGCGGGATTTAAACTTTGCCAAGGAGAACCAGTTTGTCTACTTCTCTACCCCGAAGTCCGGTATGGTCTGGCAGATTTTCGCCGTATACATTACCAACAAGCAGTATAACTACATTGAAAGCAACCCGTCGGCCGCCAACCTGCAAAACATCATTAACCATGCCAGAGAGCGCTCGATGCACAACTACGATGTCAAGGTAAGCTCCAGCGACAAAATACTGACCCTGTCCACCTGTACATACAATGTTGGTGGCAAGGCACTACAGTACCCCAACGAGTACCGCTATGTGGTTATGGCAAAGCTGGTGGACGACAAGGCCGTCCTTACCCCCGCCAAGGTGGAGACAAATCCGTCGCCAAAGGCTCCCTGACGGAACTTAGCTTTTAAAAAAAGCGGAGGCACACGCCTCCGCTTTTCTAGCTTATATAGTCCTCAATTAGCCGTACCAGCTCCTCGTAGGTTTCTACATAGATTCCATCGGAAAGCTGCTTGCGGTCAAGCTCCGGCAGCATTTTCGTGGAAATGTCAAAAATCATTTCCGGTTGGTCGCTGCCCGAGCGCATGACCGACACATGGCCGTTGTACTCCTTAATGAAATAGCCCTTGGCAGTCTGACTGCCGGCAGAGGGCGCCGGGTTACCCGCAACCGATGATTGGCTTGTCTGTGACGACGGCGGCGTTGCCGGCTGTGCCCGACCGGCCTTTGGGGAGGCCGCAGCTGCCGTCGGACTGTGCCCTGCCACCGCCAACCCCACTCCCAGCAATATTCCAGCCGCTACGGTAACCGCCGCGGCAATCAGTCTTTTAACCATCCTGTATCACCATCCCTTTTTCTCCAGTATGGGGCAAATTTTGTGTTCTATACAAGCATTGCTGGCAAATTAAAACTTTGCAAAAACAGCAAGTTTTAATAACAAATTAACATTAACTTGTTTCCAATGTGCTATACTATGCTTATCCGCTATTGATGGTGATATGGTGCTCCAGAAAGGAATGGTCTAATGAACGAACAGCCCGGTCGTCCCACACAGGCAGACGGCCAGCGTAAACATAAGAAAAAGTCAAAAGTCTTTCAAGTGGTCATGCGGGTTTTGGCCGGCTTTTTGATGCTCTGCATTATTGTAGGGTGTGTAGTGGGCTGCTACCTGACCCTGTTTGTCTTTGACACACTGAAAACCAGCGAGTCCATTGAGCTCGACCTTGACCTGTTAAAGCTCAACTACACTACCATTATCTATGCCCAAGACCACGAAACCGGCGAGTTTAATGAGCTACAGCGTCTGGAGGACGACACCGGCAGTCGCATCTGGAAAAATTACAACGAAATGCCCCCGCATCTGTTTGATGTGCTAATTGCGGTAGAGGATAAGCGGTTTAAACAGCACACCGGCGTGGACTGGCAGCGCACCATTCTATCATTTGTCAACATTGTGGGCAAAAAGTTTGGCTTTAGCCTGTACGAGGGCACCCCCGGTGCTTCTACCCTAACACAACAGCTGGTGCGCAACCTGACCGGCGACGATGATGTAGATTTTAGCCGCAAGCTCCGTGAGATTTTCCGAGCGCTGGCCATGGAGCGGGAGTACTCCAAGGATCAAATTATAGAATCCTACCTGAATACCGTACCCTTTGGGAACAACACCCATGGTATTCAGGCAGCGGCCAACTTCTACTTTAACAAAGATGTCAGTGATTTGACCGTTGCCGAGTGCGCCTCCATCATCGGCATTACCAAGGCACCCACCACCTACAACCCCTACTACAAGGGAACCGAAAAGAACGGTACACCCATTGATGGGCTGAAAAATAATCAGGAGCGCAAGGAAGATATCCTGTTCCTGATGCACCAACAGGGCAAGCTGACCGACGCACAGTACAAGGAAGCGTCGGAGCAGGTGATTGTGTTCGCCTCCGAAAACAGGGACAAACGTACCAGCTACAAGCAGAGCTACTTTGTGGACTACCTGATGGATCAGGTCATTGCCGACTTGGCGTTTGAAAAGAGCCTGACTACCGCCGAAGCCAGCAAGCTGATGTATCGCGGCGGTTACCGCATCTACGCTACGGTGGACCCCAAGGTACAAAGCGACTTGGAGGAGGTTTACCTTCATCCGGAAAAAATGCCCAAGATTAACAACAAGGACGAATACCCCCAGTCGGCCTTTATTATTACCGACACCCACGGTGCAATCCGCGGTTTGGTGGGCGGTACTGGCGAAAAGGAGGGCGCACGCATTTGGAACCGTGCTACCGACACTGCCCGTCAACCCGGTTCTACCATCAAGCCTATTTCCTCCTACGCGCTGTCCTTTGAAAACGACTATGTAACGTGGTCATCTCTGCTGCTGGACGGCCCTTACATCAAGGAAATTGCAGGGTCGAAGCCATGGACACCCAGCGATGAATATCCTGTCTTTAAGGGCTACATGATTTTGGAGGAAGCGCTACAGCGTTCCTGCAACATGGTGCCCATCCGCATGGTGGAGCGACTGACTCCCAAGACCCTGTGGACCTTCCTGCACGACACCCTGCATGTGGAGTCGCTGGTAGAAAGCGATATTGCTCCCAGCCCAATGTCACTGGGTTCACTGACCCACGGCGTTACTCCGCTGGAGCTGGCCGGTGCCTACCAAATGCTGGCGAACGGCGGCACCTACACCACGCCTTACACCTATACCAAGGTGCTGGACAGCAACGGCGCGGTGGTGTTGCAGCGCGAAACTGTACCCACCCGTGTCCTAAGCTCCGAAACCGCCACCCTTGTGAACAAGATGATGCAGCGGGTTGTCACCGGTCCCTTTGGCACCGGCTATAACGCCTCACTGGCCAAAACCAACCCCGGAATGCAGGTGGCTGGCAAAACCGGCACCACCGACGACAACGTTGACCAATGGTTTGTGGGCATGACTCCCTACTACATCGGCGTTTGCTGGCTGGGCTTTGATGACCAGATTAAGGTAACCATTGATGATAAGGGCAACAAGACACCGGTTTTGGACAGTGCCGGAAAGCCGGTTCCTCATGGCATTAACTACAATGGACTGGCATTCCCGCCGCCAAAGCTCTGGAACTCGGTTATGACCAAGGTGCATCAGGGGTTGGAGCCCAAGCAGTTTGAGGCCAGCGGCAATGTCATGGCGGTCACCTACTGCTTGGACACTGGCTACGCGGCAACGCAAAGCTGTGAAAAAACCTCTACCGGATGGTATAAGTCCACCAACATCCCCACCCCCTGCCCGCTCCATGGTGTTACGGTGGAACTGCCTGACAACCTACCCATTGCAGGTGGAAAGCCTTGGACCGACCCGTGGGCGCCCTACACGCAGGAATGGGGTTGGTACTACCCCAATATTCCCAAGGTAGACGAGTTTGGAAATCAGATTATTCCGCCCTATGGGGAGCCCTACCACATTCCACCCAAGGTCAAGGTAGAATAAGCAACTGGTATCACTCCAAAAGCGCCCCCGCAACCAGCGGTTAAAGCCGGTTGTGGGGGCGCTTTCTATTCTGCCTTCGCTGTTTGCTTACAGCGCGGTAACAACACTTACCGCGTCGGATATTTTTTTCTCGTAGGCCTCCATGCCGTAGCGGTCAATTTCACTCTTATCCTTGGTGCCATGGGTCAGGCAACCCGCGCCGCCAATGCACCCGCCCACGCAGGCCATTCCCTCAATGAAGTTGCCCAAGGGTACGTTTTTGTTGGCCTTGAGCAGTGCGACACGGCATTCCTCAATGCCGTTACAGGGCACCGGCTTCAGGGCAAAGTCCAGTCCCTGCTCGGTAATGGCCTCCTGTACCGCATCGGACAGTCCCCCGCTGCGGGCAAAAATACGCCCATAGTACGACGCGTTATCCAAAACGCCCTCCGGCAAGGTAGTAATGTCAATGTCCCGGCTGTCAAACAGCGCTTGCAGCTCCTCGAAGGTAATCACGCTGTCCACATAGGGCGCAACCTCCGGCTTTTGAAATTCGGCCTTTTTTGCAGTGCAGGGTCCAATGAATACCACCCGCGCGTCGGGGGTCAGCCGCTTGAGGTACTGGGCAATGGCCGCCATGGGAGACAGATTGTGCGAAACATGCTGGCGCATGGCCGGGAACTGCTTCTCTACATAATCTACAAAGGCCGGGCAGCAGGAGCTGGTCAAAAATCCCTTTTCCGCCAGCTCGCGCGCCTCGCTCATGGCAACCATATCCGCGCCCAGCGCTGCTTCAATGGCATGGTAAAAGCCCAGCTCGCCGATGCCGCTGACGACCTGTCCCAGTGTAGCATAGTTAAACTGGCTGGAAATGGAGGGCGCAACCACGGCATAAACCTTGTAGCTTTTGTTGTGGTCGCTATCCTTGAGTAACTGAATGACATCCAGTAAAAAGGACTTGTCGGTAATGGCGCCAAAGGGACACTGATAAACGCAAGCGCCACAGCTGATGCACTTGCTGTCGTCAATGGACGCAGCCTTGCTTTCACTCATGGAAATAGCCTTGACCTTGCAGGCCTTTTCGCAGGGGCGCTTGACATCGGCAATCGCACTGTAGGGGCATACCCCCGCACACAACCCGCATTCCACACACTTGGTTTTGTCAATGTGCGCTTTTTGGTGGCTGTCAAAGGTAATGGCACCCTTGCGGCAGGCATCCTCACACCGATGGGCAATGCAGCCACGGCAGGCGTCGGTGACCTCGTAGCCCCCAACCGGGCATTCATCGCAGGCAATGTCAATGACCTCAATGACCGCTTTGCTCCGGCGGTTGCCACCCATTGCCAGCTTGACCCGCTCGGCAAGAATGGCGCGCTCCTTGTACACACAGCAACGCATGGTGGACTTGGTTCCGGGGACTATCATTTTGGGAATATCGGTCACCGTTTCCAGCAGCGTACCCTGAAACGCCTGTCTGGCAACCTCCCGCAAAACCTTATATTTTAGGTGCTGCACCTTGGTGTCAAATTTTCTCATTCTGCTTCTCCCTGCTAAAAATAGCTGACTTTAATCCGCTTGCCCATTTTCTTCATACAGGCGGAAAGCTCCTCCACCAGCTGCATCTTGATGCTGAAGTTGATGGGGAGATTCGGGTTTTGGTGGGCGGGGTTGATGGCGCGACCCACATAAAAATTAATGTCGGTCGCTTCCTCGAACAGCAACCGGGCAATCTGCGAAGCTCCGTCGCGCTTGCTGCTCCATTGGGAATAGGACTGGTTGTCCTCCAGATAGTTTTTGGCGTATTGCAGCACCTTGTTGATGGTAATGACTCCCTCGGTAGTCAGGTCTACCCCTTCAATGCTGGCGGTTGGCGGAATCTCCGGGTCAAGAAATTCCAGTGACGGTACCAGCTGCTTGCCCAAGTACTGTGCCACCATCGTGGAGGTGGAACCGCCGCAGACAATGTGCTTCCCCTCCTTAGAGAAAAAGAGAGACAGCATTTTATTTGCGTCGTCGCGGTTGGACGGCGGCCCAAAGATAAGGTTCATCGGCTCCCGGCGGCGCAGACGGATGGTGCAAACGGTGGTGTCGTCCCCGGGCTTCCCGTCATACAAGCGCATACATTCGTCCAGCAGGATGGTTGTCAGCGTTTTTGCCGTAAACCCTGCCTCGGTCATTGTCTCCATAAAGGAGATAATATCCTCGCGCTGCCAGCCAAAGTTAAGCGCCGTACCAGTGCCCGCGTGGATGGCTCCGTCACTCATGGCAATGAATACATCGTTTTCCCGCAGGGTCACATGGGAGCTGTAGATGGTTTTACCCTCGACTGTTTGCACTGTTGTGGGCAGCTCAGTGTTTACACCGTCCCGCAGCAAAATGACCCCGGGGTTGTCGTACTGAATAATTTCGGCTTCGCGGTTGTCCACAATATGCAGAATGGTAAAGGTAGAATAGGCCAGTCCCCGCACTGCGCAGACCGGCAGGGTCGCGGCGATGGTGGACACACAGTCCTCCAGCTGCAAGCCCTCGGACATCATGGTCGAGATGATTTTTGCGGTTAGCGTGCTTAAAATACTGGCCTTTACCCCGCTGCCCAGCCCATCGGCCAGCACCACCACGGTGGAGTTTTCACCCTGCTCCACAATGTCAACATGATCGCCGCACAGCTGCTCCCCCGCCTTGTTCAGGCTCCGGCAGCCAATATCCACACACAGGTTATTCATCGGAAATCGACTCCTTAAGCTTGGTCAGCGCAATCTTGGTTTCGGCGGTGGTTTCGCCCAACAGCGAGGCAATTTCCTGCACCACGCGCATCT
>JAVVRO010000054.1:0-11192 GCA_036654695.1 Angelakisella sp. | reverse complement strand
CATCCCCAGCATCATTACATCAGGAATTTCACCGGCTGACAGCTTAGTTTCCATTGTATCTGCATATTTGTTGGGAACGGCAACAAACTCAATCTTGATATCATCATTGGCAGCTTCAAAATCATTCTTCATCTGCTGCAAATGCGCAAACTTGGCAATATCCCACCATGTGTAGACTGTTAGAGTTTGCGCTTCCACCTGCTTTATCGCCGAGGCAGGCGGCAAGTCCCCTGTGCTGTCAGCGGCTACCGGCGCAGAGCAGGTGCTGGATGGCTGGGTATTGCCACAAGCAACCATCCCCAGCGCCAAAACCGACCCCAGCACAAGCGCTATCCCCCGAACTATCATCGACCGTTTCATCGCGAATCCCTCCGTTAAACAGTTGTACTACAGTTTTTCAAAAAATTCTGCACCCTTGTGGCAGATTGGGCAGATAAAGTCCGCCGGCAGTGTGTCCGACTCCAGAATATAACCGCATATTTTGCAGCGGTAGCCCTTCTTTTGCTCCTCCGGCTTGTAGGAGGACGCACGCGGCGGGGTCGCGCCATTCTTGACCTGATGGTAGTAGGCGTAGGTCATAGGCGCAAGGGCTGGGTCAAGGATCTCGGCGGTGGTTACCTCGCCGACGAAGACGATGTGGGTGCCGGTGTCGATGCTGCCAACCACCTTGCAGCTGTACCGCGCCGCGACCTGTTCGGTTACATAGCGTACGCCGTGCTCGTCTACCTTGCTGGCAAAGGGTGCGAACTTGTCCAGCTCCAGACTGCTGTGGAACCCAAACTGGCCGATAAGCTCCATGGTAGCGGTTTCCGCCAGTGCAACGCCGGTAAAGCAGCCGGATTTTTGAATTGCCTTGGTAGTGTTGTTGTCCTTGTGAAGGGCAACCACCACCTGTGGCGGCTCTACGGTAACCTGTGTCAGGGTGTTGACCACACAGCCCATGTCACGGTCGCCATCCTTTGACGAAATCAGATACAGGCCATAGCTCATTTTAAAAAACGCTTTCATATCTACCATTGTAAATTCCTCCAAATAAATTTTGTTTTTTGCACTACCATAACAAAAAAGCAGCTAATTGCTGTCCACAATAACCCCGCCGGCCAACACCCGTGTACCGTCATACAGCACCGCCGACTGTCCCTTGGTGGGCGCACGCTGGGGCTGTGCAAACCGAACTGTCACGCCGCCACTGCGGCTCGGGGTAACCAGTGCCAAGGCAGCCTTTTGGGAATAGCGTAACCGCACCTGCGCCGAAAACGGTTCGGCTTGTTCGGCGATGGAAACCCAGTTGAGCTCCCCCACTGTGACCTCCGTTTTAAAAAGCACCTGCTGGTTGCAGTCCAGCGTAATGTTGCCGGTTTCCGTGGAAATGTCGCTGACAAAAGCGGGCTGCCCCAGTGAAATGCCCAAGCCCTTACGCTGGCCGACGGTATAGCGCTCCAGACCCTTGTGCGCCCCTAACACCTTGCCCTGCCGGTCCACAAACATCCCGGGACGGGCAGGCTCACCGGTATAGTGCTCCAAAAAAGCGCCATAGTCGCCATCCGGCACAAAGCAGATATCCTGACTGTCCGGCTTTCCGGCAACCAGTAAGCCTTTTTGTTCGGCAATTCGGCGAATTTCGTCCTTGGGGTACCTGCCTAGGGGCATCAGGCAATGCTCCAGTTGCTGTTGCGTCAGCGGGTAGAGTACATAGCTCTGATCTTTTTCGGGATGCACAGCCATTTGCAGCTCGTACCGGCTGCTCTGGTTATTCCGAATAATCTGCGCGTAGTGCCCTGTGGCAATTTCATCAAACCCCAGCGCGGTTGCCTGCTCCAAAAAAGCGCTGAACTTAATGTACCGGTTACAGAAAACGCAGGGGTTTGGCGTTTTACCCTGCTGGTATTCCCTGACAAAGGCATCCACCACCTGTCTGCGGAACAGCTCCTGCATGTCCAAAACATAGTGGGCAATGCCCAACTGGGCACAGACCTGACGCGCGTCATTTACGGCATTATCCGCGTTCCCCCACAGCCGGAAGGTCGCGCCTGCTACCTGATAGCCCTTTTCCCTAAGCAGATAGGCCGCCACGGAGCTGTCTACGCCGCCGCTCATAGCAACCAGTACTTTTTTTGACATCATGAAATGTATTCCTTTCCTATCAGTTTGCAGCCTAAAAAAACAGTGAGGTGGCAAAATAGCCCAGCAGCATGACCACCACAGTGTAGATGAAATTCCCGGCAAAGGAATAGAGGAAATAGCTGTGCCACTTCATCCCCAGCAGCCCCGCTGCAACGCTGCCAAAGGTGCGCACTACCGGAATTAACCGGACAATGAAGATGGAAAAGCTGCCGTACCGCACCACCATTTGCTGCATACGGTCGTACTGCTGTGTGAATTTTTTGTTTTTGCCAATGCGCTGAAGTACCCAGTCGCTGCAACGCAGACCTACCCAGTAAACCAGCGACATGGTAACCGTGGCCGCAACAATGGACAGCACAAAGCCCACCGGCAGACTAACAAAGCCCATGCGGCTGAGTGCACCGATTGCGGGCAGCATTATGCCACCCGGATAGCCCGGAATCCCAAGATATTCCAGCGAAACTAGAATGGTCAAAAACCAGACTCCGTGCTGGATGAGATACTCCGTAATAGTGGAGAGTGTCATGGGCATAGTCCCGCCTTTCCGAGTGATTGACAAAAGTGGTATAATAACGGTATCCGTAAAAATGCTAGGAGGTATGTTACCATGAATGAATATTTGAAGGCCAGCATGATAAACCGGCTGGAATCCGCCAAAAAGGCGCTGGAGAAAAACAGGATGGAAACCTTTCTTGTGGCGGACTGTAACGAGCTGACAGACCGTCTGCGCGCCATGATACCGGCCGGTGCGGTTCTTTGCTCCGGGGGGTCAATGACGCTGGAGGAAACCGGCGTAACCCGCCTGTTAAGCGAACCCTGCTATGATTTTTACAGCCGTGGTCGGCTGGATGCAGCCGGCCAGCCGGTGGATGTACTGCGCAAAGCCTTTAGCGCCGACTGGTACTTTTCCAGCAGCAACGCCATTACGCTGGACGGTGAGCTGTATAACGTGGACGGAAATGCCAACCGTGTGGCAGCCATCTCCTTTGGTCCAAAAAAGGTGGTCATTATTGCCGGGTATAACAAGATAGTACGAAATTTGGAGGAAGCTGCCGAGCGGGTACGCGCCATTGCCGCACCGGCAAACTGTGTCCGTCTGGGCAAAAAAAACGGTTGCCAGCTGACAGGGCATTGCGTGAACTGCCACAGCGCAGACCGCATCTGCTGTACCGCTACGGTACACAGCTTTCAGCGTGACCCGGAACGTATCAAGGTCTTTTTGCTGCCAATGGAGCTGGGGTACTAAGGGACTATTTCCAACATGCCAAGTGTTAGCGGGGGTTATCCAGTGGGATGCCTCCGCTATTTTATTTGATATGCAGCCTTTTGCAAACACCTACCACGACTAGGCCCATCTCCCGGGTGCGCAACAAAATGTTAAGCCCGCCGTACACCACCGCACCGCAACCTACCGACAGCACCAGTGACAGCACCACCGAAGCCGTCAGCCCCAGCAGCAGACTATGAACCGGGATAATCACAGCCACCATTCCCAGCGTGGCCAGCAGCATTTTAACAAGACTGACCGCAAACGCACGCAGCCCCAGTGGGCCAATGCGGCGGCGCAGACTGAAAAACAGGATAAACAGCGTTATCGTTGCGGAAAGCGAGGTTGCCAGCGCAAGCCCGCCCGCCCCTAAGGGTTTGAGCAACACCAAATTGATAGCAGTATTTAGAATCAGCGCTAGTAGTGAGTTAATGGTCGGGGTTTTGGTGTCCTCGATGGCGTAAAACACATTGAGGGTCAAGTCCTTGATGCTAAAGGTCATAAGCCCGAAGGAGTAAAAAAACAGAACCCGTGCGGCATTGTCCACATCGGCGGGGGTAAACGCGCCGCGCAAAAACAGCATCTGCACAATTTCTTTAGAAAAAATCATGACCCCGGCCGAAATGGGCATGACCAGTAGCGACATAATGCCCATGCCGGTAATAAAGGTGGTTTTCAGCTTTTTGTGGTTATTACAGGCGTTAAGCCGGGTAAGCTGTGGGAACAGTGCCGCCGCCACCGACAGGGCAAAAACCGAGTTGATAATACCAGTCAGCTGCGACGCATAGTGAAGCACTGAAACATTGCCCTCCGGCAAAAAAGACGCAATCGTTTTGTCAATCATATTGTTCAGCTGGGTAATTTCCTTGCCGACAAAGATAGGCAGCATGAGCAGCAGCAGCTTTTTAATATAGGGACTGCGAAACTGAAAGCAAGGTCGAAAGGTGTAGTTACGCCGTTTTGCGGCGATATACAGCATCAAAAACGAAGCTGCGTAACCCAGTACCGCCCCCCAGCCCATCAGCTTGTAGTTGCCCAGCTTTGCCGAAGCAAAAATAGACGCTATCGCGGCAAGATTGAGGGGAACGCTGACCATGCCTACCGCAAAAAAACTGCCATGTATCTGCAAAAAGCCCTGCAAAATGAAGTATACACCTATAAACAGGATGGATACCATCATAATTGCCGACATGGTAACTGCAATATCAAAGGTTTCGCCCGTAAAGCCGACTGCGGTCATGCGGACAATCTGCCGGTCAAACACCAAGAACACCGTCAAAATTGACAGTGACACAAGGAACACCAGCGTAGTTACACTGTTGCTAAAGCGCTTTAATTCCCCGGGATTGTTGATTTTAAGCCCAGTATAAATGGTAATGTAGCAGGTTAGTATGGCTGTGCCAATGCCTGCAAAAAAAACAGTGGGAACAGAAAACGCCACTATGTAGGCGTCAGCCACCGCAGACGCACCATAGACATAGGAAAGCGTCAATTCTCTCGCCAAACCCAGTACCTTGGCAAAGGTTGTGGTCAGCATCAAAATAACGGTATAGGTTGCGGCCTTACTCATGGCGCTCCCCTTTCGGCAATCGTTAGCAACGCAATTAGTCTAGCAGTCCAAAATTGGAAAACGGCCAGAGGGTAAAGCGTGCCTCACCGGTAATTTTTTGGACGGGAATATAGGGCTGCTGCCACCGGCGGGCATCGCCAGAGCCGCTGCGGTTGTCGCCGAAAAACAGATAGCTGTCTACCGGTACCTGAAACTCGCCGGGGAGGGTATCCTGGTTTTTCACATACGGTTCCTCCAGCGGTACGCCGTTCACAGTGACCTTGCCGCTTTCGTCCACCACAACCGTTTCCCCGGGCAGTCCAATGAGACGCTTGACCAGCAGCATGCCCAGCTCGTCCGAGTTGAACACCACAATGTCGCCTCGTTGCAGTGATTTTTCGGGGTTGTGTACCCGGGTTGCAAATAGAAAGCTATGCTCCTGAATGGTAGGAACCATCGAGCCTGTGGGCACAATTACAAAGAAAAAAACGAACTTAAAGAGCAACAAAACCACTGCAATCTCCAGCGCCGCTGGGATAACCCATTCCTTCATCAACTTTTTAAAGTTAAACCCCGGCTCCTCAAACTCCCCGTCGCCATTCTCTTTCCCGGTTTGCTGTGGGGGTATGGGCTTCTTCGCTTCGTTTTCGTAAAGATCATGATTCTCGTTCATCTTGATCAAATCCTTTCGTGGAGGGTGTTGTGGTCGGCAATTCCTGATAACTTTACTATTGTACCCGAAATAGTCCCAAAAGACAATACATTAGACATAGGAAAGCGTCAATTCTCTCGCCAAACCCAGTACCTTGGCAAAGGTTGTGGTCAGCATCAAAATAACGGTATAGGTTGCGGCCTTACTCATGGCGCTCCCCTTTCGGCAATCGTTAGCAACGCAATTAGTCTAGCAGTCCAAAATTGGAAAACGGCCAGAGGGTAAAGCGTGCCTCACCGGTAATTTTTTGGACGGGAATATAGGGCTGCTGCCACCGGCGGGCATCGCCAGAGCCGCTGCGGTTGTCGCCGAAAAACAGATAGCTGTCTACCGGTACCTGAAACTCGCCGGGGAGGGTATCCTGGTTTTTCACATACGGTTCCTCCAGCGGTACGCCGTTCACAGTGACCTTGCCGCTTTCGTCCACCACAACCGTTTCCCCGGGCAGTCCAATGAGACGCTTGACCAGCAGCATGCCCAGCTCGTCCGAGTTGAACACCACAATGTCGCCTCGTTGCAGTGATTTTTCGGGGTTGTGTACCCGGGTTGCAAATAGAAAGCTATGCTCCTGAATGGTAGGAACCATCGAGCCTGTGGGCACAATTACAAAGAAAAAAACGAACTTAAAGAGCAACAAAACCACTGCAATCTCCAGCGCCGCTGGGATAACCCATTCCTTCATCAACTTTTTAAAGTTAAACCCCGGCTCCTCAAACTCCCCGTCGCCATTCTCTTTCCCGGTTTGCTGTGGGGGTATGGGCTTCTTCGCTTCGTTTTCGTAAAGATCATGATTCTCATTCATCTTGATCAAATCCTTTCGTGGAGGATGTTGTGTTCGGCAATTCCCGATAATTTTACTATTGTACCCGAAATGTTCCCAAAAGACAATACATTCCCTTGCTTTCCAAGCAAAAAGCAAATAAAAAAGGCTTCTTCATCTGTAAAGCTATTACGCATTACACCTGTTGAAGCCTTTGTTTTATGCGGTTTTTCGGCAAGTAAACTACAGGACTTGAGGTAAAAAGCTAACTCCGCTGCACTTTACCGGCAGCTCCAGATAGTCCAAAACCGTGGCGGCAATGTCGCAAAATCCAGTACGCGTGCCCAAATTTACTCCATGCGCCACACCATTACCGTAAATGAGCATCGGAATGTGCTCCCGGGAATGGTCTGTGCTGGGCGTGGAGGGGTCGCAACCGTGGTCTGCGGTAATCATGAGCACATCCTGCGGTTGCAGCAGCGGCAGCAGCTCAGCCAAGCGTAGGTCAAACTCGTTGAGTGCCTGCGTGTAGCCGGGCACGTTGTTGCGATGACCGTATACCATGTCAAAGTCTACCAGATTAATAAAGCAAAGGCCGTGGAACTGCTGCTTTGCGTAGTCTAGCGTTTTGTCCATCCCGTCGCTGTTGGATGCTGTGCGCTTAAACTCGGTAATGCCCCGTCCGGCAAAGATGTCGTTTATTTTACCGACCCCGATGCTGTCCAGTCCCGCCTGTGAAATAATATCCAGCATGGTAGTGCCGGGAGGAGTCAGTGAAAAGTCGTGGCGGTTGGCGGTGCGGGTAAAGCTGCCCGGCTGCCCCACAAACGGTCTTGCAATAATGCGCCCAACGCCGTGCTCCCCCACCATAATGTCCCGCGCAATCTGGCAGATGCGGTACAGCTCATCGATGGGTATTATCTCCTCGTGCGCCGCAATTTGCAACACGCTGTCGGCGGAGGTGTACAGAATAATATCCCCGGTTTTCATGTGACATGCGCCAAAGTCGTTCAGCACATCGGTACCGGAATAGGGCTTGTTGCAGAGCACCCCCCTGCCAATGGCTTGGGTTAGCTTGTCAACTATCTCCGGTGGAAAACCGTCAGGGTAGGTTGGCAACGGTTTGGGTGAAACCACGCCGGCAATCTCCCAGTGGCCGATGGTGGTGTCCTTACCCTTGGACAGCTCGGCAATGCGGCAATAGCTGCCCGCTGGTGCCTCAACTGGTTGTCCGCAGCCCACCTGTTCAATGTTAAAAATACCCAGTTGCCGCAGCATGGGGATATCCAGCTTGCCCGATGCGGCACAGGCGGCCAAGGTGTTGCTGCCCGCATCGCCATACTCGGCGGAATCGGGGCTTTCCCCTACACCCACACTGTCCAGAACAATTAAGAACACGCGCTTTTCTTTCAAATTTGACATACAAGTACTCCTTCATTCCGCCGCTTCGCATCGGCCTAAATATTTGGGAAAGCGTCATCTTATCCTGCGAAGCACAAGGAAAGAATGATAAGATGATTACAACGAATGGTTGACAGCAATGAGAAACTTAATGGGAACCCCCTGTTCCAAAAACATTTGCTCATGCTCGGTCATCACGTTATCCGGCGGACAGTTGGCGTGCAGGTCACGGGTCAGGTAGCGCACGGTGTAGCCTGCTTCGGCAAAATACCCGATGCTGGCATCAAACAATGCCTCGTCGTCGGTTTTAAACCAGAGCTCGCCACCGGGCTGCAAGAACTTTTTGTACAGTAGCAGCTGGCGGGTATGGGTCAGACGGTGCTTGGCGTGGCGGTCCTTTGGCCATGGATTGCAAAAATTAATGTAGATTCGCTGGATGCAGTCCTCCTGCCCCAAAATGGCATCCAATCGTTCAATGTCCTGTGACATTAAGCGTAAATTGGCTGGTGGCGCACAGTTGTGCGCTGTGTAAAGCTGTTCAACCTTACGCTTTGCAAGCGCCAAAACCTCGCTTTTTAGGTCAATGGCAAGGTAATTTACCTTGGGGTTTGCAAGGCCAAGCTGAGCAATGAAGCCGCCCTTGCCGCAGCCAAGCTCCAGCTGCATGGGGTTTGTGTTGCCAAACTGCTGCTGCCAGCAGTTGCGCATTGTCTCGGGTTCCTCCACAAAAAAGTCGCAGGCCGCTAGCTCCGGCCTAGCCCATGGTTTTCGGCGCAGTCTCATACACTTGTTACTTGTCCTTTTCTTTCTTCTTCTTTTCCTCGCCGGGGTTTGGCTGGATGGCATCCAGAAGACGTTCCGCCAGCAGGGTGCGGCATTGTGCCTCCACCGCCAGCTGTACCGCCATGGCTGCAAGCGCTTCGTTTCCGTCAAGGCCTGCCTGTTCGCAGCGCAGAGCGCACTGTTCCGCTAACGGCGCAAGCCCCGCGACAGCCTCGCGCTGACTTTCTAAAAATATCTCATACAGCTTTTGCTCGGCACTGACGCTGTTGCGCACGGTTGTTGTAATTCTGCTTAAGTCCTGCATGGACAGCACTTTTTTAAGCTGGCCGACCAAGCTAAGCCCCAGCACATGTCGCCGACAATAGCGCTTATGCTCAGCGGGTGGAATCAGCCCTGCCTTGGTGTAGTTATTGACCATAGTGTTTGTCACAAACGGCGCGTCATCCCCGCGCTTTAATTCTCCCAGTCGCTGATCCAAAAAAGTCACCAGCTGATCCATATACAGCGCAATGTCCGGCACATCCTCTGGGCGTATCTGCGACAGCTGTGTCGCTTGTGCGGCTATCTGCGTGGAAGTTTCTTTCCACTCCATCGGGCTTCCCTCCTTTTTGGGGTTCAAGGTATCTTTCCTATTCATTATAATGGAAACAATGGGTTTCGTCAATCAAAATGGGGATTGCTTAATTGGTCATTAAGTACTATAATACTAGGTATATCTCAACCAGAGAGGATGTTAACCATGCAGAGAACTGAACTGAAAGACTTATTTTCCGCAGTCAACAACTACATTGATTCGCAGGTAACGGTAGGCGGTTGGGTGAAGACCATCCGTGACTCCAAGTCAATTGGCTTTATTGAGCTAAATGACGGCACCTCCTTCCGAAATCTTCAGATTGTGTTTGAGGATTCTAAACTCTCAAACTTTGCCGAAATTGCGCGGCAGAATGTCGGCGCGGCGTTAATTATTCAGGGCAACCTTGTTTTGACGCCCAACAACAAGCAACCCTTTGAGCTGCATGCCGCCGAAATTATGGTGGAGGGTGCTTCCTCGCCTGATTTTCCGCTGCAAAAAAAGAAGCACTCACTTGAATATCTGCGCACCATCCAGCACTTGCGCCCCCGCACAAACACCTTTAGCGCGGTGTTCCGGGTACGTTCGGTAGCTTCCTACGCCATTCACAAATTTTTTAATGACCGGGGCTTTGTGTATGCGCATACCCCGCTGATTACCGGCAGCGACTGCGAGGGCGCGGGCGAAATGTTCCACCTGACAACGCTGGATTTGGAAAATCCGCCTCGCACCGCCCAGGGCAAGGTCGACTATACGCAGGACTTTTTTGGAAAATCCGCCAACCTGACCGTCTCCGGCCAGCTGGAGGCCGAGTGCATGGCAATGGCGTTCTCGAAGGTTTACACCTTTGGCCCCACTTTCCGTGCGGAGGAATCCAACACCGCCCGCCATGCGGCCGAATTTTGGATGATGGAGCCGGAAATTGCCTTTGCCGACCTTGGCGATGTAATGCAGCTTGCCTCTGACATGATTAAGTCGGTGCTACAGTATGTGCTGGACAACTGCCCCGAGGAGCTGGCATTCTTTAACCAATTCTACGACAAGGAATTGCTGACACGGCTGGACAGCTTGGTACGCTTGGATTTTGCCCGTGTGACCTATACCGAGGCAGTTGCCATTTTGGAGCAGCACAAGGATCAGTTTGAGTACCCGGTATTTTGGGGCTGTGACCTACAAACCGAGCATGAGCGCTTTTTGACCGAGCAGATTTACCACCGTCCGGTGTTTGTAACCGACTACCCCAAGGAGATTAAATCGTTTTATATGCGCCTGAACGACGACAACAAAACGGTGGCCGCAGTTGACCTGCTGGTTCCCGGCATTGGGGAACTGTTGGGCGGTTCCCAGCGTGAGGAACGGCTGGACAAATTGCTGGAAATGATTCATGAAAAGGGCTTACATGAAGAGGACTACTGGTGGTACATGGATTTGCGCCGTTTTGGCGGCACACGGCACGGCGGCTTTGGGCTGGGCTTCGAGCGGCTGATTATGTACATCACTGGCATCTCTAACATCCGCGATGTACTTCCCTTCCCCCGCACCACCGGCTCGGCAGAGTTTTAAGGACAGTGTATACGGGCGGTATCACTTCATTGTTGTGATACCGCCCGTTTGTTATCTTAATTTTACCTTGCTACGCCTTTGGCAGTGCATCGCCGGCATCGTGCTTTTTCAGTGCACCAGAAACCAGCACCAGCAGTACAATTAGCCCAAATGCTACCGCATTCAGGACAAAGGGCAGCCGGATGCTAAACTCGGACAAACCGCCCACCAGTGCGCCAAAGGGAGCGCTAATGCCCAGTGTAATGACAAACATCAGCCCCAAGGTGCGGGCGCGTTCCTCTTGGTCAACAAACACTACCATGAGCGAATCCTGTCGCGGAATGAGCAGCGCATAGGAAAAAGCGTCCAGTAGCACATAGAAAATCAGCAGCCACAGGGAGGTGCCGCTGGTTAGCAGCAGCATAATATTCGCCAGCATGTACAGCAGCCCGCCGGTAATCATAATGGGGCGTATTCCGGCGG
>JAVVRO010000053.1:0-11306 GCA_036654695.1 Angelakisella sp. | reverse complement strand
TGCAAAAAGTTCGGCGACATGCAGAACCCCCTGCTGGTTTCGGTTCGTTCCGGTGCCCGTGCTTCCATGCCCGGCATGATGGATACCATCCTGAACCTTGGCCTGAACGACGAGGTTGTCGAGGTGGTTGCCGCCAAGACCAACAACCCCCGCTTTGCTTATGACTCCTACCGCCGGTTTATCCAGATGTATTCCGACGTGGTAATGGAAGTCGGCAAGGCATACTTTGAAAACCTGATTACCAAGATGAAGGAAGAAAAGGGCGTTAAGCTGGACACCGAGCTGGACGCTGACGACCTGAAGAAGCTGGCCAACCAGTTTAAGGCCGAATTTAAAGCCAAAAAGGGCTTTGACTTCCCCAGTGACCCCCGGGAGCAGCTGATGGGCGCCATCATGGCTGTGTTCCGCAGCTGGGACAACCCCCGTGCCATCTACTACAGAAGAATGAACGACATTCCCTCCAACTGGGGCACTGCCGTTAACGTACAGCAGATGGTGTTCGGGAACACCGGCGATACCTCCGGCACCGGCGTTGCCTTTACCCGCAACCCCGCCACCGGCGAAAGAAAGCTTTTCGGCGAGTTCCTAATGAACGCACAGGGTGAGGACGTGGTTGCCGGCGTGCGTACCCCCAACCCCATTGACAAGCTCAAGGATATCTCCCCTGTCGCTTACGACGAGTTTGTCGCCATCTGCGGCAAGCTGGAAACCCACTACCGCGACATGCAGGACATGGAGTTCACCATTGAGGACAAAAAGCTGTTCATGCTGCAAACCCGTAACGGCAAGCGTACCGCTGCCGCCGCCCTCAAGATTGCCTGCGACCTTGTGGACGAAAAGATGATTACCGAACAGGAAGCTGTTTGCATGGTAGACCCCAAGCAGCTGGATAGCCTGCTGCACCCCGGCTTTGACACCAAGGCGCTGAAAGCGGCCAAGCCTTTGGGCACCGCTCTGCCAGCCTCCCCGGGCGCTGCCTGTGGTAAGATTGTCTTTACCGCTGAGGAAGCAGTAGAAATGGCCGGCAAGGGTGAAAAAGTGGTTCTGGTTCGTTTGGAAACCTCTCCCGAGGACATTCACGGCATGGACGTTTCTCAGGGCATTCTGACCGTTCGCGGCGGCATGACCTCCCACGCGGCCGTCGTTGCCCGGGGCATGGGCACCTGCTGTGTCTCTGGCTGCGGCGAAATTAGAATGAACGAGGAGGAGGGGTACTTTGAGCTGGGTGGCAGAACACTGCACCGTGGCGAGTACATCTCTTTGGACGGCACCTCCGGCAACATCTACGGCGAAGCAATTCCCACCGTGCCTGCTGCCATTACCGGCGACTTTGGCCGCCTGATGGCTTGGGCTGACAAATACCGGAAGTTGGGCGTGCGCACCAATGCTGACACCCCCCGGGATGCCAAAAAAGCCGCTGAGTTCGGTGCCGAGGGCATTGGCCTTTGCCGTACCGAGCACATGTTCTTTGACGCGGACAGAATCCCCGCTATGCGCGAAATGATTGTCTCCGAGTCGGTAGAGCAGCGCGAAAAGGCACTGGAAAAGCTGCTGCCCATGCAGAGAGGCGACTTTGAAGCACTGTACGAGGCAATGGAAGGCAAGCCTGTTACCATCCGCTTCCTAGATCCTCCCCTCCATGAATTCCTGCCCACCGCCGAGGAAGACATTGCGTCGCTGGCCAAGGAAATGAAGATGACCATTGCCAACCTCAAGGGCATTATTGCCTCGCTCCACGAGTTTAACCCCATGATGGGTCACCGTGGTTGCCGCCTGACCGTCACCTACCCGGAGATTGCCGCCATGCAGACCAAGGCAGTCATTCAGGCCGCGCTGAATGTCAAAAAGGCGCATCCCTCGTGGAACATTGTTCCCGAAATCATGATTCCGCTGGTAGGCGAAGTCAAGGAGCTGCAATATGTCAAGGGCGTCGTGGTAGAAACTGCCGATGCTGCGATTCAGGCTGCCGGAAGTGACATGCACTACAAGGTTGGCACCATGATTGAAATTCCCCGCGCCTGCATCACCTCGGACGAGATTGCAAAGGAAGCAGAGTTCTTCTCCTTTGGCACCAACGACCTGACTCAGATGACCTTCGGCTTCTCCCGGGATGACGCCGGCAAGTTCTTGGGCGCTTACTACGACAAGAAGATTTACGAGCAAGACCCCTTTGCACGCCTTGACCAAGTTGGCGTTGGCAAGCTGATTGACATCAGCTGCAAGCTGGGTCGTCAGACCCGCCCCGACATTAAGCTGGGTGTTTGCGGCGAAGTCGGCGGCGACCCCCAATCGGTCATGTTCTTCCACAAGGTTGGCCTGACCTACGTTTCCTGCTCGCCCTACCGCGTCCCGATTGCAAGATTGGCCGCAGCACAGGCAGCAATTAAAGACCTCCAGTAACGTTCTCTCCCAACACCCGTCGGCTGAATTTGGCCGGCGGGTGTTTTTTACTGTTTACTAACTCCTCAACATTGTGTATACTGGTAAATGGAATGCTACTATAATTCGATGAAACGCTGTTATCCTCTTTCCCTTTGGAACGCAGAAAATTCCGCTGCGCTTTCCAGCGGCTGCATCTTAGTACCACTTCAACCATATCGACAGGAGGGAACCGCCGGATGGAACAATTTAACTGGCTGACCCTCAGCTATACGTTACCCATGTCCCCCAGCGGGTGCCGGGTCTATGTTTGGCGCAAGCTTAAGGAGCTGGGTGCCGAGTACCTGCGGCAGGGCGTGGCGCTGCTGCCCGCCAGCAGGACAAGCCTTGCCAAAGCGCAGCAGCTGACGGCCAAAATTCGCTCGATGGGTGGCGAGGCCACCCTGACCGAGATGCGGTTTTTGGACGAGCAGGAGCACCGTGCCATGGTGGAGCGCTTTAAAGGGCAGAGCCGGGACGAATACCGCGCGCTGCTGCTGGATATGGCGCGTCTTTATGAAAGCATGGGCAGTTCTTCGCCGGACAGCAAAAGCCGCGCGCTGAAAAAGCGCTATCGCTCGGTCAAGGAGCGCGACTTTTTCGGTGCGGAATCGGAGCTGAGCACAAACCAATTGGTCGGCAAAATCCTTACACAGCTGGACCTAAACCTTGACGGCGGCTGGGCAGAGCTGGTTGCCGACCTAAAGCAAGGCTGCCGCGACCTTGGCAAGGTCTTTACGGTGCAGCCGCCCAACGAAAGGAGCGACAAGGATGACAGCAACGGAAACAGTTAAAAAATGCCGCCGCAGACGCTACCCTCCGGAACGCGACCTGTTGCTTTTTCGCAACCTGCGCATTCCCGGTCGGTGTATTCGGCTGGCAGTGGTCGCTGTGACGCTGTGGGTGGCCTTTGTCACTGTGGGCAACCCGCTGTGGGTCAGCTTTGTTGCCGAGGCCGATTGCAGCAAGGCGCTTTCCAAGGGCAAGGTTTTGCTGCGGGGAGCGCAGATTGTGGCAACCGAGCAGCTGATTGCCAACAACAGCTGGGCACAGGCGGTTGACTACCTTTGCGATGACAAGAATTTGGCAGAGATTACCAAGGCCGCAAAATTCCCGGTGGAGGCGGTAGAAATTCGTACCGCAACGCTGGACAAGGATGGACTGCTGACCAGCTTTGTCTGCGTCGTTGACTACAAAAAGCAGCGGTACAAGCTGGCCTTTGACCTGACGGAAAACCTTTCCCACGCATTTTTGCTGTCACCCACAAAAAAAGAATAGAACATCACCTCGCGCCGAACACTAACGGCAGTGAGGTGATTTTTTTTGCGCAAAAATAAAGGGGAACGACAAAAAAAGCTCTTTGCGCTGGCGGGCGGTGTGGGGGTGGGACTGCTCAACGGCTTGCTGGGCGCAGGCGGCGGTATGGTGCTGGTGCCGCTGATGGACTGGCTGGAGGTGCGCGGCAAACAGAGCCACGCTACCTCGCTAGCAGTCATTGTCCCGCTGTCGGCGCTTAGCGCGGGGCTGTACTGGCAGCGCGGGTGGTTCACCCCGGCGCAGGCCCTGCCCTACCTGCTGCCGGGGCTGGCCGGTGCGCTGGTGGGCGGCTGGCTGCTGGGTCGCTTGCCGGTCAAATGGCTTAAGCTGTTCTTTGGGCTACTGCTGCTGTGGGGCGGGGGGCGATTCCTATGGACTGGCTGACCATGGGGCTGGCGGCGGCTGGCGCGGGGATGCTGGGCGCTATGGGGCTTGGGGGCGGCAGTCTGCTCCTGCTGTATCTGGGAACGCTGGAGCTGGGACAGCGGGCAGCGCAGGGCATTAATTTAGTGTTTATCCTGCCGGTGGGGTTGGCGGGGCTGTGGTTCCACCGCAAAAACAAACTGATAGACACCCGCCTGTTGCTGCCGCTGCTAGCCGGTGGCATGGTCGGCATTTTGCTGGGCAGCGTAACGGCTGGCCTGCTGCCGGAATCTCTGCTGCGCCGCGCCTTTGGACTGCTGCTGCTTTGCATTGGGGGCAAGGAAATTTTTACTGGCTGCAAAATGTAAAACTTCCTGTGCAACGCCCTGTATAAACCTCGCCGAGGCGGTGCAAAATATAGGCGAGGTGATAAAACAGATGATGCCCAACAAAAATAATAAACTGCGCGTATTTTTAAAGGACAAGGGCTTTTACCTTGTTCTGGCGGTCTGTATTGTGGGAGCGTCCGCTGCCGCATGGCTTACCGCCAACAAAACTCTGAATAGCATTGAACAGAATAACCGTGAAATTACCCAACAGAGCGAAGGGAGCAGCGCCACATGGCAGGATACCGAGCCCCGCATAATTCCAGAACCACCGGTAGCCGGAGTGGAAAAGAACTTGCCGGATATCAAAGAGCCGCGGCCGTCAGCTTCCTCGCTGTCGCAGCCGTCCTCGTCCTCCTCCAGCTCGGCCGGCTCGTCCGAAGCCTTGCCGCAGCAAAAGCCGGAGCAAAGGCTGGCGCAGTCGCCCTATACCTTGCCGATGCCTTCCTTGGCAGTCATTCAGCCCTACAGCAACGGGGAGCTGGTTAAAAACAAAACTCTCAATGTCTGGCGCACCCACGACGCGGTAGATTTAAAAGGCGATAAGGGTGCAACCGTCTGCGCTATTTCGGACGGGGTGATTACCACCATGGGCACCGACCCCCTTTGGGGCGGCTTTGTGGAAATCAAACACCCGGACGGCATTGTGTCCTCGTGTAGCGGCGTCACCCCTGACAAAAACCTGAAAAAGGGCGCAACCGTCAAGGGCGGTCAAAAGATTGGTACCCTATGCGACATCCCTGCCGAAATTTCCATGGAACCCCACCTGCATCTGTCGATGAAAAAGGGCAGCGCCTATCTTGACCCCGGGCTTTACCTGAAGCTAAAATGAAAAATTGAAGAAATTGCAAAAAAAGGCCGTCGCGCAGTCATTTGATACTGGTGCGGCGGCCTTTTTTGTGGTAAACTGTTACTAGGGCAACCACCCTGAATCGGCAACCGCTTCCCTTAAGTTGCAGGAGTATTCTCCCCCTCCCGGGGCGATTCCGATTGTTCTGCCCATGGCGATGAACCATTGCACTGTGTGGATACCTTGCTATATTACAAAAGAAGGGTTGCTGAGTATGAGCTATATGATTTGCTCCCAGACCGGAGCCCCAAAGATGGACACGCTGCCCGCCTACAAGGTGGTGGATTACCCGCTGGAGCAACGGGATTACAAGCCTTACGCCAAGGTGCGCCTGTGCATGACCCCCACCGAGCTGGTGCTTGAGCTGTGGTCGTACGAAATGGTACCCTGCAAGGAAAGCCGGATGCAGGCGGTGTTTACCACCCGCAACAGTCAAAACCAGATTTTTGTGGAAAACTGGTCAGATGGCACGCTGCGCTGCTTTGTCCGAAGCCCCGCTGGCGACAGGCCGCTGTCGGTGCATTCCCACACCATTGACAACGAGGATCACTTGGGCTACTACTGGGGGATTCGAGCCTACCTGCCCCGCACCACAATAGAAGAATTGCTGGGCAGCGGTGTAACCGCCGTTGGCAGCGTGCTGCTGGGCAACATCTATAAGCTCAGCGACAACAGCGAAAAGCCCCACAAGGGTAGCCTGTACCCCGCCGCCTTTGCCACAGGGCAGGAATATGCCTTGGCCTCGATGGGCGAGTTTGAAATTGTAAACTACTAACTGTATTATACTGTTAATAAAATACGAATTGTAGATTGGAGGCAACGAAAATGAAACTAATAGGGCAGATGATTGGGTTTGCGGTCAAGCTGACCGTGCTGGCAGCCGCGGTTGTGGTGGTACTGGAGCTCATTGACCGAATGGCGGAAAAAAACCGCTTCCGTTACATGATTAGCGAGGAGTTTGGCGAGTAAGCTTCCCGACCCGCCGGAGGGCTACCGCGCAGAGCGCCGCCAAAGCGCATTTGAGCAGATCCGGCAGGACAAAGGGCCAAACCGCGGCGGCAGCCGCAGCCGATAACTTAGCGCCGGACACCATGCTAAACCACAGGCAGCCCACCAGATAGCAGCCTACCAGCGAGCTGGCCATGGTCAAAAAGAGCGGCAGAACGCCGTCTCTTTTTTGCTTTTCCAGCAACCACGCCACCCAAAGCGTCATCAGCGGGAAAGCAATTAAAAAGCCGCCGGTGACGCCGAACAGTACCCCCGGCCCCCCCTTGAAGCCGCCGAATACCGGTGCGCCAAATAGTCCCAGCAGCAGATAGGCCACCATGGACAGCACCGCCGGACGCAGCGGCAGCAAGGCGGCGGTCAGCAGCACCGCAAATACCTGCAACGAAAACTGAATGGGCGTCAGGGGCAACGGCAGCATAATCTGTGCCGAAACCGCCGTTACTGCCACCATCATCGCGCCCAAGGTCAACTCTTTTACCGACATTTTGTTTGCCACTTTGTTCGTCATAAAAAATCATCCATTCTGCCGCTTCGCGTCGGCACAACTGTTCAGGAGCGCATCATCTTAATCACGCGAAGCAAAAAGAATGATCGATGATTGTTGCGCTAAACCCTTACCGTTCATTATTCTCTACCCATTATAGTGGTATTTTTAAGATTGTCAACTACATACTATACTTTAGTTTACAATACAACCTAGAAAGGATGGTCTCCATCACGATGAAATCTTCAATTGACGCGGCCATTGACCGTTACTTGGCAGAACACAGAGCAGCTATTGTCGAAGACCTGAAAACCTTGGTGAGCATTCCCAGTGTCAGCGGACATGCCGAGGGGGCGTTCCCCTTTGGCAAGGGCTGTGCCGCCGTGCTGGATGCGGCGCTGGCCATGGCAGAAAAAAAGGGATTGCAGGTAAGCAACCACGGCTATTACTATGGCCTTGCCGAATGCGGCGAGGGGGACAAAACCATTGGCATCTTCTCCCACCTAGATGTAGTGCCGGAGGGCAACGGTTGGGTGTATTCCCCCTACCGCCCGGTGGAGCAGGAGGGTTGCCTAATTGGGCGCGGTGTGGCCGACAACAAGAGCGCAGCCGTTGCGGGAGTGTATGTCATGGACTTTTTGCGCCGGTCGGAGCTTGCGCTGTCCAGCCGCATCCGCCTGTATTTTGGTTGCAGCGAGGAAACCGGCATGGATGACATTGCTCATTTTGTCGCCGAACAGCCCATGCCCGATTTTTCCATTGTCCCTGACACCGACTTCCCAGTTTGCCACGGCGAAAAGGGCATTTTGGAGATGGAGTTCTGCTGTGACACCCCGTTTAGTCGCATTTTGGAGTTTTCCGGTGGACTGGTCAGCAACATGGTACCCGATAGCGCCCGGGCGGTGCTGGTTTGCCGCGCCAACGAAGCCGAGGAGCTGAAAGCCCTTGCCGCCGGCAACGGCGCTATTAGTGTGCGGCTGCGCGACGGCTGCGCCGAGGTCGTCATGGCGGGAAAATCCTCCCACGCGGCGCACCCCGACGGCTCGATTAACGCCGTGCAGCAGCTGGCAGCATTTTTGTCAGCGGCAACCTTACTGCCCGAAAGCGACCGTGAAATTCTCAGCTTTGCATCCCGGACACTGGCCGACACCACCGGCGAGGTTATCAGTATTGCTGCCAGCGATGCGCCCTCCGGCGCACTTACCTGCATTTCCGGCGTAGCGTCGCTCATTCACGGTGCCCTGAAGCTCAACTTTAACATTCGCTACCCGGTCACCGACAAGGGGGAACGGGTCATTGCCGGCATGTGCGGCTACTTTGCCGCCGCCGGCTGGAGCGAGCGCTTTTGCAGCGACAGCGCGCCGGCCTACCTCCCCAAGGATGACCCCATGGTGCAGCAGCTCTGCCGCTGTTACAGCGAAATTACCGGCAGGGACTCCACCCCCTATGTCATGGGCGGCGGCACCTATGCCCGCAAGCTAAAAAACGCCATCGGGTTTGGGATGGAAAGTGACCGCAAGCTGCCCCTGAAGCTGCCCGAGGGGCACGGCGGTGTGCATCAGCCTGACGAGGCCATCTTCCTTGACGACATTCTGGAGGCCATTAAAATTTACATTCTGTCGATGGTTGAGATTGACCGCATCCTAAACAAATAATCCATAAAGTTAGCACACGGCGCGCATCCTAACGATGTCTGCCGTGTGCTAAAAAATAGCGGTACCTAGTTACTAAACATATTCTTGTTGTTGGATGCGTAGACGCCCAATACCAGTCCCACGCCGGCATAGGCAGACAGCACCGAGCTGCCACCCGCCGAAACCAGTGGCAGTGTCACCCCAATCACCGGCATAATCATCAGACACATACTGACATTGACCGCCGTTTGCAGGGCGAACATGGCGAATACCCCCACGCAGATAAACTTGCCCGTATAGCTTTTGGCAAGGTAGCCGGTTTGCAGCATCCGCCCGCAGATGACCGCCAGCGCCACCAGCAGGAAAAAGCAGCCCACAAAGCCAAAGGCTTCCCCCAAAAAGGTAAAGATAAAGTCGTTGTAATTGTTGGGTACCCGGATGTGATTTTCACTGAACAGGCCGTTGCCAAACACCTGCCCGGCGCCCAGCGCGGTCAACCCCTTGAGCTGCTGGTACGCGCCGCCCTGGGGGTCAAGGGCAGGGTTCCACACCACCATAAAGCGCATTCGCTGATACTCCGACATCACCTTGAACCAGATAATCGGCAACCCCAGTACCACCGCCCCAATGCCGCCCAGCACCAGCTTGTGACTGATGCCCGCCACAAACAGCATCGCCGCAATAATCCCCGCCATAATCAGCGCAACGCCGTCGTCCCGCTGCAAGATGATGAGCGCTACCGGAGCCGCGCCATGTGCCAATACCAGCAGCAGGGTTAGGGGCTTGTTCAGCTCCTCACGCGCCTTGCTTAAATGCAGGGCGAAGGTCAGAATAAAGGCGATTTTGAGAAATTCAGAGGGCTGCACCATCACCGGGCCCAAATCCAGCCAGCTTACATTGTCCGAGCCATCGGGCCCGCTGCCCCAAATGTAGGTCATGACCATGAGCAGCACCACCGGCGGCAGGTAGAGCTTCCAGAGCCGGGCAAGGTCGTCCGGGTCAAAGGCCGAAGCAACCAGCGCGCCCACAATGCCAATGGCGATGGCAATGGCCTGCACCTGAACGGAACGCCAGCCCACATCCCCAAAGGAGGCAAGCCCCACCAGCAGTGCCATGCTTAACGCCGAAACGCCAACGACAATCAGCGACAGTAGCTTGTCCGCATTAACCAGCACCCGCCAAATCATCAAAAACAGCTTTTTCACCGGCATTCCCCCCTTTTCGTGTGCTTCTATGGCATAGTATAGCATATTATTCGCATAATGAAAATAACGAATCCCTATAGCTTTTTATTGTAAAATGTAGTAAACTTCTACTTAGTAGACATTCCTGTTTTAGGAACAAAATAGAAGGAGGAGTATTGTGATGCTGTTAAAGAATGGACAGCTTTATTTTGAAGGAAAGCTGCAACCGATGTCGCTGCGCTTTGAGGGAGACACCATTACCGAGATTGCGCCGGCACTGGCAGGGCAGGGCGAGGATTGCTCCGACTGCCTTGTGATTCCCGGCTTTGTGGATATTCACAGCCACGGCTGCAAGGGCTTGGATTTTTGTACCGCCAACGACGAAGAAATGGACACTATGTGCCGTTTTTACGCCGATAACGGCGTGGTGGGCGTTGCTGCTACCGGCATGACACTTGCTCCGCAGACGCTGACCGATATTTTTGCGAAGATTGGCCGCAAGGCTGCCAAGGGCACCGACGGCGCGGCAATTATCGGCATTAACATGGAGGGGCCGTTTATCAGCGAGGTCAAAAAGGGTGCCCACGACGCGCAGTATATCATTCCCCCCACCGCCGCGCTGCTGCGGGAGCTAAATCAGGCCAGCGGCGGACGCATTTTGCTGGTGGATGTTTCGCCCACTGCCGAGGGTGCGCTGGAATTTATCCGTGCGGTCAAGGACGAGGTGGTTGTGTCGCTGGCACATACGCCCGCCGACTACGATACCGCAATGACGGCCATTGAGGCAGGCGCTTCCAACATTACCCACCTGTACAATGCCATGCAGCCCTTTGCCCACCGCGCGCCGGGCTTAATTGGTGCGGCCTTTGACAGCAATGTTACCGCCGAGCTCATCTGCGACGGCATTCACAGCCACCCCTGCGCCATCCGTACCGCATTCAAGATGCTGGGGGAGCGCGCGGTGCTCATCTCCGACTCCATGTCCGCTGCCGGCATGCCGGATGGCGACTACTTGCTGGGCGGGCTTGCCGTAACGGTGGAAAAGCGCAAGGCGTTTTTGGCCGATGGCACCATTGCGGGTTCCACCATTACCGTGTACGACGGGTTCCGCAACGCGGTTCGGTTTGGTGTGGGGCTGGAGCAGGCCATTCATGCCGCCACTACCGCTCCTGCCAAGGCCGCACGCCTAAGCAGCCGCTACGGAACGCTGGCGGTGGGTCGCAAGGCCGATGTATTGGTGCTGGACAAAGAAACCTTGGCACTGCGCAAGGTCATTATTGGCGGGAAGCAGCATGTATAAGCGGGAACGTCCCATTGGCCACCACACCATTCAGCATGAGCCCCGCACACCGGGCAGTCAGTCCGGCCGCCGCCGCAAAAACCCCATGCTTTTCTTGCTGCTGGTCGTGGCAATGCTCTTTATGGTGGTTGCGCTCAGCGGCAAGCTGGGCTAATCGTCGTATCACGCGGTGTGTCTGCACATCGCAATGGCCTATCGCCCACCGGCGGGGCGTAAAACTGCCCTGCGAGGGAGATAATTCCCCTCCGGAAAGGAATCGACAGAATGAATATCAATACCGCAAACCGACTGATGGAGCACCGCAAAAGCCGCAATTTTTCTCAGGAGGAGCTTTCCTCCCTGCTGGGAGTGAGCCGTCAGGC
>JAVVRO010000052.1:3736-11313 GCA_036654695.1 Angelakisella sp. | reverse complement strand
GCCGGTATCCATCAGCATGGGGATAAAGGAGACCAGCATGGGTACCACGGCGAAGGCCTGCTCGTAGTGGGAAATAATCATGCCGGTCAGCGTGGCGGAAAACATTAGGATGAGCAGCCACGGAATCCGGTTGCGGGCATGGTGAAAGACCGAGGTTTTCAGGTAAGCTTCGTCACTTGCGGTAATGGCGGCCATCTTGTGAATATCCTCGGTCGCCTCCTCGGTCAGCACGTCCATTGCGTCGTCAAAGGTGATAATTCCCACAATGCAGCCCTCGGAGTCCACCACGGGAATGGCAATTAAGCCGTATTTGCGGAACAGGTTGGCAGCATCCTCCCGGTCGTCGCTGGTTTTCACCGAAATATAGCTTTCGTTCATCAGCCCACGAATGACGGTATCGCCGCTGCTAATCAGCAGGTCCTTGGCGGTAACAATTCCCAGTAGCTTGTGCCGCTGGGTAACATAGCAGGTGTAGACCGTTTCGCTGTCAATGCCAACGGTGCGTATCTTGGTCAGCGCTTCACTGACCGTCAGGTCGGGGTTTAGCTCAATGAATTCGACGGTCATAATGCTGCCGGCGCTGTCCTCGGAATACTGTAGCAGGTGGTTAATGTCGGCACGGCTGTCCTTGTCGATATTTTCCAGCAGCTGCGTTACTACATTGGCGGGCATGTCGCTTAAAAAATCCGCCGCATCGTCCGCGAACATGGCATTTAGCAGCGTTTGCACCTCTTGCTTGCTAAAGGTGCTCAGCAGCGTTTGGCGGATGTCGTTGTCCATGTAGGAAAAAACCTCCGCCGCCTTTTCCTTTTCAATCAGTCGAAAGGCCATTACCAGAGTCTCGCTGTCCAGCTCGGACAGCAGCGCGGCCAAATCCGCCGGGTGGTAGGCCGACAAAACCTCGTGTACCGATTTAAACTTTTTCTCCTCCAGCAGGGTCATTAATACGTTTTTATTCATGCTATTCCTCCTTAATGTGACAAAAAATGCTGTCGCGTCCGGTCACAGACGCGACAGCATTATTGCCCACCACTAAGAAAACACCGCATGCTGTTAGCAATGCGATGCCGGTGAGTATCTTTGCTGACCTGTGTCCGCTGCGGCCGGAAAACTACTTCGCCCAGTGCTACTGTCCAACGAGATACCACCTCTGCTTTCTTTTTTATCTATTCCAATGGTAACACAATAAACCGGTTGCGTCAACAAAAAAGCGTTCCAATTTTTAGATAATTCTGCTATACTGATGGTGTTAAAACGATAAATTTTGAAGGGGGCACCCAGATGAGTAAGCAACGCCTGTTGTCTATTGTGCAGCCACTGTTGGCCTGGTACGACCAAAACGCGCGGGTGCTGCCGTGGCGGGAAAATACGGCTCCCTACCGGGTATGGGTGTCCGAGATTATGCTACAGCAAACGCGGGTCGAGGCAGTGATTCCGTACTACCGGCGCTTTATGCAGGAGCTACCCACCATACAGGCACTGGCGGATGCCGACGAGGAGCTGCTGCTTAAGCTGTGGGAGGGCTTGGGCTACTACACGCGGGTGCGTAACCTGCAAAAGGCAGCAAAAAAAATTTGCGCCGAGTACGGCGGGGAGTTTCCCGCCGACTTTGACGCAATTCGTAGCTTACCGGGCATTGGCGACTATACGGCGGGAGCCATTTCCTCCATTAGCTTTGGCCAGCCCACCCCCGGGGTGGATGGCAATGTGCTGCGGGTGGTCGCCCGACTGACCGCCGACGCCACCGACCTTGCCAATGCGTCCTTTCGGGTGCGCACTGCCACCGCACTAGCCGAGGTTTACCCCACCCGCTGCGGCGACTTTACCCAGAGCTTAATGGAGCTGGGCGCGGTGGTCTGCCTGCCTAACGGCGCACCAAAATGCGACAGCTGCCCGCTGGCCTTTTGTTGCAAGGCCTATGCCCAGGGCAGTCAGGCGGTTCTGCCGGTCAAGGCAACCAAAAAGGAGCGCCGGCAGGAGGACAAGACGGTGCTGCTGCTGTGCTGCGGGGACAAGGTTGCGCTGCGAAAGCGGGCAGCGGGCGGCCTGCTGGGAGGACTTTGGGAGTTCCCCAATCTGGATGGCCTGCTGTCACCGGAACAAGCCACCGAATGGCTAGGAAAGGCCGGGCTTGCCCCCTGTGACCTGCGCGCCCTGCCTGCCAAGCGCCATGTGTTTACCCATGTGGAGTGGCAGATGCACGGCTATTTGGCGCAGTGTGCCAACAGGGTGGATACCTTTGTATGGGTTACTCGGGAGGAGCTGACCGAGCGCATCGGCCTGCCCACCGCCTTTAAGCAGTTCTGCAAGCTGCTGTAGCGGCAAGGGCGGCTTTTTGTTATGCGGCCTGAATGGGTGCGCGGCGCATTAACAGCCAGTCAACACCCAAAAGCACCAGAATGCAGCCCAGCAGCACCAGCAGCAGATGCAGCGGCGTTGCCAGCAAAAAGGTTGCAAAAGCGCTGACAATATTGAGTAGTGTGTGCAGGGTGGACTTGCCGCTTACCGACAGCACCAGCGGCAATATAACAAAGAGAGTAACCGGTAGCCCTGCTGCCCACAGCACCCGGCCAATCCTGCCCAGCCGGTAGTATATGCCGCCGACGACCATTCCCGTAAGCATTGCAGCTGCAGTAACCCCAAACAGCCAGAGCGCCGAAAGCAGCCACCGCATGACCGGCTGCGCCTGTTCCATGTACTCCTGATACAGGGCGTAAAGAAAACTGCTGTTTCCTTCGCCACGGGTCAGTATGCCTACCCACAGTAAAACCAGGTTACCCGCCATGACCGCAATGCAGGTTACCACCAGCCCCGTGCAGCTGCCCCAAAACACCGCTTTGCGCGACAGACCGTTGGTGCAGCCAAACCGCAGTGCCGCGGCAAACATGGCAATGCCGCTGATAAATAGGGTAATGGCAGTTGCAACCTCACTGCCGTTGATGGTAAAATTTGTTTCGCTGCTGCTTATCAGCATAACGTAGGACAGCAGGTAAAGTAGGGCCAACACGCCAAACATGAATAGTACCGTCATCCCCATATAGCTGCAATACCACTTTGTCATCTGCTTTATTTTCATTGTTGCATTCCATCCTTTCGTTCGTCACCGGAAGCATTTGTCAGCTGAATAAACAGCTTTTGCAGGTCGAGTGCGCCAACATCCAGCTCGGCGGGAATGCTGGGTCTGTTGCCGTCGGGGGTGTACAGACAGGCAGTTTTTAGCCCGCCCAGCGCGTCAACCGACAGCACCGTCCTGCCCTTGCAAAACTGCTCTACCTCGCTGGCTCTGCCAGAAACGGTGTAGCCCAGCTTCATGACCTCCTCGACCGGACGATCCATCAGCAGCTTGCCGCTTTTTAGCATGACCACCTGTTCAATGACATCCGCAACCTCCTCAATTAAATGGGTGGAGATGACGACAGTACAGGGCTTTTCACTGTACAATGTCAGCAGTTCGCGGTAGAACAGCTCGCGGTGGTTTGCATCCAGCCCCAGCACCGGCTCGTCAAACAGCAGATAGGGGGCTCCGGTGGCCATGGTCACAATCAGCTTGCAGATGGAGGCATACCCAGTGGAAAGGGTTTTAAACTGGCTTTTGGTGTCCAGCGCAAACTTTTTGGTCAGCGCGTTGGCGTAGTCGGTGTCAAAGGCGGGATAGAACTCCTTTGTCCAGCGGAATAGCTCCCGCACCTTAATTTCGTTCGGAAAGTAGGTTTGCTCGCCCATGCAGTAAATCTTGCCCTGCGCATGGTCGTTTTCCACGGCATTTTCACCGTCAACCAAAATTGTGCCCGCACTGGCAAACTGCCGGTTGGTAATCAGGCTGAGCAGGGTTGTTTTGCCCGCGCCGTTGCGCCCCAGCAGGCCATAAATTTTGTTGTCCGCCAAGGTACAGGTCACATTCTCCAACGCGGTGACCGTCTTAAATTGCTTGGTGATGCCATTTAGTTCAATTGCCATCGGTGTTTTCCTCTTTCTTTATCATTTCAATCAGCTCTGTTCTGCCAATGCCCAGCTTGTCGGCCTCGCGCAGCAGATTTACTACAAAGTGCTCGTAGAAGGTCTGTCGGCGGTTCGCTAAAATCCGTCCTGCCGCGCCGTCCTTGACAAACATCCCCACGCCTCGCTTTTTGTACAAAATATTGCAGTCGGTCAAAATAGTCATCCCCTTTAGCACTGTTGCCGGGTTAATTCGGTAGCTTACCGAAAGCTCGGTGGTGGAGGGCACCTGTGTTTCCGGTGGAAAAGCGCCGGACAAAATACCGTCTTCAATCTGCTCTGCAATCTGGACATAGATGGGAGTTTCGCTTTCAAAATTAATTTGCGTGTGAATCACTATCCTTTCTGTGACAACCGAGGCAGTGCTTCGATGGTCACTCTGTAAGTTGGTTAACTACTTATGTAACTAACTATATAACATGAAATGCAGTTTGTCAAGAGCAAACAGCAAAAAAACGCGCAGCCCGCCGAAAAACCGGAGGGACTGCGCGTTTTCATCCTACTATTTCATGAACTGAATAGTGGTAGCCGTAAAAAAACTATTTGCCGAACTTGGCGACAAATTCGTTTTGCAGGTTGTCCATAGTGGTTTTGATATCCTCGCCCTTGAGCAGCACCTTGGCAACGGCATTCTTGGCAGTTTCCAGCGCCTCGGCAAAGTTCTGGGTATAGTTGACACTGGGGATGCGTCCGCCGATGTCACTGAACATGGCGTTTACCTTTTGGCCACCAAAGTACGCATCGGCCTGATTAAAGATATCCAGCTTGTAAACAGGCAGATAGGGCGGGTACAGAGCATATTTTTCCAGCCCGTAGGACAGATTGTCAAGGTCAGTCATGGCAAAGCTGGCAAATGCCTTTGCTGTGGTTACATTTTTGGTGCTGGCGGGAATGGCAAGCACCGAACCGCCGTTGCTGGCTTCACCGGTGGTGGTTTCGCTGTACTGGGGCATAGACATGACTGCCCACTTGCCGCTGTCCTCGGGGGATAAATCCTTGATGGTACCGGCCATCCAAATGCCATCCGGCACCGAGGCGACCTTGCCCTCCTTAATGGAGGTGACATAGTTGTCCCAGTCAGTTTCATTCATGGTCACGCCGGAATCAAGGAGCTTTTTGACCTTTTCCATGGCACCAATGGCCTCTGGGGTGTTCAGGCAGGACTTGCCGTCCTTGTCAAAGTAGAACTGCCCCTGCTGCATCAGCATAATGCGGAAAATGTGGTCGCGGCGGGAGGTTGCCATGGGCATCATCGCCACGCCGGGGTTCTTTTCTTGTACCTTTTTACCAGCTTCAATGAACTGATCCCAGGTTTTAATATCCGCGGCGTTCACGCCCGCCTTGTCGTACATGTCCTTGCGGTAAAACATCATGCAGGGAGCGGCATCCCACGGGTAGGCAAGAATTTTGCCACCCACGGTTGCTTCCGCAACCTTAATGGGTAAAAAGTCTGCCGCGTTGACATCCTTTGTCAGGTCAATAAATTTGTCGGGGAACTTGCCACCGAACTTGCCCATCTGCTCGCCTTCGATGGTAACCAAATCGGGCAGACCGGTGCCGCTGGCCAGCGAGGTGGTCAGCTTGTTGTAAACCTGCTCGGTTCCCATCTCCTCAAAGGTAATTTTAACGCCGGGGTTTTTCTCCATAAAGATTTTGCCCACATCCGAAAGATAGGCAAGCGCCAAGTCCCAGCTCCAAACGGTTAACTCGCCCTCAATTTTGCCGGAGGGGGCGTTCACAGGCGCTTTTCCACAGGCGCCGCAAAGCACAACCATTGTCAAAGCCATGAGTACCGCAATCAGTTTTTTCATATTTTCCAAACACTCCTTTAATTTATTCCTTAATGGCGCCGCCCATCACTCCCGCAATAAACTGCTTTTGGAAGATTAGGAAGATCGCCATAATCGGTAAGGTAGTAATTGACGCACCCAGCATAATGACGCCGTAATCCTTGCGCCATTGGTTGCCGTCCAGCGTGGCAAGGGCGACAGGGAAGGTGTACATGTCCTTGGTGCTTAAAATAATGAGCGGCCACATAAAGCTGTTCCAAGCACTCATAAACATGTAAATCCCCAGCGCCGCCAGCGCGGGCTTCATGTTGGGCATAACAATTCGCCAGAATATCTGCATTTCGTCGTAACCGTCAATGCGCGCGGCTTCCATGAGCGTAGTGGGAAAGGCCATCAGGTTTTGCCGCATTAAAAAGATACCAAAGGCGTTGGCCAGCGGTGGGAGGATGACCGCGGGAAAGGTGTTGGCCAGCCCCATGCCGGATATCATGGTAAACAGCGGGATGTACATTGATTCAGCGGGAATCATCATGGTCAGCATAATGCAGGCAAAAATGACCCCCTTGCCTTTAAAACTAAACTTGACCAGCGCGTAGCCTGCCATGGCGTCAATGACCATAATCAGCAGGGTAAAGACTGACGACACCAGCAGGGAATTGAGCAGTACCCGAAAGATATTTATTTTGCTGTTAAGCGTCGCCATATTCTGCGCAAGGTAACTGCCGACGGCCAGCGACGGCGGGAAGGCAAGAATTTCGTGATTGGAGTTAGTGGCCGAAAGGAACATAAAGAGGAAAGGAAAAAGCGAAACTACCACCGCGATGCTCAGTAGGGCATAGGTCAAAAAGCGTTTTTTCATCGATCCTCGCCCCCCTTGGTCACCTTGAACTGGAGGAAGGACAGCACCGCGATAATGAGCATCAGTGCGTAACTGATGGCGGCGGCATAGCCGAATTTAAAGTACCGGAAGCCGGTGTTGTACAGGTAGTGCCCAATGGTAATGGTGGCGTTGTCGGGCCCGCCGTTGGTTAAAATAAGCGATTCATCAAATAGATGCAGTGTCCCGATGGTGGAGGTAATGCTGACAAACAAAATGATGGCCTTCATCATGGGAAAGGTAATGCGGCGAAACTTTTGCATTGCCGAGGCACCGTCGATGTCCGCCGATTCATACAGCGACTCGGGAATGGCTTGCAGCCCCGCAATCATAATAATCATGTTATAGCCTGTCCAGCGCCAAGTGATGCCGGAAATGACAGTGGTGCGCGCCCCCCAGGTGGTGTTCAGCCAGTCAACCTTGTCAATCCCCACCAGACTAAGCAGATAGTTAATCATACCGTAGTCGGAGTTAAACAGCAGCTTAAATACCAGCGAATAGGCCACCAGCGCGGTAATGGAGGGTAAAAAGAGCGACATCCGAAAAAACGCCTTGCCCCGCAGAAACTTTTGATCCAGCAGTACAGCAAAGGTCAACGACAGAAGAATCATTAACGGCACCTGAATGGCCAGATAGATAAATGTGTTGCCTAGTGCTTTCCAAAAAATGGGATCCTGTGTCAGCGTTATGTAGTTACTCAGCCCCGCGAAGGTGTACTTGCCGGCATCAAAGCTTTGAAACGACAGCACCAGCGAACGCACCATGGGGTAAACCATAAACAGCAGGTAGACCAGCACAGCAGGCGCGATAAAATAATAGGGGGCGTTCTTAATTGTGATTTTAAAACAGTTCGGCACAGCCGGATAGTGTTTTTTAGAATCCAACGAAATCCCATCCTCTCTTTTCCGTGTTAT